>NZ_JBHFQG010000032.1:0-43241 GCF_041949975.1 Alteribacillus sp. JSM 102045 | reverse complement strand
TACCTGTACTTAGTGAACGAACAGGACACAAAGCTTGAAGTTTTATGCGGACGAAACACCGTCCAAATTCGTCCCTCTGAAAAACAAGAGTATGATTTTAACAACCTGGAGAGCGAGCTTAGTGAATTCGGTAAAGTACGTAAAAACAGCTATCTTCTCATTTGCAAGCTAAGCGACTGCCGGCTCGCCGTTTTTCAGGACGGCCGGGTGCTTGTCCATGGAACAAAAGAAATAAACAAAGCCAAAGATTTATACCACCGCTTTATCGCAAAAGAAAAGGAGTAGAGATGATATATATTTTCAAAAGGTGGGAAAGAGATGAGTGAAAATAAACGCTTTGAGGTGACGGATCATCCTATTTCCATAGAGGATGTCATTCAGAAAGTCAAGCGCCGTGAATGTGGAGCGATTACGACCTTTATCGGCACCGTCCGTGAATTTACACATGGTAAACGAACATTAAGGTTGGAGTACCAGGCCTATAAAGATATGGCTGAAAAAATGCTCGCACAGATTGATAAGGAAGTACAAGAAAAATGGCCGGATACGAGGAGCGCGATCACTCACCAAACTGGCACATTAGAAATATCAGACGCGGCTGTCGTGATCGCCGTATCCTCCCCTCACCGAAAATCTGCTTACGAGGCCAATGAGTACATCATTGAGCGTATCAAAGAGATCGTGCCTATATGGAAAAAAGAGCATTGGGATGATGGCTCAGCCTGGATCGGGGATCAGTTAGAAAACACTCCCTATCCGGAAGGAAAACCCCCGAAAGGAGCAAGCAATGATTAAAGTGTTGTTTTTTGCCCGGCTGCAAGAAGAAACCAGAAAGAACAGTTTGGAAATAGAAAAAGCTGGTGTAACAATAGACCAATTAAAGCAATGGCTTGAAGAAGAACATGGCTTATCTTCTCTTGATCATACGATGGCAGCAGTAAATGAAGAGTATGCTGATGGATCGGAAGTGCTTGAAGAGGGAGATACGGTTGCTTTGATTCCGCCAGTAAGCGGCGGGTAGGATTGAAGTATCACTCAAAGCGCATTTCCGTAATGATTTGAAATAACGGGCCCTTTAGGCCAACTAGACTATAGCTCATAATATCTTCTAACTTCTTGATCCATAAAAAAACACGCTGAATGACTAATCCTAATAAGTTGTTCAGCGTGTTTTTTTATGGGGCGAATCAATTATTCATAAAAATAACTTGTATAAGTAAATCGCAACTTTCAATATTTTGCTTTTAATTTTTTAGATAAAGCGAATTATCCTGATCAAAAGCTTCTTACAGAATATTTCTTATATAAATGAAAGTTTAAAAAATTATTAAAATGCCGATTGAAGTTTTGGCAAGACACGTAATATAAATTGAGGGAAAACCCGAGAAGAATAGGCTTAAGACCACAAAATAAAACTTTTATTATTTTTAAAATCCTTGTCGAAAAAAGCAAAATAATGAAAATGGAATAAAGTGAATTTTAAAACAATTACATCAAAACTATTTATATAATCCACTTATAACCGTTAAATGAGGTGAATATTATGCTTCATCTTATAAATGAACTAGAACATTGCTGGCTTCACAAAGAAAAAGCAGTAATTGCCACTATTATAAATACGGAAGGTTCAACATACCGTCAGACTGGAGCTAAAAGTATTTTTTATGAAAACGGAAATATAATTGGCGTTTTAAGTGGGGGGTGTGTAGAAGGAGATATATTTGAATATTGTAAGACAGTTATGAGAACTGGAGAACCTCAAATTATAAATTATGATTTAAGAGACGAGGATGCTTTATGGGGGTTAGGAGTTGGATGTGACGGAGGACTCACCATATTTCTCCAATTGTTTGACCCGGAAAAAAATCCTTTGGTCGCTCACAACATTCTACTCACTTATCGTAAATCATTAACGAGTCCCGAGCCCTATAGACTTGTTACTGTGACAAGATCAGGAGAAGAAGAAAAAATATCTGCGGGCAGTGTGTGGGACTATAACGATTTTATGGAAGAAACCGACCCTTCAAAGGTGGAGGATTATACATTATTTAAAATAAAAGCGCTTTCTAAAGAAGAGGGGAAACCGTTTCCAGTTGAATGTTTTATGGAAACTATACAACCTACTCCAAAAATTGTAATTTTTGGAGCAGGATCCGATGCCGTTCCAGTTACTCAATTAGCAAAAAATTTGGGGTGGCATGTGAGTTTGGTTGACCATCGTCCTGAATACTTGACGAGAGAAAAGTTTCCACATATAGACCGTTTCGTGCATATTTCTTCTCCAGGTGATATGGAAACATTGGACTTTGAGGGAGATGTGTCCGTTGTCATCATGTCTCATCATTTTGAAAAAGATTTGTTTTATTTAGAGAAAATGTTATCAAAAAATCTAACATATCTTGGGGTTTTGGGAGCTAGACAACGAACAAGAAGATTAATGGAATCGCTAGAAAGACAAGGAACAACTTTTCCAAGCGATATGAGCAATTTGCATTATCCGGTGGGGCTTGATGTCGGTGCAGAAACTCCAGAGGAAATTGCGTTAAGCATTCTAGCCGAAATGTTAAAAGTGAAAAACGGTCGTAACGGTTCATCTCTTCATTTGAAGGCAGGTTCCATTCACGGACAAAAAATGAAAGTGCTTTCATGAAAAGGTTTTAAAAGATGAATAAAAAAACAAAAATTTGGTTGGTTGTATTAGCGGCGGGATTCTCTACGAGGATGGGAGCACAAAAGCTTTTATTTCCCGCTCCTAAAGAAAGCATGTTAAGAATGGTTGTTAAAACAGCATGTAACAGTAAAGCTGATGGAATAGTTGTTGTGCTCAATCCACATTTCCCATTATTAGAAAATGAGTTGAAGGATTTGGATGTAAAAGTTGTTTGGAATAGTGAAGCTGCATCAGGAATGAGTACTTCCTTAAAGAAAGGAATAGATAACTTGCCAAAAGGTATCGACGCAGCAGGTATTTTACTTGGTGATCAACCTGGTATGAAAGAAGAAGTGATAAATGACCTCATTAGCCATTACACAAAAGAACGTGTTGTTATCAGTCAGCCAGCCTATGACGGAATTCCAAATCATCCAGTACTTTTTGATAAAACATTGTTTAAAGATTTAAAAAAAGTAAGTGGAGATAAAGGAGGCAGAATGGTAATAGAAAATAACAAAAAAGATCGCCGCTTGTTGCATAAAAAAGGATTTAAACTGCATGACATTGATACAAAGCAAGACTATGAACGTTATGTTCTAAAAGAGGTGTTCAAAAATGACTGATAGAATTGGACATTCTATGCGCAGGGTAGAAGATGCACGATTAATGTCAGGTGAAGGAAGTTATGTTGATGACTTAGAGCCTTTCGCTAATATTCATCACGCAGCGATTTTGCGCAGTCCGTATGCCCATGCAAACATTAAAAAAATCAATACCGAACAAGCCTTAAAGATGGAGGGGGTTGTGGACGTACTAACCGGAGAAGATATTTTAGAACATACAAAACCCTTCCCGGTAGGTGTATCAGAACCTATCCATTATTACCCTGCAGCTGTAGATAAAGTGAGATTTGTAGGAGAGCCTGTAGCTGTAGTAATAGCAAAAGATCGGTATCTCGCTGAAGATGCGTTAGATACGATTAAAGTAGAATATGAACCTCTTGATGCCGTAGTCGACATTGAGGAAGCAATGGAGCATGATGCACCGATTTTACACGAAAATATCGGTACCAATATTGCTAACCAGCGATTCTATGATTATGGGGATTCAGAAAAAGCTTTTGAAGAAGCGGATATGGTCATAAGCCATAAATTTCACTTTCCAAAATATAGTGCTACTCCCGTAGAAAATTATGGAGTTATCGCAGATTATACATCTAGTGAAAATCAATATACCGTATGGGCTAACTTCCATGGCCCGTTTACTTTACACACTGTGATGTCAGCCGCATTAAATGTTCCAAGTAACCAACTGCGGTTGATGGTACCAAAAGATATCGGCGGAAGTTATGGAATTAAATCCGGTATGTTTCCGTATATCGTTTTAATGGCTGTAGCTGCCAGAAAAGCAGGAGTGCCAGTGAAATGGACGGAAGATCGACAAGAGAACTTGATGGCCAGTTCTAGTGGAACAGACAGAGTGACCTGGATAGATGCAGCTGTAAATAATGATGGTACGATTCTTGGAATGAAAATGAAAATGGTAGACAACGTTGGCGGATATATAAGGGCCCCTGAACCAGCGAGTTTATACCGAACGCATTCTAATACGCTTGGACCTTATAAAATAAAAAACTTACAGATGGAAACAGTCGCTGTTATGACAAATAAAAGTCCTACTGGACTCATACGAGGGTACGGAGGACAACAGCTGTATTTTCCGCTTGAGCGCATGATGCAGCACATTGCAAAAAAGTTGGATATCGATGCAGTCGATTTAGTAGAGAAAAACTTAATTCCTTCCGATGCTTTTCCGTATGAGACTCCTTCTGGGGGCATTTATGACAGTGGTAATTATCAGAAAGCCTTGAAAACGGCCCTGGACACAGCTCAATATAACGAATTTAGAAAGAAACAAAAAGAAGCGTGGAAGAAGGGAAAGTATCTTGGTATCGGTTTAGCAGCGATTGTGGAACCTTCGGGGTCTAACATGGGTTATGTCACGGTCGCTCTAACGCCAGAAGAGCGTCAACAGTCTCTGCCTAAATCAGGATGTGCAGAAGGAGCTACTGTCAGTATTGATCCACGAGGAAGTGTTACGGTCAGAATCAGCACAGTACCATCGGGACAAGGTCATGAAACGGTAGCTGCACAAATTGTTAGTGAAGTGTTAAATGTGGAACCAGAAGCAGTAAAAGTAATTGCTGAGATGGACACTGCCACAAACCCTTGGTCCGTTGCTTCAGGAAGTTATTCCAGCCGCTTTGCTCCCATTGGGTCAAGTGCTATATACCAAGCTGCTCAAAAAGTTCGTAATAAATTGCTTCGTATTGCGGGACACCAACTTGGTGAGTCTTCACAAAACTTAACCATTAAAAATGGCCGGGCCGTAGCAGAAGAAGATGAAACAAAACAAGTGAGCTTAAAAAGGTTGATAGGTACAGCGCATTGGAACCCGACAGATTTGCCAGAAGGCATGGAACCAGGCATGCACGAATCTGCGTTTTATACAATTTCAGCAGCTAAGGCACCTGCACATGACGATACAGTGAATGGATCTGTAACGTATGGTTTTGTTGCAGATGTAGTTACCGTGGAAGTAGACCCTGATACAGGACATGTAGACATTTTAGATTATGTGACTGTACATGATGCAGGTAAATTGCTCAACCCTACTATAGCAAATGGACAAATATTAGGGGGACTGGCGCACGGACTTGGCGGAGCTATGTTTGAAGAGCTGGCATATGACAGTAATGGACAACTGCAAAGCGGCAGTTTTATGGATTACCTTTGTCCTACTGCTACAGAGATTCCAAACATTACAATCGAACATCAAGAAACACCTTCTCCGCTCACCCCTTTAGGAGCTAAAGGTTTAGGTGAAGGAAACACTATGAGTGCTCCATCAGTCATAGCAAATGCAGTAACGGATGCTTTGACGCCCTTTGACATTATGATAGATGACCTTCCTCTTTCCCCAGATAGAATATGGAGAAAGATTCAAGAAAAAAAACGAGCTGTTGTAAAGGAGGAATACTAAATGGAAGGCAAAGGCGAAATCAAATTACCAGGTAACAAGGAAGAGGTATTTAACCAATTAATGGATCCTGACGTTTTGGAAAAATGCATTATGGGATGCAAAGACTTAGAAAAAATGGAGGAAAACAAATATAAGGCCGACCTTTCCGTAGGTATTGCGTCTGTTAAAGGAAAATATGACGCAACCATAACATTAACGAATGTGGAGGAACCAAACCACTACACTC
This sequence comes from Alteribacillus sp. JSM 102045, assembly GCF_041949975.1. Taxonomy (NCBI): domain Bacteria; kingdom Bacillati; phylum Bacillota; class Bacilli; order Caryophanales; family Bacillaceae; genus Alteribacillus; species Alteribacillus sp. JSM 102045. Next base: position 37,320 of record NZ_JBHFQG010000032.1, on the reverse strand, counting down.
TTATTGTGCATGGGGAAGGCAACCCAGGAATTGTGGATGCAGAAGGAAATATTCATTTAGAATCTGATGGAGCTAATGAAACGTTACTTCATTATACGTATACAGCTGACGTGAAAGGAAAAGTGGCATCTATTGGGCAGCGTATGCTCGGTGGAGTTGCCAAGTTAATTATAAATGACTTTTTTAAGAAAGCTAAAAAAGAATTACAAAGGCAGCAGTCCGCTTCCTAGTATTGGCGATTACCGTTCAAAAAGGAGTGAGAGAAGTGAAACCGGCTCAATTTGACTATTTCCGTCCATCAACAGTAAAAGAAACATTAGAGCTTTTAACCGATTATGGAGATGAAGGAAAAATTCTTGCGGGAGGGCAAAGTTTTATCCCTATATTGAATATGAGGATGTCAGAACCGGAGTGTCTGATAGATATTAACCATTTAAAAGAATTAGATTATATAAAACTGGAGGAAGGTTATTTAAAAATAGGTGCTCTCACGCGCCAAAGCGATTTAGAGAAATCTGAATTAGCAGCAAATAATGTTCCGATTCTTAGAGAAGCCTCTAGATTTATCGGTCATTCTCAGACAAGAAACCGCGGGACAGTAGGGGGAAGCCTGGTTCACGCCGATCCCAGTGCAGAACTTCCTCTTACTCTCTTAACTCTAGGTGCAAAAGTGATTATTTCGAATGCAGATGAAGAAAGAGAAGCTCCTTTGGATGAATTTTTTCTAACTTATTTGACAACAGATATGATGCCTGATGAATTGCTGACAGCTATTCATATACCGATAGATTCCATTCCAAAAGGATACGCTTTTGAAGAATTCAGCCGCAGGCATGGAGACTTTGCTCTAGTTGCTGCAGCTAGCATGCTTGATGTTGACGAAGACGGAAACATTTTAGGTGGAACAATAGCAGCAGGAGGTATTGATGCTGTTCCCTTGTTGGCAGAAGAAGACGATTTCAATCTATTAATAGGACAAAAATTAACCGAACAAGGGATAAAAGAAGTCGTACAAAAAATGGTAGAGAAAGCCGAGCCGGATTCTGATTTACATGCGTCAGCAGAATATCGAATAAATTTAGCAGAAGTTTTAATAAAAAAATCCTTGCACAAAGCTTATCAAAGAGCAATTGAAAGTGGGGAGTAACATGATCAAAAAAGTAGAGAGCAAGGAAAAAATGAAGATACAAACGATGATAAATGGAAAATCTCACGAAAAAGAAGTAGAACCGCGCAAGCTGCTTAGTGATTTTTTACGGGAGGATGTTGGGTTGACAGGTACACACGTTGGATGTGAACACGGAGTGTGCGGAGCCTGTACTGTTTTACTGGATGGAAAAGCAGTTAGAAGCTGCCTTATATTTGCTGTTCAAGCTGATGAAACAAAGATCGAAACCGTAGAAGGGCTAGATAATAATGAGACCGGGCGTTCACTGAAAGAGGCTTTCTCAAAACATCATGCGCTTCAGTGCGGTTTTTGCACACCTGGAATTTTAATGTCTAGTGTGGAGTTTTTAAATGAAAATTCTCAACCAGAGAAGCAAGAGATTAAAGAAATGTTATCCGGTCACTTGTGCCGTTGTACTGGATATACAGGTATCGTTGAAGCTGTTCAACAATCAACCGATGGCAATTCTGAATAAGGAAGGTGAAGATCTTTGAATTTAGGTTCCCTTTTTGAGTTTGCTGTCTCCAGATATCCTTTATCAACAGCAATCGTAGAAGAGGATACTCGTTATAGTTATCAAGAAATGGACCAAATGACAAACCGATTAGCTTTTGGTTTACAACATTTGGGCGTGGAACAGGGAGACAGGGTTATTACTCTAATAAAAAACCGAAAAGAAATGGTTGCCCTTTATTGGGCTATTCAAAAAATTGGAGCCGTTTTCACTCCTATTAACTATAGATTATCAGCGGATGAAGTAAAGTATTGTGTGCAAAACGCTGAAGCGAAGATGGTGGTTTATGAACAAGTTAGTGAAGAAGCGGTGATGAAAGCGACCGAGCAAAATAAGCCATTGCTAATGAGTATTCACGACGATTCCAAAGCAGATACCACTTATCAGAAGGTAATCTCACAGAAAAATGAAAATTTCAAGAAACCTGTAATATCAGAGAAGGATTACTGCCTTATGCTTTACACCTCAGGCACGACTGGAAAACCTAAAGGAGTCCCGCGCACACATAAAAACGAGTATGGTGCAGCTATAGCTCATATTATTCAAAATAAATATGAACAAAAAGAAAGTACTCTTGGTATTATGCCGCTTTATCACACGATGGGAATGCGCTCGCTTTTATCGATGGCATTTTTAAATGGAAAACTGGCTATGATCCCAGATTTTGAACCAAAAAAAGTGTTAGAAGTAGTAGAGAAAGAGAAAATATCTAGTGTTTATTTAGTCCCAACGATTATTCATGATGTGCTGCATCATCCAGAATATGAAAAATATGATCTGACGTCGTTACGGAAACTTGGTTATGCAGGAGCAGCTATGACCCAAGCACTCACAGAAGAATGCTTTAAAAAGCTATCCCCTGAAGTATTTGTCAACCATTATGGCAGCACAGAAGTATATACTTTCTCCATCTGTGATTACTTAGACAAAAAACCGGGATGTGCTGGTAAAGCTGGGTTTCACCAAAATCTTCGCTTGGTCATTCCTGACCCGGATGGAAACGCTGCACCAGATGACATTGTTGAAAAAGGAGAGCCCGGTGAAATTATTGTAGACACGAGGTCGATTGAAGCTTTTCAAGGATATTGGAGACGAGAAGATGCGACAAAAAAATCTTTGCGTGACGGCTGGTATTTCACCGGCGACATGGGCATCGTAGATTCAGATGGAGACCTATATGTGGTTGGTCGAGTAGATGACATGATAATTTCTGGCGGTGAAAATATTCATCCACTCGAAGTAGAAGATATATTGTCTGCACATCCACATGTTTCTGAAGCAGCAGTGGTCGGATTGCAGGATGATCGATGGGGTGAAAAAGTAGTGGCGTTTATTGTAGCTAACAATGCCTCTGTAACAGCAGAAACATTAGATAATTATTGCAAAGATAATGCTGCTTTATCTAATTTCAAGCGTCCCAGAGACTATGTATTTTTATCAGAAATCCCCAAAAGCGCAGTAGGAAAAGTGTTACGTGCAAAATTAAAAAACGGGGAGTACAAAAAAGCAGAGGACTCAGAGGAAGGTGTCATGTAATGTCAGAAAATAATGTACTTTCAGAACAAAAGTGGGACCACATTAGGGTGGAAAAGAATGAAGAACGGCAGACGGCAACTATTATATTAGATCGCCCGGAGAAAATGAATACAGTCAGTTATATAGCACGAGCACATTTTAATGAAATATTTCAGAATTTAAATCAAGACGAAGATGTCCGTGTCATTGTTATAAAAGGAGCAGGAGAAAAAGCGTTCACTTCAGGCGGCACTATTAAACAATTTTTAGACCGTCACCCAGAAGAGTTATCGGTGCTGCATGAAAATGTGGCAGCGCCTGAACGTTCGCCCAAACCAGTCATTGCTCAATTACAGGGATACACGTTTGGAGTTGGTTTAGAAATTGCGATGACTTGTGACTTTCGAGTAGCAGCGGATAACACAAAATTAGGACTGCCAGAAATGAATTTAGGGATGATACCAGGAAGCGGGGGAACCCAGCGAATTGCAAAAATTGCCGGGGTCGGGCGAGCAAAAGATATGATTATGCGAGCCCGCCGCATTGAAGCAGAAGAAGCAAAGGAGTGGGGATTGCTGACAGAAGTGGTGCCCCATAGCGAATTAGACAAGGCCGTAGATAATCTTGTAGATGAATTAGTACGCTTCTCGCCATTAGCCCAAAAAGTAGCAAAACGCATACTCAACTCTTCTCAGGATACCCCGCTAAGCACCGGTTTAGAGCTGGAAGGATATGCGTATGGAATGCTGCGTTCAACCGATGACTTTCGCGAAGGAGTCGATGCTTTCTATGAGAAGCGAAAGGCAAATTTTACAGGAAAATAAGCCGGAAGACACGACAAAAGGTTAAATAAAAAAATGAAAAGGTTAGAGGAAGGTGGAATGTGTCATGTCAGAAAATAACGTACTTACAGAACAAAAATGGGACCACATTAGGGTGGAAAAGAATGAAGAGCAGCAAACAGCTACTATTATATTAGATCGTCCGGAGAAAATGAATACAGTCAGTTATATAGCACGAGCGCACTTCAATGAAATCTTTCACCGATTAAATCAAGATGAAGATGTCCGTGTAATTATCATAAAAGGAGCAGGAGACAAAGCGTTCACCTCAGGCGGCACTATTAAACAATTTTTAGACCGCCACCCGGAAGAGCTGTCGGTATTGCATGAAAACGTGGCAGCACCTGAACGCTCCCCCAAGCCAGTTATTGCTCAATTACAGGGGTACACGTTTGGAGTTGGTTTAGAAATGGCGATGGCTTGTGACTTTCGGGTAGCAGCCGATAACACAAAATTAGGACTGCCAGAAATGAATTTAGGGATGATACCAGGAAGCGGGGGAACCCAGCGAATTGCAAAAATTGCAGGAGTAGGACGTGCAAAAGATATGATTATGCGAGCCCGCCGTATTGGAGCAGAAGAAGCGAAAGAATGGGGGTTGCTGACAGAAGTGGTGCCCCACAGCGAATTAGACCAGGCGGTAAATAATCTGGTAGAAGAACTAGTACGCTTCTCGCCATTGGCTCAAAGAGTATCTAAGCGCATACTTAACTCTTCCCAGGATACCCCGCTAAGCACCGGTTTAGAATTGGAAGGATATGCGTATGGAATGTTGCGTTCAACGGATGACTTCCGTGAAGGAGTCAATGCTTTCTATGATAAAAGAAAAGCGGACTTTACCGGGAAGTAATTAACAAAGCATTGGAATTGAAAACAAAAATGTTAAGAGGTTTATTGTTGAAGGGTCTATTATGACCCTTTTACATTCATATTTACATTTAAGCGATCACATTGAATAAAAATTCTGTTTATTCAGATAATTAACTGTATAGGAGGGATTAAATGACTGAACGTAAATCAGTACTTAAGTCGATGAATGTAAATACGATTAGTGCTGGTGTTCTCGCAGCAATTTTTGGATGTACAGGTCCAGCTTTAATTGTAATGGGAGGCGCTCAAAATGGAGGATTAACTGAAGTCCAAACGATTTCGTGGCTTTTCGCTATTTACTTTTTCGGAGGTTTATTAGGTATTATTTTGTCGATACGTTACAGACAACCGATAGCTGGTGCTTATACTATCCCTGGTGCTGTTCTTGTAGCAGGTGCTCTATCAAATTATTCCTTAAATGAAGCAGCAGGTGCTTACCTTGTTACAGGACTTATTGTATTTGTGTTAGGAATAAGTGGTCTTATTAGTAAGGTGATGAACTGGATTCCTGTACCTATCGTTATGGCAATGATAGCAGGGGCTATGATTTCATTTGGAACAGATATGATTCTTTCTATTGAAGAAGCTCCGCTTATTGCGGGATCAGCGATATTGGTTTATTTACTATCTTCCGTTTTGATAAAAAAACTACCTCCTATTTTACCTGCATTTATGGTTGCAGCTATTCTAGCAGTTTCAATGAATCAATTTGTAATGGGAGATATGGAACCAAGTTTTATTGTTCCGCAATTAGTTCTTCCTGTATTTAGTTTGGATGCAATCATTTCTATTTCTATTCCACTTGCGATACTTGTTATCGGTGCAGAAAATGCTCAGGCAACCGGTGTATTGATTACACAAGGATATAAGCCTCCGGTAACTGCTATGACCTTATTAAGTGGAATTGGAGGAATGATAACCTCTTTCTTCGGTGGCCACAATGCTAATGTCGCAGGGCCGATGACAGCAATTTGCGCATCGGAAGAAGCTGGAAGAGACAAACAAGCTCGTTATTCATCCGTATTTGTAAATGGTGTCATATTTGCTGCTTTTGGTTTATTCGCTGGAATAGCTGTTCCTTTTGTCACTGCGATGCCGGGTGTATTAATCGGCACGATAGCAGGACTTGCTATGATTGGTGTTCTTTTAAACTCTCTTCAATCTGCTTTTTCAAAAACGAAATTTCAAATTGGGTCTTTCTTTGCCCTTATCATTGGAATATCGGAAATTAACTTTTTAGATATCAGTTCTCCTTTCTGGGCAATAATTGGTGGTGTCATTGTGTCTCTTATTATGGAAAGAAAAGATTTTAGGATAATTAAAGAAAAGCGGACCAGAGAACAACAAATTGAACCTGCATAATACAAATACTAAATGGGAAGTAACAAAAATTTCGAAATGGTTTGAGTACAGTGCAAGACGCTAGAATTTAAAATTGATAAAATGAAATGAGGGAAGCTATAAAAATACGGTAAAGGCGTTTTTTAGTTAAATTTTCTAAGCGTCTGCTTGCCTGAGGTATGCTAAACTTCTGTTAAGGAGTGAGAAATCTTGCATTTAACTGACCTTTTCGAATCTACTGTTAATAGATCCTCTAATCAATATGCAATTTTTCAAGGAGACAAGTGTTATACATTTTCAGAAATAAATGAAAAAGCAAATCGAGCTGCGTCATCCATGCAAAGGCTAGGAGTAGGGAAGCAAGACAGGATAATGGTCTTGTTAAAAAACAGGGTAGAAAATATTGTTTTGTTCTGGGCTGCTCAAAAAATTGGAGCTATTTATGTTCCGATTAATTTGAGGATGTCCTTAGAGTATATTCAATATTGTATAAACGATGTGGAAGCTAAAATGATTATTTTTGAAGAAGCCAGTCGATATCTATTAAAACCAGACCACTTGAAACATAAACCTATAATAGTAAGTTTGCAAGGTATAGCAGATTTAAGCTATGAAGAATTGGTTAAAAATAATTCTTTGAGTTTCAATATTCCAAGGAAAAATGCGGATGATTTATCTACTATTCTTTATACGTCTGGTACCACAGGAAAGCCAAAAGGAGTTCCTCGTTCTCATAAAAATGAATACGCTTCCACAATGGCTCATATTGTCCAAAATCGCTATGTTGTCCAAGATTCAACACTTGGAGCAGTTCCTTTATACCACACAATGGGTTTGCGTTCTCTTCTATCTATGGCTATTTTAGATGGAGAATGCCATACCATGCTAGATTTTGATCCGGTTGAAGCATCGGAAATTATCAGTAAACAAAGGATTAGTTGCTTGTACTTATTGCCAACCATGTATCATGACCTTATTTATCGTTCGAAAATAGAAAATCTGGATGTTTCTTCTGTGAGGGTCCTTACATTTGCTGGTGCCCCAATGTCAAAAGAAATAATAGAGAAATGTAACGAAATATTTAAGCCTCAAGAATTTATTAATCATTATGGAAGTACGGAAATATATACTTTTACTACTTCAAATAATGTGAAAAACAAGCCTTGGAGTGCTGGGAAGCCAGGAATACATCAAAACATTCGATTAGTCGCTATAAATAAACAAGGAAAGAGTAACCCTTCAGATGTAGTAAATGATGGAGAAGTTGGTGAAATAATAGTGAACATAAATTCAGCTGAAGCCTTTAAAGGATATTGGAATCGCCCAGATGTTACAAATCATGCTATAAATGGCGGCTGGTATTATACTGGTGATTTAGGGAAGTTGGATGAAAAAGGTGATTTAACAGTGGTTGGAAGAGTGGATGAAATGATCCTGTCGAATAGTGAAAACATACATCCGCAAGAAATTGAAACCTTTTTATCAAACCATCCTTTAGTAAAAGAAGCAGCCGTAATTGGAGAAAAAGATGAGAGATTTGGCCAAATAGTAGTTGCTTTCATAGTCCCGGAGAAAAACAATGTAACTGTTCAAGACCTTGATCAATATTGTAAAGAAAGCTCCAGTTTATCAAACGATACGCGGCCAAGAAAATATATTTTTATCTCTGAAATCCCATTAAATAGGGCAGGGAAAGTTGATCGATTAGGATTAGTTCAGGGCCGTTACGCTGAGGTAGAATAAAATCTTTTGGCGGTAAAATATTAATGGTAATATTTTATAATTTCATATATAAACACTTTGAGCAATGTTGGACAAGCAAAAGCAGAGGCTTGGTGATTATAGTTGGAAAACATAGAATTTTAAGTGTAAAGCGTATTTATTTTTGGTGGCGTTTACAAAAAGACCTTAACAAATGCCATTACTTAACAATTATTGGAATACTACCTATGATCGAAGGTGGTAAATGGGAGGTGAAGGAATTGTCTCAACTATTAATAATAGATGATGATATGGATAACTGCCAGAAAATAAGAACGATTGTAGAAGATAGTCCGTATAAAGATTTAGAAATATTTGAAGCAGCTACAGCTAAACAAGGTTTAATGATTTTAAAGAAAAAGCAACCGTTAATAACAATCCTTGACCTTTCACTGCCAGATAGTAATGGTATAGACACAGGAGAAGAAATTCTTGCAACATATCCACATATTTCCATTGTCGTTACGACTCACCTTAAAATGTTTCAACCTGTGCAGGATAGCATAAATGCCGGTTTTTCAGCCTTTCATCTTAAACCAATTTCTAAGAGTGACTTATTAGGCACATTTGATCGCCTATTTGCTGCTGAGTTGGTTAAAGAAAGCAAACAGGTTTTAGAAATACAAGGAAGTATGAATTCTTTTGAAACCGATTTCGCAAGCCCAATTCAAACTGCCATTGACTATATCCAATTAAATTATCACAGACCAATTACTTTGCAAGAAGTTTCAGATATGGTTTATTTAAGCCCTTCTCATTTTAGCCGAATGTTTAAAGATGAAACAAAAACGACTTTCATCGAGTATTTAACAGAGATAAGAATCGAGAAATCTAAGCACTTTTTAAAATTCACTTCTTTGCCAATAGAAGTGATTGCGCACAATATTGGTTTCTCAAGTGCTGGTTATTTTTCAACCACTTTTAAACGTTTAGAAGGGAAAACACCCAGAGAATACCGCAATATGTTTACTAATTTTATAGAAAAACCTTATTCCAGTTTAAAGGATATAGGTATCTAAATAAGCTACTCGCAGTGTTAGCAAATAGAATTTAAAGGAATTTCTTTCATTCATTTCATTTATGCACCTCAAAAATTTCAAAGATAATAAAGTGATAATTTAAAACTTTAATATATTTTATTTGTTATCATTGATACTGTAAACGCTTACAACTAACGGAGGGGTACTATGCTAAACACTAAAGCGGCTGTGACTCATGGTAAAGGTGAACCATTCAATATCGAAGACGTCATGATAGATGATCCAAAAAACGGAGAGGTGCTTGTACGTATTCAAGCTGCTGGGATATGTCATACTGATTTGATTGTAAGAGATCAATATTATCCTGTTCCTTTGCCAGTTGTATTGGGTCATGAGGGTTCAGGTATAGTCGAAAAAGTAGGAGATGGAGTTACCAGCGTAAAGCCTGGTGACCATGTAGTTATGTCATATAGTTCTTGCGGGGATTGTGTCAATTGCCAAAGCGGAAACCCTTACGCTTGTAAAAAATTTTATGATCTGAACTTTACCGGTACTATGAAAGACGGTTCTTGCAGGTTACACCAGAATGGAAAAGACGTTCATCATTTCTTTGGCCAATCTAGCTTTGCTAATTATTCCATCCTCTCAGAAAGAAATGTTGTGAAAGTTCCCAAAGACGTTCCACTTGATTTATTAGGGCCATTAGGGTGCGGAATCCAAACGGGAAGTGGAGCTGTCCTCAATAAATTAAAACCAAAATCTGGATCTAATATTGTCATTTTTGGATGTGGAGCAGTAGGTTTAAGTGCTGTTATGGCGGCAAAAGTAGCAAACTGTACAACGATCATTGCAGTAGACATTAATGAAAGCCGTTTAGAATTAGCAAAAGAACTTGGTGCCACTAACACCATCAATCCAAAACATGTAAATACAGTAGAAGAAATTAAAAGAATGACAGGAGGTGGTGTGAATTATTCAATCGAAACCACAAGCCGTCCTGAAGTTTTACGTCAAGCTGTTGATTGTCTAGCGACATTAGGAGAATCCGTTGTCATTGGTGCTCCACCTGTTGGTACCGAAGTGCAATTTGATGTAAATACTATTTTATTTGAAAGATCCGTAAAAGGAGTTTTACTGGGATCCTCTGTTCCTCAAGTATTCATTCCACAATTAATAGAACTGTATAAGCAAGGAAAATTTCCGTTTGACAAATTAATAGAATTTTATGAATGGGAAGACATCAATCAGGCGAGTGAAGATTCAGAATCAGGAATAACGATAAAACCAGTGCTAAAAATTAGTTAACGTTTTAAGGAGGAAAATGAAATGACTGTAAAAACGTATAAATATTCTAATTGGACCAATAACATGATTAATGGTTGGAGAGAAGGATCAAGCGAGAAAATTTGTTCAGTAACAAACCCTTATAATGAAGAGATCTTAACAGAGTTTAAGTTTGCTAGTAAAGATGATATTAATGAGGCCTATCAAGCAGCTGAAAAAGCCCAAAAAAGCTGGACAAACGTTTCTGCACTCGAAAAAGTTAGTATTCTTGAAAAAGCTTCTGATATTATGAAAGACAAGAAAGAAGAACTCATCGAACTTCTTATAGTAGAAACAGGAAGCTCCTATTTAAAAGCAAGTATAGAAGTTGACTGCGCTATTCAGGATATCAAGTTAGCTGCTACTTTTCCATCCATGAATAGAGGGTCAATTCGCCCCTCCTCCATTCCAGGAAAAGAAAACAGAGTCTACCATGACCCTGTAGGCGTTGTTGGCGCCATCACTCCGTGGAACTGGCCCCTGCATTTAACCATGCGTGTTGTTGCACCTGCCATCGCAACTGGAAATGGCATTGTAGTTAAACCAGATCTTCATACACCAATAACTGGCGGACTCATTATTGCCAAAATCTTTGAAGAAGCTGGGCTTCCAACCGGGGTCCTGAACGTAACTGTTGCCGATCTTGAAGAAATCGGTGACTCTTTCGTAGAACACCCCATTCCAAGTGTCATTTCCTTTACTGGTTCAACAGCTGCTGGAAAACATGTAGGATCTCTTGCAGTCAAGAATGTAAAAAAACCCGCTTTAGAACTAGGTGGAAACAATGCGTTTATTGTTTTAGATGATGCTAATCTAGACGAGGCCGTTTCTGCAGCGACGTTCGGTAAATTCATGCATTCTGGGCAAATTTGTATTGCAATTAATCGCATTATAATCGATCGTAAGTTATACGAACCGTTTGTTGAGAAATTTATGGACCAGGCTGAAAATGTTAAAGTAGGGGATCCTCGTGATCATGATACTATTATTGGCCCAATGATCAATCGAAAGCAGGTTGATAGAGCATTAGGCATTATTAACAAAAGTGTTGAGCAAGGAGCTAAGCTGCTTAAAAAAGGAAATGTCGAAGGGAATCTCATGGAGCCTTTTATCCTCGGAGATGTAACCAATGAGATGGAAATTGCCCAAAATGAGGTGTTTGCTCCCGCAGCTTGTATTATTCCTGTTGATAGTGAAGAAGAAGCCATTCAAGCGGCGAATGACACTCCATTTGGTTTAAGCGGTGCCGTTTTTTCAGGTTCACTTGAAAGAGGAATCGAAGTCGCCAAACAGGTCAGGACAGGCATGATTCATGTTAACGATCAAACCATCAATGTCGAACACAATGTTCCGTTTGGCGGAGAAAAGAGTTCAGGTTTAGGTAGATATTGCGGGGAATGGGCATTTGAAGAGTTTACAACGGAAAAATGGATATCTGTACAAAAAAAAGCTAGAGAATTTCCGTTTTCATAATACGCATCAGCTGCATCCAAGTCACTTCCCTAATAAATCTAACAAGCCTCTCAAAAGTTCAGTGAACTTTTGAGAGGCTTGTTTTTAGGGGACGAACAGTGGTTAATTTTATGAAAGTTGGGGAGCAATTTAATAATCTTGAGGGAATAAAATGGTATGTCAACACTAAACTGGACAGATTTATAAACGTTCATATTCAGCAGGAGTTAAGTATTCTAGTGATCCATGAATGCGAATGTTGTTGAACCAATGAACGTAATCAAAAAGTTCGCGATCAAGTTCATTGGTTAGGGAAGCTGCGGCTGTGGATGAACTCTGTTTTGATGGTCTTAAAGGTGGCTTCAGCGACGGTTTTTTATGAGCATAGCAGACCTAACTCATGACAAACTAAAAATGGTTGTAGTAATTAGTTCAGAGATAGATAGAATAGCTAGTATTAAAAATTGAGTGTCTGAGGGCATAAAATATCTCCTTTTCATAATTAACATCTAATTTATCTTTGAGTAATAGAATAATTTTATTCGTTTCAAAAAGGAGCTAGGTTTTTAATATGAAAATTTGTACGGCGAACTACTTTTAGATTAAGACATTTGTAAATTTTATGGATTTTCATAGCAGAATTCTTATCACAAAATTGAAAAAAGTTTAAAAATTGCCAAAATTAAATATACCAAAATTAGGAAGGGAAGATCCGGCCGACGGGTATACGGCCGTATTTATGAATCCATCCACCGGCCAGCCTGCGAACGTGAATATTGCCCCCTGGGTACAACGACTGCCAAAAGGCTTTCACTGTCAGGCCCACCGTCACACGAACAAATCGATTCTTTATATTCACGAAGGCTCTGGGTATAGTGTTATCAACGGCCAAAAGTTCGTGTGGGAAGCAGGAGACTTTTTATCCATCCCAAGCTGGGCATGACATGAGCATGTTAACACCAGATAGAAAGAGACGCATATATTTTCTGTGCATGATACGCCCATTATGGAAACGTTCCGCTTACAGTGGGAAGAAAGCGGATCGGCACAGGAGATCACAACAGATTCTCGTATTTTTTCGGCCCCGTTCCTTATGTAGAATTCTTGCGCTGCTTTCTTCTATCTAAGCCTCGATAAAGCTGTTCAAGGATAAGACAAGTGAGTGTACCGAGAATGAGTCCGTTGTTCGCAAGCGACATGACTATGCTCGGCAAATGTGTGAGTGTTTCCCCAGGAACAAATAAACTTCCAAATCCGATCATGAGAGAAAGCGAGATAATGAAAAGCTCCTGTTCTGTCATTTTCAACGAATAATATTCACGCACTCCGAGGGAGGCGAGGCTTGCAATCGTAATAAAAATAACCGCATAGCCAACCGGGGCAGGGATATTGGCCGCAAAAGACGTAAACACGGGAAAAAAGCTGAGAATGATAACAATGAGACTTCCGATGATAAAAGGAAGGCGCTCCACCGTTTTTGTCGTCAGCAAAAATCCAGCCGTGGCTGATATCGGAACATTGCCAACGGCGGCAAAGATTCCGCTCAACCCCTGATTCACGCCTGTAATAATGCCTGCCCGGTTGTAATCGGGGTTTTCTCTTGTTTTAGTCTGGGCTTCAATAACATTTCCGACCACTTTCATGCTTGCGATCATATTCGTTAACAAAAGCATTGCTGTCATTAAAGCAGTCAGAATCATGCCGCTTGATAGTTCGGGCGGCCCAAAAGCCAGCGGCTCCGGCAGAGAAAACATAGCTGCCGGCGCGGGAGGAGTCTTCGTAAGATTAAGCAAATAGAAGACAATCCAGCCGGTAAGTAAACTAATTAAAATGGAATAACTACGAATAAAAGGAACGCTTGACTTGGACAATAAAATCGTAAAGAGTAAAATGCCAATCGCAGGCCAAGCGACTCGAGGATCCACTCTGTCTGTAAAATAGCCGATCCCTAAAATACCTTGAATAAAAGATCCGCTCAATTGAGAAACAAGAAGAATCAAATATGTACCCGTAACGAGCGGAGTGAATAATTGTTTGATAGCATCAATCCATCGAAAAACACCAGCTATCAGAAAAAGCGCACCACTGATCAGCATCCCCGCTTCGAGCTGACGAAGCGCGCTTTCCCCCGAAAGGCCGCCAGAAGATACGAGGCCGGCGTAGACAATAAAAATGCCCCACCATAATCCCGCCGGACCTTCCATTAGAGGAAGACGGTGGCCAAAAAGCACTTGCAATAAACCGGCGATTCCTAAAACGAATAGCGTCCGCTGCAAGAATGAGGATATCTCAAGAGAAGACATACCGAATGCCTCTCCGATCACAATCGGAACAATAACCGTCCCCGCTAAAATGAAGGCGACCCACTGCAAAGAAGACAGAATAACCTTCACAAGAATCCCCTCCCTTTGTTTTCTATCATCCTTGTACAGTTTATCACGAAAAACCTATGAAAGGTTGTGTGAGGAAAAATTGGAACGACCACAAGTTGAAATGAAACATACGACAGTATGGTCAACATACAAAACCTTACTCCCATTTCTATTAGTAATATTTTGTAAATATTAGGGAATTTCACGAGTGAAAGTTAAATAACAAAAAAATTAAAATTTACTGAAAATAAGGGTAGACAAAATAAAATTTATTCTATACAATCTAGTTAAACGTTTAGCTAAACGTTTAACTATTATTTTCATCCACCTCTTTCATCAAGTTGACAGAATACTTATACTAAGAAAGCAGCGAATATTGCGGAGGTGGTTACGTTGAGTAGTATGAAGGAAGTGGCAAAGAAAGCGAACGTATCGGTGGCAACCGTTTCAGCAGTCATTAATGATAATAAGTTTGTAAGTGAAGAACTCAAAAACAGAATTGAACAAGCTATTATCGAACTGAATTATCGTCCAAACCGGTTCGCTCAAGGATTGAAAGGAAAAAAAACAAAACTGATTGGAGTGACTGTAACAGAGCTGACAAATCCATTTTATCCAAACATGCTAAAACAAGTAGAAGAGCTTTCTTATAAAGATGGCTATAATTTAATCCTCAGCACAACGGGTGATAACGAAGACAAGGAAGCGAAATTGCTGCAGTCTATGATTGATTTAAATGTAGACGGCTTGATCCTTTCTACGATTGACAGTGAGGATTCAAAAATTCTAAAGCTTGTAGAAAAAGCTGACATTCCTTTTGTTCTTATTAACAGAGCTCCTGCTGAATTTAGTCACAATAAAGTAAGTGTGGATTCTTTTAAGGTGGGAAACATCGCCACCGAACATTTAATTTCTTTAGGGCATCACAAAATCGCATTTTTTGGCGGTCAAAGACAAAACAGTATCGAAAGACAAATCGGCTTTCGCCGTACATTAGAAAAACATGGGATCGAACTTGAGGACCGATTCAACATCGATGCCAGCTATGATTTTGAATTAGCATATGAGAAAGCAAAACAACTGCTGACTGAAAAGAATCCGCCAACGGCCGTATTTGCAGCAAGTGATACGATGGCGTATGGCGTTGTAAAGGCATGTATCGACCTTAACATTTCAATCCCTAAAGAGCTTTCGGTGATAGGTTCTGACAATGTGCCATTTTCAGAAGATTTTAGAATTCCACTGACAACGGTCGACGTTCATGGAGAGAGAATGGGAGCACAAGGATTTGAGTTATTACATGAAAATATTGAACAACCTAAAGAATTCAAGCCGCAGCAAATTTCAATAGAGCCATCTCTCGTTATTCGAGAAAGCACGGCTGAAAAATAATAAAAAGGTGGTTTTCACATGAAAGAGGTTGTAATTGTAAGCGCTTCACGTACGGCGGTAGGAACAATGGGGGGAGCTATTAAAGATGTGCATCCTGCAGATCTTGGGGCAGCCGCAATCAATTCCGCTGTTGGAAAAGCTGGAATAGATAAAAACACGATTGATGAAGTTGTGATGGGGTGTGTTGGGCAGGTAGCAGAAAACGCATTTATAGCCAGAATGTGTGCTCTGCGAGCTGGGCTTCCCTCTTCTTCCACTGCCTATACGGTGAACCGTCTCTGTGGTTCTGGTTTGCAGGCCATCAACAGTGCTGCCCAGCAAATCCAAACTGGAAACGCAGATGTGGTGGTTGCAGGTGGAACTGAGAATATGGACTTGCTTCCGTATTACGTTAGAAAAGGCCGCTACGGCTACAGAATGGGACACGCCCAATTAGAGGACGGACTCATAACAGCTCTCACCGATCCTTTTGGCCAATATCACATGGGGGTAACAGCAGAAAATGTAGCGGAGCGCTATAACATTTCCAGAGAAGAACAGGACGAATTTGCTGTTCGAAGTCAGCAGAACGCCATCGAAGCCATAGAAAATGGCTGCTTTGACGAACAGATTGTACCCATCGAGCTGAAAGATAAGAAAGGAAATGTTGACACCTTTGAGGTGGACGAGCATCCGCGTAAAGGAGTAACGGTGGAAAAACTAAGCAAAATGAAGCCGGTATTTAAGGAAAATGGAACCGTCACACCAGCCAACTCATCGGGCATCAACATCGGGGCAGCGGCTCTTGTGGTAATGTCTAGAGAAAAAGCAGAAGAATTGCAAGTGAAACCGCTGGCCGTCATAAAGGAACAGGCAGTGGCAGGCGTGGATCCAGAAGTTATGGGTTATGCCCCAACACCAGCAGTAGAAAAATTAGTCAAGGTCTCAGGAGTGGAACTTAATCAAGTGGATTTAATGGAGCTGAACGAGGCATTTGCTGCTCAGGCGGTAGCGGTTATTCGTGATCTTGATATAAATATGGAGAAAGTGAACGTTAACGGCGGAGCGATCGCTCTAGGACATCCCATTGGAGCCACAGGTTCAATCGTAACAGTCAAGCTTCTTCATGAGCTGCAGCGCAGGGGTCAAAAGCGGGGCATATCCACGATGTGTATCGGTGGAGGCCAGGGAATTGCTACATTATTTGAGATATGTGAATAAAGGAGAGGTTTTGCAATGATTGATCTTACTCATAAAATAGCGATTGTAACAGGAGCAGGAAGAGGAATGGGAAAAGGAATTGCAGAAAAATTAGCCTCCTTAGGAGCCCATGTAATAGTAAGTGATGTGGATGAAACGACCGCAAACCAAACGGTAAATCACATTAAAGAAAAGGGGGGCACTGCTGAGGCCAATGTATGTAATGTAGCGGATAAAGAGCAGGCAGAACGTATCGTAGCAGATACGATTTCACAGCATGGGAAGCTTGATATTCTTGTTAATAACGCTGGTATTAATAGAGACAATTTACTTCACAAAATGTCAGAACAGGACTGGCAGCAGGTGATGGACGTGAACATAAATGGAGTCTTTCATATGATGCATCCAGCCGTCGTTCATATGAGAGACAGGCAAGAGGGAAGAATTGTGAATATTTCGTCAGCGAGCTGGCTTGGTAATGTAGGACAAGCCAACTATGCAGCAGCAAAAGCGGGTGTAGTAGGTCTAACGAAAACGGCGGCAAGAGAGTTAGGTAGAAGAAATGTGACGGTTAATGCGATTTGTCCAGGGTTTATTGATACCGACATGACTAGAGGCGTACCAGATAACGTATGGGATCTTATGATTAGTAAAATTCCAATGGGAAGAGCCGGCAGCCCGGAAGATGTCGCAAACTGTATTTCCTTTTTATCATCAGACCAAGCAAACTATATTACTGGAGAAGTGATCAATGTAGGCGGAGGAATGGTGTTATAACTTTCGGAGGTGAGAGCATGTCTATTCAACAAGTAGCCGTTATAGGCGGCGGCTTAATGGGCAGGGGCATCGCCCAAAATGCAGCGGAAGCAGGCAAAAATGTAACCATCATAGAAACATCAGAGGAATTAGCTGAAAAAAGTATGGCCGCAATCCAAAAACGATTGCAAAGAGATATTGAAAAAGACCGAAAAACCAACGTGGAAGCAGAAGAAGTCATGCAGTGTTTAGAAGCAAAAGTAGGTTTAGATTATATTAAGCAGGCTGATCTAGTCATTGAAGCCGTGCCAGAGCAATTAGAAATCAAAAAATTAGTATTTCGAGAGCTTGATACAGTCGCAAAAGAATCAGCTATTCTTGCGACCAATACATCCGGTCTTTCTGTTGCAGCCATCGGTGCAGCAACCAAGAGACCAGAACAAGTGATAGGCTTTCATTATTTTTATCCTGTGCAGCTTATGAAACTAGTAGAAATCACACCGTCTATCATTACATCCGAAGAAACGGCGGAGCAGATGCAGGCATTTGCGGAAGACATCAATAAACAGCCGGTGAAGTGCAATGATTATCCTGGCTTTTTGGTGAACCGGCTATTGATTCCAATGGTGAACGAAGCCATATATTGCGTGATGGAAGGGGCTGACCCTGAGGATGTGGACAGAGCCATGCAGCTTGGCGCGAATCACCGGATGGGACCAGTGACACTAGCTGACTTTGTTGGTCTTGATGTACTCCTTGCCACAATGGAAGGCTTGTACGAAGGTTTCAATGATTCGAAATATCGCCCTTGTCCCCTCCTTAAGAAGATGGTAGAAAGCGGAAATTATGGCGTAAAGACAGGTAAAGGGTTTTATTACTACGAAAAAAACGGAAAACAAATACAGGCAGCAATATGATAAATGAGGGTCTGACAATGCAAAAACATGATAAAAAGGTAGACGTTTCTGAAGTGACAGAGCTGATACAGGCTAACAGTACATTAGCGGTGTGTGGATTTTCAATGATGGGTGCCTGTGAAGATATACTGCAGGAAATCGAACGAAGTTATTTAAACGAGGGACACCCATCCGGGTTGACCCTTCTCCACGCAGCAGGCCACAGTGACCGAAAAAATGGAATTGAGCATTTGGCTCATGAAGGATTGGTTGATAAAATTATTGGTTCCCACTGGGGGCTTGCCCCCACCTGGGCATCTGTCATTTCAGAGAATAAAGTGGAAGCACATTGCTTATCACAGGGGCAATTGACTCACTTATTCCGTGATATGGCAGGTGGGAAACCAGGTACGTATTCCAAAGCGGGAATTGGAACGTTTTTAGACCCTCGAATAGAGGGAGGCCGAGTGAATGAAAGAGCGAAAGAAAAGGATAGTCTT
The DNA here is from genome assembly GCF_041949975.1 of Alteribacillus sp. JSM 102045. Classification (NCBI taxonomy): domain Bacteria; kingdom Bacillati; phylum Bacillota; class Bacilli; order Caryophanales; family Bacillaceae; genus Alteribacillus; species Alteribacillus sp. JSM 102045. The sequence goes on along the minus strand of NZ_JBHFQG010000032.1, from coordinate 18,459 downwards.
GTCGAACTCCTTCATATTAAAGGAGAAGAATACCTTTTTTACAACCAGGTACCTATTGATGTTTGTATCCTAAGGGGTACGACCGCTGATGAATATGGAAACATTACGATGGAGGAAGAGGCATTAAAATTAGAAGCGTTATCTGTGGCACAGGCGGCAAAGCGTTTTAATGGAAAAGTGATTGTGCAAGTGAAACAGGTTGTCAAACGAGGATCCCTGCCAGCACGAGATGTAGTCATCCCTGGAACGTGCGTCGATTATATAGTTGTCACAGAAAACAGTATAGATAATCATAAACAGATCTCAAGTGCTGTCTTTAATCCTATGATTACAGGTGCGATGAAGGCACCAGATGAACGGATGAAGGAGAAAGAATTAAGTGTTCGTAAGGTCATCGGCAGAAGAGCTGCATTGGAGCTTTTCCCTGATGCCATTGTCAATTTAGGCACGGGGATCCCTGGGGACACAGTTGGACCCGTTTGTAGTGAAGAAGGGCTCCTTGATCATATTCATTTAACGATTGAATCGGGAGCTATTGGCGGTATCCCTCTTGGAGGAACAGATTTTGGAGCAGCAAGAAATCCAGAAGCGATCATCGAACATCCCTATCAATTTGATTATTATAATGGTCGAGGTGTCGATGTCACCTTCATGGGAGGTGCTGAAGTTGATCAAAATGGAAGTGTAAATGTAAGTAAATTTGGCAAAATGACCACTGGCTGCGGAGGTTTTATCGATATTACCCAAAATGCGAAAAAGGTTGTCTTTTGTTTTACCTTTTCTGCTGGCGGGCTGCAGGCAGATATCACAGACCATTCTTTAAACATTGTTCAGGAAGGAAAATACCACAAATTTGTGGACCAACTTCATCAAATTACGTTTAGCGGAGCATTTTCCCAAAATAAAAAACAGAATATTCTGTATATAACAGAGCGTGCGGTATTTGAATTAACGGAAAAAGGATTAGAGATTATCGAAGTGGCTCCAGGCATTGATCTAGAACGGGACGTGCTAGACCATATGGCCTTTAAACCTTCTATATCAGCCAACCTAAAAACCATGGAAGCCTTTTTATTCAACCCAGACAAAATGAACATCTTAGATGCGTTTCTTGAAAAAAGAACGAAAACAGTAAGCATTGGAGGTTAAAAGGATGAAAAGAAATAGAAAAGCAGCAGGTGCGATTTGCACAGCAGTGATGGTTGCATTCATGGCAGCATGCGGGAACGGAAACGGAGAAAGTCAGGAAAGCAGTGCACAGTCTGAAGAGGAAGTGGTCATTGATGTGAGCCTTCCTCTTGGGGCTGAATCTCAACAGGGTGTCGGAGTATTAAAATTCGGCGAAGAATTGGAAGCGCTTACTGACGGTCGGATTACCATTACTCCTCATTACGATAATGCCCTTGGTGCCGAGCGTGAAGTATTTGAAGGCATGAGTTCGGACACGGTAGACGCCGGCATTATTTCGACCGGTCCAATGGGAGGATTTATGAAGGAATTCCTTCTCTTTGACCTTCCTTACGTTTTTGAAAATCATGATCACGCATATGCCTTTCTTGATAGTGAGCATGGAGACGAGCTAGCTCAAATAGTAGAGGATGAAACAAACGTGAAGGTGCTGGCCTGGATGGAAAATGGCTTCCGTCATAACACCAACTCTGTCCGTCCAGTGGAAAAGCCGGAAGACTTAGAAGGGATTGATCATCGTACCCAGGAGAGTGAAGTACAAGTGGATACATGGAAGACATTTGGAGCTAATGCGACTCCGATGGCGTGGGACGAAGTGTATACTGCTCTGCAGCAGGGTGTCATGGAAAGCCAGGAAAACCCTCTTCCAACCATTTATGATGTGAACTTCTATGAAGTCCAGGATTATTTAAACTTGACCCAGCATGTTTATCACCCGGCTCCATTAATGATGAGTAAAACATTATACGACAGCTTTAGCGAAGAGGATCAGGAAGCGATTATGGAAGCGGCGGCTGCTGCCTTGCCGGTTCAGAGAGAAGAAAGCCAGAAGCAAGAGGAAATGTATTTAGAAGAGCTTGAGAATGAGGGGATGGAAGTCACAGAACCAGACCATGAAGCGTTCCGTGAAAAAGCAGAGCCGGTCATTGAGAAATGGGCTCCAGAGGTAGGAGAAGATCTCGTTGACGCTGCGATAAATTTTGACTACTAAAAGGAGATTAAAAAGATGCTGTTCTTTTTATAAGAGTATCCATGCTCGACTCTTAAGGAAAAGAACAGCTCTTTCTTCTTTTGAAAAAGGGGAATTCATATGAAGCAGGCGCTATTGTTATTTAATCGTGGAGTAAACATGATGAACCGACTGATTGAATGGGTACTTGCCATCCAGCTGATCATAATGACCATTCTTATATTTTGGCAGGTATTTGCGCGTTTTGTAATGGGTACTCCGTTAACCTTTTCTGAAGAAATAGCTAGATTTCTCATGATATGGCTGACCCTCTTAGGGGCGGCATATGCTTACCGAAAAGGAACATTAATCTCTATAGACTTAGTAAATGAGTTGTTAAAAGGACGTGTAAAACAAGTTTTAAACACCATTGTCTTCACGCTTGGAGCCATATTTTCTCTTATTCTTATTGTTTATGGAATCGAAATGGTAGGAAATGTCGCCATTCAACGTGCACCGAGTACTGGAGTTTCTATGCAATTTCCAAATCTTGCAATTCCAGTTGGAGGCATACTGATTTTCATCAATTCCATTGCGTTAATTATTGACCAATACACGAAAAAGGAGGATGCAGCGTGATAGCTTTGTTATTTTGCCTTCTGGGGGTGCTATTTGTCATAGGGCTGCCCATTGCATTCTCTTTAGGACTGGCCAGCGCAGTTACTGTATGGGCTGGAGATCTTACCAGGATGGTAGTAGTGATTCAGCAGATTTTTAATTCAATCAACTCCTTTCCTTTGATGGCCATCCCGTTTTTTATCTTAGCAGGGTATCTTATGCAGCACGGCGGGATTTCCCAGAGGCTGGTCGATTTCTCAAACGCCATCGTCGGCAACATGTCAGGAGGCCTAGCGATTGTTGCTATTTTGACGTCATTGTTTTTCGCTGCTATTTCAGGTTCAGGCGCAGCTACCACTGCCGCTATCGGTTCGATATTGATTCCGGCGATGGTTCATAAAGGTTACAATGTAAAGTTTGCCTCCGTAAACCAGGCAACAGCTGGGGCTCTAGGTGTTATTATTCCTCCTAGTATTCCGATGATTTTGTATGGTATCGCAGCCAATGTTTCTATTGGTGACATGTTTTTTGCCGGCATCATTCCAGGTATGCTGATTACCATTACTTTAATTCTCTATGCCTATATCTTTTCAAAAATAAAAGGTTATGGAGGATCTGAAAAAAGCTCTTTGAAGGAACTATTTGTAACCGGGCGAAAAGCGATGCTCGCACTCATCATGCCCGTGATTATTTTAGGCGGAATTTACGGCGGGGTTTTTACTCCAACAGAAGCTGCTGTTGTGGCGGTAGCCTACTCTTTTGTAATAGGTGTATTTGTTTACAAAGAGATCAGTTTCAAAGACTTAAAAAATATTTTTACGACGTCCGCTGTAACGACGTCGACCATTCTAAGTATTATTGGTACAGCCGGTTTATACAGTTATATCATGCAAAACCTGCGGGTACCTATGTATATCTCTGAGCTTTTTCTCAATGCGACGACAAGTATGATTGTGTTTATTCTTATTGCCAACGTCCTGCTGCTTGTTGCAGGCATGTTTATCGAAGCAGCGGCCGCTATTTTAATTTTTGTCCCAATTTTACTTCCGGTCGCAACCGAATTTGGCATTGATCCCCTTCATTTCGGTGTCATTATGATCGTAAATCTAGCAATGGGGATGTTTACCCCGCCTGTAGGTCTAAACCTTTTCGTTGCCTCACAAATATCAAAGGTAAGCATTATGAACATGTCTAAAGCGGTGATTCCATTTGTACTTATTGTCTTACTAGACTTAATGATTATCAGCTTCATTCCAGAGTTATCGACGTGGCTTCCATCATTAGAGTAAAAGGAGAGAAGGGCAATGACTAGACCAGAACGTCCAATAAATCTATATGACTTATTACACGACAGTGCTGCACGCTGCCCTCATAAAGAGGCGGTGGTGTTTCAACATAATAGAAAAACGTATCATGCTTTGAAAAAAAACAGTATACCAATTCGCAGACGTTCTTCGAGGGAAGCTGGGCGTATTTATACTTCAGGAACAAAGGGGAAACCAAAAGGAGCAATGCTATCACACGGTAACATTCTTCACTCGGTATTAAACTATGAAAAGCATCTATCAACGAATAACAAAACGGTTACCTTGTTAGCTGTTCCGATGTTTCATGTGACCGGTCTGATTGGCCAGATGTTTCATATGGTCAGAGTCGGGGGGAAGAGTGTTATTTTACCCCGATACCAGACGACGCCATTTATCCAAACCATCGAGAAGGAAGGCATTACCTTTTTATTTAATGTTCCTGCTATCTACCAAATGCTTGTTTCAACCTGCGAAAAGAATTCATTTTCTTCATTTAAAGGCATACAAGTCGTTGCGTATGGAGGGGCCCCGATGAATACGCCTTTATTACAAGAGCTGAGAAAATGGTTTCCGAACGCAAACCTTCATAACACATACGGTGCCACAGAAACGTCTTCCCCTACGGCCATCATGCCGCAGGTCTATCTGGAGAGCAAAATAGAAGCGGTAGGAAAACCCGTGCAAGGAGTAGAGGTGAAAATCATAACAGAAGACAATAAAGAATGTGCCTATGGGGAAATTGGAGAGCTATGGGTGAAAGGACCGATGGTCATACCTCGATACTGGAACAACGAAAAAGCAAACAAAACAAGCTTTGAAGAGGGGTATTGGAAAACCGGGGACTACGCCTGCCTGGATCAAGACGGCTTTCTTTACATCAAAGATCGAAAAAAAGACATGATCAACCGGGGAGGCGAGAAAATTTACTCGATAGAAGTAGAGAGTGTCCTGCTTAAACATCCTGACATAAAAGAAGCAGCCGTAAAAGGAGCCCCCCATAAGCTGTTCGGCGAATGTGTAGAAGCCTTTGTCGTTCCAGAAAATCGTTCCGTTGAAAAAGAGAAGGTTCTACAATTTGTCGCTCAACACCTCGCTGATTACAAGGTTCCAGAACATATTCATTTGATAGACGAATTAGCCCGAAACCCCGGCGGCAAGGTGATGAAGCACCTATTAACAAACGAAAAATCCACGAAACAATAAAGGGCACTTTCAAAAAGTGCCTCATTTTGTTGCCTAGAGGCTTTTGAAAAATTAACTTTATTATCTAATAACTAGTTTTTCTTGGAAATCTATCTTGTAAAATTTATACAGGCATAATATACTTTTAATGTAAAGGAATTGAAACATTCATTTATTAACTTTACTGTTTGTAAAAATGTAGATCTTAGATGATGGCCCGTATAAAAAATATAGACATGATGCCAGAGATAAAAAGGCGTCATTTTTTTTTGGAAGTGGGAGGATTTTTATGTCCAATTATAATGTAAATAACAGCACAGTAAATGCGCTTCTTAGTTGGATTGAGCAAGATATTATTGCTATTCCAGAAATACAGCGACCGTTTGTATGGAAGTCTTCTAAAGTTAGAGATTTAATGGACTCGTTATATAAAGATTATCCGGTTGGATACATAATTACTTGGCAAAACCCAGAGGCACGATTAAAAGACGGCACGGTTTCTCATGGTAAAAAGATATTAATCGATGGCCAGCAACGTGTGACTGCTTTAATGGCAGCTATTTCAGGGAAGGAAGTCGTGGATCATGACTATAAGAAAAAACGGATAAAAATTGCTTTTAATCCCATTGAGGAAATATTTGAAGTTCAGAATCCTGCCATTCGTAAAGATAAAAGATGGATTCCAGATATAGCTGAAATATTTCAACAAGGTTTTGATACATTCGGCTTTATTGATAGTTATTGTAATGAAAACCCTGAGATTTCTAGAAATGAATTAAATGAAATTATTCAGAAACTATCCCAAGTAAGGTATAGTTCCATTGGTATTATAGAGCTGGCTCATACCCTTGATATAGAAGTAGTCACAGAGATTTTTATCCGTATTAATTCGGCAGGTGTCAATTTGAGTCAAGCTGATTTTGCTATGTCTAAAATATCTGTGAATGATAAATATGAAGGCCCTCTAGTTCGAAAAACGATTGATTATTTCTGCAATTTAATTAAAAAGCCTTCTGTTTATGACAACATTAAAGATAATGACATAGAATTTGCGAATACCGAAAACTTCAATAAAATCAAGTGGGTCAAAGATTATAATACTAATATTTATGAACCCAGTTATTCAGATTTATTACGTGTAGCGTTTACATTCAAATTTTTGCGAGGAAAATTATCTAATTTGGTAAGCCTATTATCAGGTCGTGACTTTGAGACAAGAGAATACAAGGAAGAAATTACAGAAGAATCTTTTGAGAAATTATATGATGGTGTATTGAAATTTATTGATGAAACCAACTTTAAGCGTTTTATAATGGTGCTAAAATCTGCAGGAGTGATAAACGCAAAATTAGTTCGTTCTCAAAATGCGTTAAATTTTGCTTATGCTTTGTTTTTACTTTTAAGAGAAAAGAATATAAATGCATCGGATATTAATAAAATCGTGCGTAAGTGGCTAGTGGCTTCTATTCTGACAGAAAGATATTCGGGTTCACCAGAATCTATGTTTGATTTTGATATAAAACGTTTTGCCGCTAATGAGAATCCTATGACGTATGTAAACAATGTGGAGGCGGGCGAATTATCTGATGCGTATTGGGATAATATTTTAATAGGAAACTTGGATACTTCCGTATCTAGCAGTCCATACTTCAACTTATATATCATGTCCCAAATCTATGATAACGATAATGCATTTCTCTCAAAATCTATTACGGTTCAGCATTTAATTGAAGAACGCGGCGATGTTCATCATGTGTTTCCAAAGAAATATCTTCAGTCCAATGGTTACAACAATAGAAGACAATATAACCAAATAGCAAATTACGTTTTTACAGAGCAAGCCGTAAATTTAGCCATAAAAGCAGAGGCCCCTAAATCCTATCTAAATAAAGTAAAGGAACAAATAAATAAAGATAAATTATTGATAGGAGAAATAGATAATGATGATGAGCTAATATACAACATGAAAATGAATTGTATTCCAGAATCCATTTTTAATATGGAAGCCAGTGACTATGAGCAATTTTTACAAGAACGAAGAAAATTGATAGTAAACAAGATTAGAACATTTTATGAAAGGCTATGAATTTAGAAATCCAGCAGGCTTAATATATCAAATTTTTTAAAATATGTGTTCTCGCTCCTGGAGATAACCCTTCAACTTTTAACACACAGTTGAAGGGTTAGAAAGTTTGTTTAACCTGAGTACACCCTGTACAAACAAAAAGGAATCCAGTAAAATCAGGGTATTCACATGTTCAAACAGACTTGTTCAATAGGTGGGAGGAAAAAAGATGATTTTTGGGTACGCTAGAGTAAGTTCCAAAGATCAAAATTTGTCTCGGCAGATAAAAGAGTTAGAGGAGTTTGGCTGCGAGCGTATTTATCAGGAAAAACAATCCGGAAAAGATTTAAATCGTCCCGTTTATCATGAGATGCGATCGAAAATGCGTTTTGGAGATGTCTTAGTCGTTCACGATCTGAGTCGTTTCGGTCGTAATAAGGAAGACATTCGAAATGAATGGAAGTCCTTAATGGAAGAAGAAATTGATATCGTCGTTCTAAATATGCCAGTCCTTGATACAAGAAGGTACAAGGATCTTGAGGGAGTAGGACAGCTGGTATCTGATATCGTACTTACTTTATTATCTTGGATGGTGGATGAAGAACGAGAACGAATAAGAGCAGCACAACGAGAAGGAATTGAAATTGCGAAAGCTCAAGGAAAGTTTAAAGGTGGAAAGAAACGTTACCATTCTGGTGCAACCGGTAAGGATAAAGTTATTTATGATCGGGTGGTACAATTATTGAAAACAGGAAAAAGTGTGATGGATATCCATAGGGAAGTAGGGGTTTCAAGGAATACTATATACAATATAAGAAAAAACTTACAAGAACATTAGTATATCAATTGTTTTTAAAAAAGAAGAATTAGTTATCTATTGTTATAATTAGATGTAAGTTTGTTTAATGAGTCGTGAAAAAGGAGCAGGTAAAATGGTTAATTTTCAAGATAAAGTACAATTTTTATGGACGATTGCGGAAATTTTGCGAGGTCCTTATAAACCGGATGACTATGGAAAAGTCATTCTACCCATGGCAGTACTACGCCGGTTTGACTGTGTCTTACAAGATACAAAAGAGGAAGTATTAGAACAATATGAGAAGTACAAAAACCTACCGGAAGAGGCACGGGACGAGATTTTAAACCGTGTCTCAGGTCAGCGTTTTAACAATACGAGCAACTATGACTTTGGAAAACTGATTAATGATTCGGATAACATTGCTGATAATTTCCGTGATTACATAAATGGTTTTTCAAAGGTAGCGAGAGATATTATTGAGTACTTTGACTTTGATACACAAATTGAAAAAATGGATCGGAATGACCTCCTCTATCTTACCGTGAAACGTTTTTCAGAGATCGATCTTCATCCAGAAACAGTCTCTAATTTGGAAATGGGTTACATTTTCGAAGAATTGATCCGGCGTTATTCAGAACATGCAGAAGCTGGTGACCACTATACCCCTCGTGAAGTAGTAAGGTTGATGGTAGGTCTTATGTTTAATGAGGATGAAGATATCCTCACAAAACCGGGAATCACACAGACTCTCTATGATAGTTGTGCTGGGACTGGCGGTATGGGTTCCATTGCCCAGGAGTATTTAAAGGATTTAAACCCATCTGCTGAGCTGGAGTTCTTTGCTCAAGAATTTAATGAAGAATCGTACGCCATGTGTAAGGCAGATATATTAATAAAAGGAGAAGAGGCCCGCAATATCCGTTTTGGAAATACGCTCTCCAGGGATGCATTTCCTAATGAAACCTTCGATTATTTAATTACAAATCCGCCGTATGGAGTTGAATGGAAACCGGCAGAAAAAACAGTACGGGAAGAACATGAAGACCTAGGCCATGAAGGTCGATTTGGAGCTGGGCTACCTCGTATTGGGGACGGACAGCTTTTGTTCCTGCAGAATCTTGTTTCAAAGATGAAGCCAGTCACAGAGGAGAACCCAAAAGGGTCGCGTCTTACAATTATTATGAATGGATCTCCGCTGTTTACAGGGGATGCCGGAAGTGGAGAAAGTGAGATCCGCCGTTACGTGATTGAAAATGATCTTGTAGAAGGAATAGTGGCTATGCCACCCAGTCTTTTCTATAATACTGGTATTTCTACTTACATTTGGATATTAACAAACAATAAAGAACCTTGGCGACAAGGGAAAATCCAGCTAGTGAATGCGGTTGATTTCTATCAAAAGATGCGAAAGAGCCTTGGGGAAAAGCGTCATGAAATTTCAGAGGAGCAGATTAAAGAGATAATTAAACTTTACGGGGAGTTTAAAGAAGGAGAGCATGTCAAAATCTTTGACAATGAAGATTTTGGCTACCAAAAAATTGTTGTAGAACGACCGTTAAAGCTAAATTTCAAAGCCGATAACGAGCGAATAAAAAGGTTATATGAACAGAAAGCTTTTCAAAATCTAGCGAAGACGAAGAAAAAAGGAGAAGCAGGGTTGAAAGAGGAAAAAGAAGGACAGAAGAAACAGCAAAACATCGTAAAAGCCCTGCAATCTATGAGTGATGGCCTGCTCTATAAAAATCGTGAGGAATTTACGGACGTTTTGAAACAGACTTTAAAAGAATACGGAGTGGACACCAAAGCTACGTTAGTAAAAACAATTTTAGCAGCTCTTTCCGAGAAAGATGAGACAGCGGATGCCTGTGTAAAAAACAAAAAAGGTGACGTCGAACCAGATCCAGACTTACGCGACACCGAAAATGTCCCATTAAAAGAAGACATTCACGAGTATTTCGAACGGGAAGTACTACCGCACGTCCCAGACTCCTGGGTCGATAAATCAAAAACGAAAATAGGATATGAAATCCCATTCACACGTCATTTTTACAAATATAAAGAACTACGACCTTCTGAAGAGATTAAGGACGAAATTCAGGAGTTGGAAGCGAGGATATTAGAGAAGTTGAAGAAGGTGTTGGAATGAATTTTAGAGAAAAATCCTTAGAAGACTGGGAGTTGTTAAAAGTTTCGTGGCTCTTCGAAGAGATTAGCAGTGGAACTACTCCAAAATCTACTAATAATGAGTATTACAATAGAGCAGAAGTGGCTTGGATCAATACTGGAGATTTAAATGATGGGTACTTGTATGTTACCAATAAAAAAATTTCTAAACAGGCAATAATAGACTATCCAACTTTGAAAGTATATCCTGCGAATTCTTTGGTTATTGCGCTATATGGCGCTACTATTGGAAGGCTATCAATTACTAGGATACCTGCCGCAACTAATCAGGCCTGTTGTGTAATGACACACCCAAAAGGTGTTAGTAATAAATTTCTATTTTATTGGTTTCTCTCCAACCGAGAAAAAATTATTGAACTTTCGGCAGGAGGAGGGCAAAAAAATATAAGTCAGTCGATAATTAAGTCTTTAAGGGTTTTGCTTCCCAACAAAGAACTACAAGAACAAATTGTGCAGTTTCTTGATCGAAAAACTTCAGAAATTGATACCCTTATTGCTGATAAAGAAAAACTCATCAAACTTCTTGAAGAAAAACGTCAAGCTATTATAACAGAAGCTGTTACAAAAGGACTTGACCCTGATTTGAAAATGAAAGATTCGGGGGTGGAATGGATCGGTGAAATTCCAAAAAAGTGGGATGTTAGCACATTAAACCTGCATTTTATAGAGTCAAAAACTAAAAATGAAGGTAAAAAAGAGCAGAACGTGCTGTCGCTGAGCTATGGGAAAATCAAAAGAAGAGATGTAGAGAGTAATTTTGGACTTTTACCAGCTTCTTTTGAAACGTACCGTATAGTAAATAGTGGCGACATCGTTTTGCGTTTAACAGATTTGCAAAATGATAAACGTAGTCTCAGGGTTGGTTTGGTGCAAGAGAGGGGGATAATAACTTCTGCATATTTAACACTCATTCCTAGAAATACTATTACTAGTGAGTATGCTAGTCTTCTTCTACACTCTTATGATCTACTAAAGGTTTTTTATGGATTCGGAAGTGGAGTAAGACAGTCCATAGGCTATCCAGACTTAAAAAAACTACCAATACTATTACCAAGTATTGAAGAACAGAAAAAGATTAGCCAGTATTTAAATAATTATTTAAAGAATATGGATAAGACTCTTGAAGAATTAAAGGTTCAAATTGAGAAATTAAAAGAATACCGTCAATCTCTGATCTATGAAGCGGTTACTGGGAAAATTGATGTGCCTGACTACGAGGACACCGAGGAGGACATGGAGGTGAGGTTGTGAGTGTGGATTACAGTGAACGAGGATTCGAAGAAAACATTGAGCATGAGTTAGTACGGTCAGGGTATCGGCAAAGGATATTAGAGGGGACTGCTTTGCATACGTTTCAGAAGTGGGCGGTTGATCAGGACATTCTGTTTGAGTTTCTGGAAGCCACACAGCCTAAAGCGCTGGAACGGTTAAAGAAAGTCTACAAAGAAAAGTATGAATACAAAATCATGGACAGACTGGATAAAGAGCTGAAGCGACGTGGAATGATTGACTGCCTTCGACATGGGATTAAAGATTACGGTGTTACTCTTCGTCTTGCTTATAATCAACCGGTCACTGATATGAACCGGACTCTCGTAGAAAGATACGAACAGAATATTTTTACTGTCAGCCGACAAGTCTATTACAGTACCGAAAACCGGAACTCGATTGATATGATGCTGTCTTTGAACGGCCTTCCACTTATAGTCATGGAATTAAAAAATCAATTGACTGGTCAAACGGTAGAAGATTCCAAGAAGCAATACCAGGATAACCGTTCTCCTAATGAGTTGTTATTCCAATTTAAGAGGAGAGCTGTTGTCTTTTTTGCAGTTGACACTGATGAAGTTTATATGACAACGCAGTTAAATAAAAAGAAGACCTTCTTCCTTCCATTCAACAGAGGAAACAAGGGTGGGAAAGGTAATCCAGTCGTCTATGACGATTACAGAACGTCCTACTTATGGAAAGATATTTTGCAGAAAGACAGCTTGCTTGATATATTTTTCCGGTTTGTGTACATCCAGAAAGAAGATATCAAAGACAGCAATGGTGAGATTATCGATGAAAAAGAGGTTGTTATTTTCCCTCGTTTCCATCAGCTGGATGCGGTTCGAAAATTAGAAGAGGATGTATCTGTTCATAAGGCCGGGAAAAACTATTTGATCCAACATTCAGCCGGGAGCGGGAAGACGAACAGTATCTCCTGGTTAGCTCATCGTTTTGCCAAGCTTCATGATGAAGATGATGAAGCTATTTTTGACAGCGTCATTGTTATCACGGATAGACGGGTGTTGGATAAGCAGTTGCAAGATGCTGTCTATCAGTTGGAGCACAAGGCAGGAATGGTGGAAAAGATTGATGAAGATTCTAACCAGCTGGCCCGGGCGATTACCAATAAAACAAAGGTGATTATTACAACGCTCCAGAAGTTCCCATTTATTTTAGATAAGGTTGGCGAATTCAACCGTGGAACATACGGCATTATCATTGATGAAGCTCATAGTTCTCAGGGCGGAAAGGCTTCGAGTGCTATGACGGCTCTTCTGTCGAATAAGTCATTAGAAGAGGCATATGAAGAGAGCATGATGGAAGAAAGTGAAACGACGGACGCGGAAGAACGGATGCTTGAAGTGATCGCGAAAAGTGGGGATCAATCAAATATTTCCTTCTTTGCCTTCACGGCCACTCCGAAAGCAAAAACGGTAGAACGGTTCGGCACCTTGCAGGAAGACGGTACTTATGCCCCGTTTCATGTTTATTCGATGCGACAGGCAATTGAAGAAGGTTTTATACATGACGTATTGGAAAATTACGTCACATACGACACTTTCTATAAAGTGGAGAAAAGTATTTCGGAAGATCCTGAAGTGGCTAAAAGTAAAGCGTCTAGGCAGATTGCGCGTTTTGTTTCCTTGCACCCGCATAATATCGCTCAAAAGGCTGAAATCATGGTAGAGCATTTCCGTAATGTGACCCGTCATAAAATTGATGGACGAGCAAAAGCAATGGTGGTCACAAGCAGCCGTTTGCATGCCGTTCGATATAAGTACGCATTTGACCGTTACATTAAATCAAAAGGATATACGGATTTAAATACGCTTGTTGCTTTTTCAGGAACAGTAGAAGATGGTGGTCAGTCATACACAGAACCTGAAATAAACAAAATGGGCGAAAAAGAACTTCCGGACCGATTTCACTCCGATGATTACCAAGTGCTAATAGTAGCTGAAAAATACCAAACTGGATTCGACGAGCCTCTATTGCATACGATGTACGTGGACAAGCCATTAGATGGTATTAAGGCTGTGCAGACGTTGTCTCGCTTAAATCGGACGTGTGAAGGGAAAGATGATACATTCATTCTCGATTTTGCAAATGATCCTGAAACCATCCAACAAGCTTTTCAGACTTATTATGAAGTCACAGGACTGGATGAAGTTACAGATCCGAATATTTTATATGATGTGCAACATGAACTTGATGCGATGCAAGTGTATACAGAAGAGGAACTAGAAGCTGTCTCAAATCTTGAATTTAGCGATCATCCATCCAAAAACACCAAAATACAGACTAAGTTAAATTCATTCCTAGACCCTGCCGTGGAACGATTTAAATCGGAATTGAATGAAGAGCAACAAGAGCAGTTTAAATCAGCTGCTACTAAATTTGTACGAACTTATTCCTTTGTATTACAGATAGGTCCATTCTCTGACATCGATCTTCATAAACGGTTTGTTTATTTAAGTTACTTGCTCAAGAAACTGCCGAGGAAACCTCAGGACCCGGTCTATTTATCAGATGATGTCGCCTTAAAATATTACAGGAATGAAAAGGTGTTTGAAGGGAGTATTTCATTAACGGAAGAGGGTGGACAAAATCTTAATCCTACTCAATACGGTGGTTCAGGAAGCAAAGAAGAAGAAAAGGAACGTCTTTCTTCGATTATAGACAGAATAAATGAACGCTTCGGCACAGAGTTTACTGAAGCCGATAAGTTATCCCGAGACCAACTTTTAGCGGATATGAAAGCTAATGAGACGTTGGCAGAAAGAGCACAGAATAATACGAAAGATAATTTCAAATTCAGTTATGAAAAAACTTTTATGGACTTCGTGATTGATCGGATGCAGCAGAATGAGAAATTCTTCATGAAAGTGCTTGAAGATAGCGATTTCAAACAATTTTTAATGGAAGATATGTTTGATGAAGTCTACACCGATTTAAGAAACAGCAATCACTCATAGTGTTATAGATATCGTAGTAACCTATTTACCACAGTTATATAAATAATTTCCGCAACATCAAACATTGTTGTTATGGGAGAAGAAAACATATGAAAAACCACTCGAAGTGTTGATCTTATGAATATTAATGAATTTATCAACAATTTATTAGGAAAGTGGATAAATTGTACTGTAAAGAGATAGGAACTATTAAGAGTTGTTCCTATCTCTTTATCTCAACAGAAATCACTGTTTAATGTAAGCGTTAATTGAGGGAATGTGTTTAAATACCTTTCCAGCGTTTGAAATCTGTTCATTAGCAATTACGTTTGTAAGATGCTTATGATATCTATGATCATCTATAAACATTATAAATTTATTAATTGCTCTTGTTACACAAACATAGTGATTTTGAAGGTGCTCACTATTAAAAATTCTATAATAACGGGAAAAACTTATTACTTGGTTAAACTCTAACCCTTTAGAAGCGAACACCGTCATAACTTTATGTTTTTCTTCTAATAGAGTAAATGCCATGTCGTAATTTCTATTTGTGATACTTTCTATAAATTTTTTAATTTCCTTGTCGCTAATTGATATCTCTAGATAATTTGCTAAGTTGGAAACAGCCCTGCTAATCATTGTTTGATCTAAGTTTTCCCACTTTTTTAAAAGCTTAATTATCTTATCAATATCCTTTCTAGTTTGAATCCTTTCGTCAATTTGAGTATTGGATAAAAAATCATAAATAGAATAACTTTCATTCTTAATGTAGAATGCCAATTCTTTAAGAAGATGACCATTAGGGATGCCTTCATCAATTGGTGTTCTTGGTATATACACAAAATTGTAACCATTTTTATTTAAAATATCGGTTATCAATTGAGCGTCTCTGTTAAAATTAGCAATTATTGTAATGTCCTTAAGGATGTCAACATAATTGTCTTCAATAAGCTGCTCAAATTCTTCTAAAAATCCTACAAAGTTTCTTCCCTTTGAGGGAAATTCTTTTAGAATTACGTTATTTACATCGTTATTTAAGTGCTTGTAGTAACCAGGGTTGTGAAATAGATTTGCATAGTTTTCAATCTCATTATCACATCGAAAATTAGTCACAAGTTCGTATGCAGAGAAATTTTCATTAGACAATAATTCGAATACGTTACTCATGGCTCCACGCCATAAGTAAATAGCTTGTTTAGAGTCTCCCACGATAAATAATTTGATGCTTAAATTGTTTTTTAGCCACATAAAAAATCTATGCATATCTGAATCTGTATCTTGATATTCATCAATAAAAATCATAGCATATTTAGATTTAATATATTCTTGACAAGCTATTGAGTTTTTTATAATTATTAAAGCTAATCGGAAGTTGAAATTAAGATGGTTATCCCGGTAAGTGCCTAATACGTTCATGCTTTTTAATTGATTCAGGCCCTCTTCAAAACTCGAGAATTTATACACTCCATCATATTCTACGGAATATTCCCTGTTATAATCACTTCCTAGTGCATCTTGAATAAAAGGCCTTATTATCTCACTTTCAATAAAAGAATCATTTGTTTGAACCGACAAGCTGTTTTCAGTGTTTATACCTACTTTTTTCTTGATCTCTTTAGAAGCCTTTACTGTAAACGTGATTGCAGCGATTGTTTTGTGGTCTTCAATCTCTTGAAGTACTTTATTCATTTTATTGACCATAATGGTTGTTTTCCCCGAGCCAGCACTAGCAGAAATCACAATATTACCATTGTCCTCTAAAATTTCATCTCTAGCTTCTTGATCAATCAAATTCATGAGGAACCAACTCCCTTAATGGCTTAAACAATGAATCTTTTATGATCCTGGTACAATCCTCATAAGTTAGTCCATCTGTTAATTCAATCATATTTAGTAATTTATGGTCCTGAAGATATTTCACTGGATTTCCACCAAGTATTTCCTTCATTCTTTCACCAATTACTTCGTATAAATCATGCTCTAAATCGATTCTTGATAAATATATATTGTTTTCCTGGAATTTGTAGATATCATCTATGTAGTTGTCATATAAGCTCACTTTTTTATCTTTAACCATTCTTTTCTTTCTAGAATCTGGCCATTTAATCTTGCTATCCTTAAAAATAGAATAATCTATTTCTACCGGGGAAGCATTAATAGATTCAAAACCTTCCTGCACAATTTCTAAAAGGTTTAGACACCTATTTATACCAATCAAATCAAAAAGCATTTTATTATTATTCTTTGCTTTTAAATCATTATCGGTTTTTACAATTGGGATAATGTTAAGGCCTTTAAGTACCTTTACATACGGTTCAAATTTTATTCCACTAACGTCTAATATGTACCCCCCGTCTAATTCATAAGTTGGGTGCACTTCTTCTAAAATTTTTTGAAATAACACTTTTTCTGAAGGACCTTCAACTAGTAATACCTTATCTGCAAATAGTGCAGTTGCGAGGGAACTATTTAGTTCTTTTTTTACATTTCTGTATTCATCTTCTACAATATAAAGATAAGATTCACAGTTTGTCCTATTTTGTGAGTAAATTCTTATGAGGGAAGCATCATCCATTTCATATAGAAGTTCTGAAGAGTGTGTCGATAAAAAGAAATATTTATATACTTTAGAGTTAAACAATTGTTGTGATAGGGCTATCTGCATGGATCTATGTAGGCTATTTTCAGGCTCTTCAATTAGATGTATTATAATTTTATTACCTTCCTGCTCCTTTATTAGATGGTTTAATACCGAATATGCTAAGATTTTCTTTCTTCCATCTCCAGATGTTGGATAAATGTTATCGTCATCATCTTTTTTTATATAGGGGATCAAGTTACCAAAATAACTATTAATTGATAGCTCTGATTTCATCTCTATACTGATATCTTCATCTTTTAATTTTTTGTATTCATCAGTTATAACATCCTGAAAATTTCTTATAACTTCCATGCTACTGATTTTAGTATTTAATTCATTGCCTATTTGTTTGATATCGTTAGATATTTGTATGTCACCGTCACTTAATTTTGTTTGATCAAAAAGCTTTTTTCTGTTCTTTGTAAATGTATTTTCTAAATCTATTGAGGGATCAACGTAAACAATTCGAAATAGGCTGTCTATACTACTATATATTCCATTTTGATTAATTTCTTCTAAGTTTTTAAAGTCATTTCCCCAATACAGTTTTGGAATGCCAATCTCCTCACTATCATCATATGCCCCTTCTATTCTAAAATAAAAATTATCCAAATCGTCACTAGATCTTGCCCCGCCGACTTTTGCAATAATATGTTTTGAGTCCTCATCAGTTTTACGGTCTGAAATATCTACGCATAAAGTGATGCTAATTAACTTATTGGTATCACATTGGAAAAAATCAGTCTCCCTAAATCCTTCTTTCCGTATATTTCTATCGAGTAGAAATCTAAGGGCATAAAGCATATTGGTTTTTCCTACATCATTCATTCCAAATATAACGTTTTGATTTGATAAATCAATCTTTGCACATTCAAAGTTACGAAAGTTTTTAATCACTAAATTCTTTAATTTCATGCTAACCTCCCATGGAGTAGTAAGTAAAAACACACTCATTTTACCATATGAATTGATATTTAGGAGAAAAGCCAGGATTAATGTCTAATATTAAGGTCATACATCTAGTGGATTAATTTTTCGTTATAATTTTATTACTTTTAACATTATCAAAAAGGGTGAAACAATGAATATTGTAACTTTGTTTTCGAGACGACTTTTGAAACGTGTGTGTAACCCTTATTCGGTGTGAACTTTAGTGATAAATGACGTATAATTTTCAGGATTATTTGTCGTAAGGAGTTAATCTCTGGATAATTCCAGCGAAGCTGTCACCAGGAGAAAAATGATGGATTGTATTACAAGCGATCATTTTCATCATAAATTGTTTATTCTAAGTGGT
>NZ_JBHFQG010000031.1:0-48469 GCF_041949975.1 Alteribacillus sp. JSM 102045 | reverse complement strand
CAACCGCCCACTTTATTTCTTTAGAATAAACGTTTTTGCCCATGCAAAAACACCTCCGAGAATGTACTTAATTGATTGTACCATTTCGAAGGTGTTTTATATTGTCCCATTATTTTAGGTTAGTCCACTTATTAAAGAACCAGGGGGAAGTTTTTTTAATTAGCGCTCATCCATACCTTCCATAATCAGCTTGTTGACCATTTGCGGGTTTGCTTTCCCTTTTGTTTCTTTCATTACTTGGCCTACAAGGAAGCCGAGAGCTTTATCTTTTCCGTTCTTGTAGTCTTCAATAGACTGTGTGTTATTATCGAGGATACCCTCCACAATTTTTTTCAATTCGCCTTCATCCGAAATTTGCACCAGACCTTTGTCTTTTACTATTTTTTCTGGATTTCCGCCTTCTTTCATCATATCAGCGAATACCTTTTTGGCGATTTTACTTGAAATGGTTCCTTTTTCAATTAAAGTGATCAGCTTCGCAAGACTTTCTGGTGTCAGGGCGGTATCTTTTAATTCGAGGCCTTCTGCATTCAAATAACCATTAACCTCACCCATCAGCCAGTTAGCTGCCTGTTTTGCATCTGCGCCTTGATTGATCGTCTCCTGGAAGAAGTCAGACATGTTTTTAGATTGAGTAATTACACCTGCATCATATTCAGGCAATCCATACTCTTCGATGTAACGAGATTTTCGCGCATCCGGAAGCTCAGGAATATCTTCCTTAATTTTAGACTTCCAGTCTTCATCGATATAAAGAGAAACAAGGTCTGGTTCTGGGAAATACCTGTAATCGTCAGAGCCTTCTTTAACACGCATTAGAATTGTTTCTTTTTTCGCATCATCCCAGCGCCGCGTCTCCTGCAGAATTTCTCCGCCGGAAAGTAATTCTTGTTCCTGACGCTTCTCTTCAAAAGCAAGTCCCTTTTGGACATTGGCAAATGAGTTTAAGTTTTTCAGCTCGGTTTTTGTTCCAAACTCTTTTTGCCCTGCAGGCTTCAATGAGATGTTAGCATCACAGCGAAGCGAACCTTCTTCCATTTTACAATCTGACACTTCCGTGTACTGCAAAATAGCTTTTAACTTTTCCAAGTAAGCGTAAGCTTCTTCTGGTGTTTCGATATCCGGTTCAGAAACGATTTCAATTAATGGTGTTCCCACCCGGTTGAAATCAACAAGGGAATAATCTCCATATTCATCGTGAGTCAGTTTTCCAGCGTCTTCTTCCATATGGATACGTGTTATCCCGATCTTTTTCTTATATCCTTCTACTTCAATTTCAATCCAGCCATTCTCTCCGATTGGCTTATCAAATTGAGAAATTTGATAAGCTTTCGGGTTGTCTGGATAAAAGTAGTTTTTACGGTCAAACTTTGTTTCTTCTGCAATTTCGCAATTTAGTGCAAGAGCTGCTTTCATTGCATACTCTACTGCGCGTTTGTTTAATACCGGCAGCACCCCGGGGTGGCCGAGACAGACAGGGCACGTGTGGGTATTCGGCGGCGCTCCAAATTCTGTTGAGCAGTTACAAAAGATTTTAGTGTTCGTTTTGAGTTCAGAATGTACTTCTAGTCCAATAACCGTATCAAATTTCATACTTCTTTTCCCCCCTTACAGTTCCGGCTTTGCTTTGTGATGTTCCGTCGCCTGTTCATAAGCATGTGCTACTCGGTACACAGTACCTTCTTCAAATGGTTTAGCGATGATCTGAAGCCCCACCGGCAGCCCTTCTGAAAATCCACAAGGTACCGAAATAGCAGGAACACCAGCTAAGTTTACCGGGATAGTTAAAATATCATTAGCATACATCGTTAACGGGTCATCAATTTTTTCGCCCATTTTAAAGGAAGTGGTAGGCGCAGTTGGACCTATAACAACATCATAATCTTCCCAAATTTTATCAAAGTCTTGTTTTATCAAGGTACGAACTTTTTGAGCTTTTTTGTAATATGCATCATAATAACCGGAGCTTAACGCAAACGTCCCCAGCATGATACGTCGTTTAACTTCATCTCCAAATCCTTGACTGCGTGTTTCTTTATACATGTCAATTAAGTTATTTGGATTTTCAGCACGAACTCCGTAGCGAACGCCGTCAAAACGAGCAAGGTTGGCAGATGCCTCAGACGAAGCCAGCAAATAATAAGCAGCGACTGCATATTGAGAATGAGGCAAGGATACTTCTTCCCATGTCGCTCCTTGTTCTTCTAATACTTTTAAGGCATCGAGTACACGCTGCTTTACGTCCTCATTAACCCCTTCTCCAAGATATTCTTTCGGTACAGCAATTCGCAGTCCCTTCACGTCTCCTGTGAGTAAAGAAAGATAATCCGGGACTGCAACGTCAGCAGATGTGGAATCTTTTTTACAGTGGCCTGCAATTTGTCCAAGGATAAGGGCATTGTCTTCTACTGTACGTGTTAGCGGGCCGATTTGGTCAAGAGAAGACGCAAATGCAACAAGCCCAAAACGGGACACGCGTCCGTATGTCGGCTTCAAGCCTACCACTCCGCAATAAGAAGCTGGCTGGCGTATGGAGCCTCCTGTATCAGAACCAAGCGAAAAAGCTACTTCTCCTGCTGCAACAGAAGCAGCTGAACCGCCGCTTGATCCTCCCGGAACATATTCAATATTCCAAGGGTTGCGCGTCGTTTGAAAACCAGAATTTTCGTTGGAGGAACCCATCGCAAATTCATCCATGTTCAATTTCCCAATGGTAACTGATTCTGCCTGGTCCAGTCCTTTCATTACGGTGGCACTGTGTACTGGTTGAAAGTTGGATAACAGCTGGCTTGCGCAAGTCGTGCGCAGCCCATTTGTTACAATGTTGTCTTTTATTCCTGCCGGCAAACCAAATAAAATCCCTCTTGTTTCATCTTTATCAAGCGCTTCATCTAATTTTTTTGCCTGCTCCCTAGCACCTTCTTCATTTAATGTCAAAAAGGCCTGCACTTTATCATCTACTTCTTTAATACGTGTATAAGACGCATCAACAAGTTCAGAAACCTTTATTTCTTTATTGTGAAGCTTTTTATGTATCGATGAAAAGCTTTCTTCTAAAATCGACATCAATATTTCCCTCCTCTACTCTAGCACTGACGGAACTTTAACTTGTCCTTCTTCGTGGTCAGGCGCATTTTTTAATACTTCTTCACGATCTAATGAAGGACGCTGCTCATCTTCGCGTAACACATTATGGATATCAAGTACGTGAGTAGTAGGTTCTACTCCATCAGTATCAAGCTCATTAAGCTGCTCAGCAAATCCGATGATAGCATCGAGCTGTTCTGTAAAAGTATTCACTTCTTCTTCTGATACAGAAAGACGCGCAAGATGGGCTACGTGTTTTACTTGGTCTTTTGTGATACGGGCCATTTCCGGTCACCTCCACCTTATTCGTTCTTTTACAATATATAGATGATACCAAATAAGAATAGGACGGGCAACGTATCAAAGCCATCGCCCGCTAACTTATTTATCAATACACATGAATAAACGGCTCTTCTCCAGGCTCTTTTATTATCAATGCTTCCTGGCCGCCGGAAGAAGAAATTTCCACCTCAATATCCAGCTCATCCGGAAAGCGATTTTCTAATCGATCCGTTACATGCTGGGTGAACGCAATCACCTCAGTTTTACTGTAAAACGTAATAGGGATCTCAATAGAAAGACTTCTTAGATCATCATTTTGATAATACCCTTCTCCAACTACTCCAACATAGTTCTCGAAAAATTGATTCACATCATCTCTAAACTGATTAAAATTCTCTGCATCATCTCTCTGTTCTTCGTCTGCACTGCTGGACGGAAAGAGGTAGTGCTTTTCATTTATTGATTGCCAATTGCCAACCTCTTCTCCAGGCTGGGCTACAGCTGTTGCAATAAACTCCCCTGGAATGGCAGAGTCTCTTGCAGCTTCTCGAAAGACTGCAAACATTATAGGAACACTAGATAACGCTCCTTCCTCACGCTCTTCACTTCTTAACCTTTCAAGCACTTGATTGGCGATGTCTTTACTCTCTTCCAGGCTTGTTTCTTCATCTATGGTCTCATTCAGCCAGGGGCCGTAGGTGCCGTCGTCATTTTGTTCTCTGAAATAATAAACGCTGTTCATAGACAGTCCTATAACCAGCCCACCTACTTGTAAGTTTCCTTCATCATTTTCAAACACATAATTGTGTTCAAGAATATTAGACAGCACTCTTGGCTGTGAGCTTTCCCTTTCTTCAAAACTATCTCCGCTTCCCAGCGGCGGGTTCAGCCCTTCTGGATTTCCTTCTTCCTCTTCTGTTTCTTCTTTTTCTCTCATAAGCCAGCTGTTTAATTCATTTCTTTCAATAAATTGGCCTTCTCTAAAGAAATAGTCTTCTTGATTAAATTCCTCTAAAGCAATTTCCTGCATGCCCACTTCCATTCTTTCTAAATCCATCCGGTTGTAAACAACATCAGTATTAAAACCTCTTGTGTTACCATGAATATATTTACCGTCCTGTAAGATACTGCGATAATAATTGTCTAAACTTGGTATTTCCGGACTTACTTTCACTTCCGCCTCTTCGTCCGTCTCTTCTTGTTCAATGTCCACCCCTTCTTCATCTGGTTCTAAACCAGGTATACAGCCTGAAAGCAGTAGAAGAGAGGACAAGGCAAGTATCCCCGCTTTTTTCCACATGTTTCTATCTCCTCATTTCCCCGGGAACTTTCCATGGCTTGTGTATGTATATCACCTTATTATAAAACAGCTCAAATTCCATCATAGAATGACAGAAAGGGATTCTCAAGTGAAAAAAATAATGATTTCAAGGAGAAAGGGGTTATCCTCTCCCATTTTGAAAAATTAAAGAAGCCTAACAGGAATACACGGGTTTGTGCCGGAATTGTAATTATCTTAGTAATAATCCAAGATTATAATTCGGCTTCTTCTAAAAACCGGTCTTCTTCCCATATTTCTACGCCGTATTCTTTAGCTTTTGTTAACTTTGAGCCTGCATCAGCACCAGCGATAAGCAAGTCAGTGCTTTTACTTACGCTTCCAGTTACTTTTCCGCCAAATGCTTCAATTTTTTCTTTAGCTTCTTTTCTCGTTAACTTTTCTAAGGTGCCAGTTAAAACAATTGTTTTGCCATTAAAAATAGAATCAGATGCTGCTTCTGCTTTTTTCGGCCCTTTGTATTTCATATTGACACCGAGTGCATCCAGTTCGTCTAATAAAGCTGCAGCTTCGGGTTTATCAAAGTAACTAACAATAGAATCTGCCATCTTTTCACCAACTTCGTGAATGGCAAGCAAGTCATCGTAAGAAGCATTACGAAGTTGTTCCATTGTTTTAAAGTGCTCAGCCAGCGTTCGTGCTGCTTTCGAACCGACAAATCGAATACCGAGACCAAATATTAATTTTTCCAAAGAATTTTGTTTGGACGCTTCAATCGCGTTTAATAAATTTTGGACGGATTTTTCTCCCATACGTTCAAGCTTTAGAAGCTCTTCTTTTTCCAGTTTATACAAATCAGCAATCCCTGCAACCAGTTGATGAGTGAAAAGCTGCTGAATCACTTTTTCACCTAGACCGTCAATATTCATAGCATCTCTTGACACAAAGTGAATGAGGCCTTCTTGCATTTGAGCCGGGCACTGCGGATTGATACAGCGTAGTGCTACTTCTTTCTCAAGCCTAACGAGTTCACTTCCGCACGCCGGACATTCTGAAGGCATTTCAAAATCTTTTTCATGTCCTTCTCGTAAATCATCCAGCACTCTCACTACTTCTGGAATAATATCTCCAGCTTTTTTTACCACAACCTGATCTCCTATTTTAATATCCTTTTCCCGAATAAGATCCTCATTGTGAAGAGAAGCTCTTTGAACGGTTGTTCCAGCCACCTTTACAGCTTTCAACTCTGCAGTTGGAGTAACCACTCCTGTACGCCCAACCGATAGGGTGATACCAGTCAGTGTAGTAATTTTTTCTTCGGCCGGAAATTTATAAGCAATTGCCCAGCGGGGGCTTTTCGCTGTATATCCAAGTTCTTGCTGCTGCTTTAAGTTATCAACTTTTATAACAATACCATCTATTTCATACATTAAATCGTTGCGCCGGTCCACCCAGCTGTTAACATACTCGACAACTTCCTCTATGCTTTGGCAAAGCTGGCTTTCCGGATTTGTTTTAAACCCTAATTCTTTCATATAAGCAATAGCTTCGTGGTGAGTTTTCAAGCCCATCCCTTTATCATCAGCTATGGCATATAAAAAAATGTCCAGGTTTCTTCTAGCGGCAATTTTAGGGTCCAGCTGCCGTAAAGACCCTGCTGCTGCATTCCTAGGATTGGCAAATAGCATTTCGCCCGCTTGTTCTTTGTCTTTGTTTAAGTTTTCAAAGGAGCGTTTGGGCATGAACACTTCTCCGCGAACTTCAATGTCTGCTGCCTTTTGCAAACGGAGAGGTATAGATCCGACTGTTTTCAAATTACTCGTAATGTCTTCTCCGGTGGTGCCGTCTCCGCGTGTCGCCCCTTGAATAAAGCTTCCATTTTCATAAGACAACGAAACAGCAAGACCGTCTATTTTCAGTTCACACGTATATTGGACGTCGTCTCCTGTTACTTGACGAACTCTTCTATCAAAATCGTATAAATCCTGTTCGTTAAAAGCATTTCCCAGACTCATCATTGGGATTTCGTGCTGCACTTTCTCAAAGGCTACTAGCGGCGGCCCTCCTACACGGACGGTAGGGGAATCATTGCTTTGAAGCTCGGGAAATTCTTCTTCCAGCTTCATGAGTTCCTGCATTTTTTCATCATACTCAGAATCTGGAACAAGCGGTTGATCGAGCACATAATAGTAATAACCGTATTTATCTAGTAACTGCCGGAGCTCTTTGACTCGCTCTTCCGCATCTTTTCGGTCCATTGCCTACCTTCCTTTCTGGCACTATACGTTAAGCTTTTGTTATCG
The DNA here is from genome assembly GCF_041949975.1 of Alteribacillus sp. JSM 102045. Taxonomy (NCBI): domain Bacteria; kingdom Bacillati; phylum Bacillota; class Bacilli; order Caryophanales; family Bacillaceae; genus Alteribacillus; species Alteribacillus sp. JSM 102045. The sequence goes on along the minus strand of NZ_JBHFQG010000031.1, from coordinate 41,518 downwards.
GGGCAAATTTGGCATAGAGCCGTTTAACCCCTTCTGTAGGAAAAGCAACATCAAGTTCAATATCTTCGCCTTCTCCTTTAATACTGACCACAGTACCGGTACCCCATTTTTTATGCTGTGCTTTATCGCCTACCTGCCAATCAAAACTGCTTCCTTCAGTGGAGGCAGATATCGTGCGCCCTCTCGCCGGTGCTACTGCAGCTTTGCGCTTTCGTTCAAATGGAGAAGCTGTATGACCAGAACCACCTATACTTGTTTTCATCCAGTCTGGCTTATTTTCTTTTTCCATTCCATCAATAACATCCTGCGGAAGTTCCTGAATAAAACGCGACATTGGATTAGCCTGTGTCCGTCCATACAATTGACGCATATGGGCATGAGTAAGATGGAGTTCTTCCTCTGCTCTTGTAATCCCTACATAAGCAAGGCGCCTTTCCTCTTCCATTTCTTCATTCTCAAATAAAGAACGGCTGTGAGGAAATACTCCTTCCTCCATACCAATTAAAAAAACAACTGGAAACTCGAGTCCTTTTGCTGAGTGTAAGGTCATCATAACGACTGCACTCTCATCATCGTCTTCTTCCTGATTTATATCAGAAACAAGCGCAAGATCTGTCAGAAATGCTATTAAAGATTTGTCTTCGTTTTTCTTCTCAAAATCTATTGTTACGGATATAAACTCGTCAATATTTTCTAGTCTGCTCTGAGACTCTAAAGACTTGTCTTCTTTTAAAGCATCACGGTAACCCGTTTTTTCAAGCAATTCCTCCACCAGCTCAGTAACCGATAAATAATCCTGCAATTGAATCCAGTGACCGAGCTGCTCAGCAAATTCCAGAAGTTTTTTAGTTGGGCGTGCACTTAATCCAATTTGGTCTGCTTCCTGCAATGCCGCAAACATAGATATACCCTGGCTGTTAGCATATGCAGCAATTTTATCTACTGTAGTAGCACCGATACCACGCTTTGGTACATTTATAATACGTCCAAGGCTGATATCATCATCCGGATTTGCTACCACTCGTAAATAGGCAAGTACATCCTTTATTTCTTTTCTGTCATAGAATTTGGTACCGCCAATCATGTTGTAATTAATATTCGATTTTAAAAACATTTCCTCAATAACACGGGATTGGGCATTGGTCCGATATAACACAGCAATATCAGAATAATCATAGTCCCCGTTTTGCACCGCTTCTTTTATTTTTTCCACTACATAGACTGATTCATCCCGTTCATCAGCAGCCTGAAAGTAGTGAATATTTTTCCCCTCATCATTTTCTGTCCAAAGGTTTTTAGGTTTGCGCCCGCTGTTGTTTTTAATAACTTCATTGGCTGCTTGCAAAATTTTCTTGGTGGAGCGGTAGTTTTGTTCCAAAAGAATCGACCTGCATTCTTCATAGTCGTTTTCAAAAGAAAGGATATTTTCAATATCGGCTCCGCGCCATTTATATATTGATTGGTCTGAATCTCCCACTACACATAAGTTTCTATGATTTTCCGCAAGTAAGTTTACAAGTATATACTGCGCTCTGTTTGTATCTTGATATTCATCCACGTGAATGTATTGGAATTTTCGTTGATAAAACGAAAGTACTTCTGGCACCTGTTGAAACAATTTAATTGTCATCATAATTAAATCATCAAAATCAAGCGCATGATTAGTGCGCAGACGACGCTGATATTCTTTATAGACGTCCGCTGCTGTTTCTTCAGCAGGTCCATAAGCTTTTTCTGCAAATTTTTCCGGTGTTTCCAGCACATTTTTAGCAGAAGAGATCATTCCAAGAATACTGCGGGGATCGAATTTTTTTGAATCGATATTTTGATCTTTTAAAATTTGTTTAATAACCGACAATTGATCTGAACCATCAAGTATAGAGAAATTTCGATTATATCCTATCCGGTCTATTTCACGCCGGAGTATTCTCACACACATCGAGTGAAAGGTAGACATCCAAATGTCTTCGGCCACTGGTCCGACCAATTCAGCAACACGGTCTTTCATTTCACGGGCTGCTTTATTAGTAAACGTGATGGCCAAAATAGCATAAGGAGGTACGCCTTTTTCACGAATTAAATAAGCTATCCTATGAGTAAGTACACGGGTTTTACCGCTCCCTGCCCCCGCCATTACCAGAAGAGGCCCCTCTGTGTGCTGTACAGCTTCTTTTTGTTCCGGATTCATTCTATCGAGCATCTTTTCTATAATTTGTCGTTGCATGGGAACACCACCTCAAACATATGTTCGAATATATTATACGTTTTTTCCGTCATCTCTTCCAATGTTTTTTACAGCCTCTACGGTTTTTAAAGCTGTCTTCACATCTTCATACACTATATTTCCTACGACTACGGTATCAGCATAAGCTGCCATTTCTGCAGCCTGTTCTGCACTGCGGATACCGCCGCCATAAAATAGTCTGGCGTTTTTTAAAGCATCAGCAGCAGCTTTGACGATAGCCGGGTCTCCATATACACCGCTGTATTCCAAATAAAAAACAGGAAGATGAAACAGACGGTCTGTAAGCATTGCAGCTGCTTCTACATCCTCTTGGTCAAGTGTTGTGTCAGCTTCTGTCAGTGCTGATACTTTTGCATCTTTATTTAGTATACAATACCCTTCTGTGACAATTTCGTCCCAATTCATCATCGTTCCATACTCTTTTAAGGCCTGCCGGTGCATACCGGTAATCCAGCGCGGGTCGCCTGCGTTAAGCACGGTAGGAATAAAAAAATAATCAAAGCCTGGAGTGATAGAGTCCAGCGTTGAAATTTCAAGGGCGCAAGCAACCGAATAACGGCGTACCTTCGCTAAAAGAGCGAGGGTATTATCTAAAGTAACGTTATCGCTTCCGCCGACTATAATAGCATCCGTTCCTGATTCGCACACCGCTTCTAAATCTTTATTATCCAGATCCTTTGCCGGATCAAGTTTAAATACATGTTTCCACTCTCTATATGAAAGCATTTCTGCTCCTCCAAATTAATAATGCAATACTTGTCTCAACGATTGATTATAGCAAACTTTATACATTTCCCTCAAAAGCTTTCACAGGATTCTTGGAGACTTCTTCACATTCTGTTTTTTTATTCCTTTTTTAAATTTTCATCGATTCTCCTTACGGTGATGATTTTATCGAGAATTTCATAAATTCCAAATCAATAGAATAATTATCCATATTATAGCCGATCACATCTATCTCTGAACGAGATAGTTTAGAATCTGGAATTCCTAAGAATTGTCTTGCCTGCCGTTTTGAAACGGTGGTGTTAATATGTTCGGAAGCAATGGCTTCTACAGCCAGAGCATCTTCATTACCAGGAACATAAAATTCACATTTTCCATAAGTATATTTCTGCATGCCGTTTTCACTCTGAACAGCGTCTGGAGGGCCTAATAATCCTACAAGGGATTCTGCTGTCAGGCCGGCCTCTAGCATCGTACACCCAGGTGCATAGCCGCTCCACTCTTTAACCGATAAAACAAGTTCTTCTAAAAAAAGATGTGCAGATTCCGTCATATAATCAATACCGCTGCTTTCTCCTGGATAATAATCTAAGCTTCCTTCTTTATCTGGCTGCGGCAAATTCAGCTCAACCATGTTATCGTTTGCATATATCCTCTCCTGTGGGGATAAAACTATTTTTAATAAGTGCGGACTTATTTCTCCTATTTCCACCTGAGTTAATTGTTCATTTTCGTCTTCTCCTTCGTATATAAAAAGTAAATGATGTTCCAGTATTTGATACAAAGCGCGTGTTTCCCGCTCATTCGCATTTATGCTTAATCCTTCAGGATTTCCGAGAAGTTCCATTATGTCTTGCGGAGAAGGCCCCCATTGCTTCACTTGGTTTCCGACAGAAAAAATATCTCCTGTGTTTTTATTATCTTTTTCATAATAGGTGCATGAATCAAATTGATAGTAAAAACGATCGTCGACTACTGATTCAGCGTCACTATAACCATACCTTGTCAACAAGTGCTGGAGCTTTCCTCCCTTATCTATCTCTTCACATCCAGGCATCACCAGCCTGCTTTCATACTCTCCAGTTTGCACCTTTTCAAGCCATTCCATCCATTCCTCTTTTGAGGGTTCTGTACTTTCGTCATTCGAATTACTTATTTGCGATTGGCTTCCAGATAAAACATTCATCATCCAGGCCGCTGCCAGAGTGGCTTTAATTCCTGCAATCACACTTTTTCTTCCACCATACAAAACTGCTCATGATTCTTCGAAGGAGGGGATTAAAAATCTTTTTTTACACTATGTTTTTTTCGGGCTGTAAAGTTTCTTCTAGCTCCGAAAATTTTTCGATTTTAGAGGTAAGATTTGGGAATCTCCAGTAGAGAGAGCTGCCAAGGAAGTCTGTTTCTTTTTATGATAAATTTGTAAAGGGTAAAGAAGGGGACAATTCCAATGGGGGTCTGTTTCATGAAATGGAGAATAATCATGGATAGCATGAACCCATGTTGAACTGCCCACCTGGCAAAAGGTTCAGTCAAATCCTTTTTTTCTTGCAAATGCTGTGTCCATTCTTCATAAGCAGAGGTGGAAGAAGGATTTATTTTTTGGAGTGAATAAACTGTCCCCTCTTCAAGCATATCTATCAATACTTTAATGTCCTGTCTGTCTTCTCCATACAAAGAATACGAGCGTGTTTAAGATGATTATCTTTTTGGCACCATTCAAGGCCAAAACGTTCACAAAGGAATGTGGACGCTGTTTCCTATATAATCTTTCATTTTAGCGGCCCTCCCTGTTTTGCTTTCTGATTACTATATTATCTTGTATTGTTTGCAAAAGCTAAAATTATGTGCTTGGGCTTTTTGAGTTATAAAAAATTTGCTTTGCTGCCAGGCCCTTTACCATACTGAGTTTTGGAAAAAATGCGTTCTAAGAACAAAAGCGCAAGCGCCCTGGTAAGCCTCGACAGGTAAATGTTCTCCAGGCAATAAAGGCACTCTTTGCCTTAAATGACTGGAGGTTATTTAACCCCGAGAGGCTAGGCGCTGAAGTTAGACGATAATCAAACAGTAGGGAGATCGTTATCACAATTCGAAAGATATAATTTCCTAAACAATAAATAAAACTACTCTTCTGGTGTTTCCTCTCACCAAAAGAGTAGTTTCTCTATTCCCACGACGTTTTTCTATTTTTGATTTTCTTTCTCTTCTTCCCGCACACGATCTAATGTCATCTGGTAGCTTTCATTGCCATAATTCAAGCAGCGTTTCACTCGAGAAATAGTTGCTGTGCTTGCCCCGGTTTCTGTTTCAATTTTATGATACGTATACCCGTGCTGAAGCATTCGAGCCACTTCAAGCCGCTGTGCGAGCGATTGAATTTCGTTAATGGTGCAAAGATCATCAAAAAACTCATAACACTCTTCTAAATCTCGCAGGGAAAGAATTGCTTTAAACAATTGATCTAATTCTTTGCCTCTTAACTTATCGATTTGCAATTAGCTCCACCTCGTTTCAGTCCAAATACTCTTAACGCAGCATTCAATAAATTAATGTAATCCTTCTACTATGTCATTAAGGGCAGATGCTGATGGAACAACATTAATCCAAGTTTGCCCTGGCACAAACGGTATTTCTTCTCCTTCTTTCATTGGAAGAATTCGACCGTCTTTATTTTTCCATTCTACCGTTAACGCTTTTCCTTTTTGAAGTAATAAACCTTTTCCCCCTGCTTCAATGTTTATTTGCCGGCGGCCTTTATTGTCGACTACTTGGTGAGGGGCTTCGATTATAAAAACATTTTCTGGAGCAACCCTTTTATTTTCTCTCTCATCTATGGTCGGCTCGTTATCACTGGAACGTTCGTAAGCTTCTTTTTTGTCATTGTACTCAAATTGAACCGAATATTTATCTTGATACCAAATTTGAATTTGTTTTCCCTCTTCTGCTTCCGAAGATGAAATGCCTTGGTCATTAAACAAGTTTGGCTCTACCTCATTTTTTAGTTCGTACCCTTTCCCTTCTAAGCCCTCCATTGCGTCTTCAAAAGAGATATAAGAGTTATGGGGCGGGTTCCGATCGGAAGAACGTTGAAAAAGAGTACCCTCATGAAACAATCCATTGAGAAACGGCGCTGTACCGCTTGACAGGTATTGTTCGGCTTCTGGACTCCAGCCATGTGTTACAAAAAACGACTTATACCCTTGAGCCAAATCAATAAAGTACTTTCGAGCGCTTCTAACGGGCCCAATTTTTTCAGGCTGTTCACTATGGTAAATCGCTAAAAATCTAGTTACGCTGCCTTCTGTGAGCACTTCGTAAACCATATCAGCGTCACTCAAGCTGCTTTGCGGCCGTGCAGCCGGATGGTTGTTTACCATTACTGCTATCGGACGATACGGTGAAACCTCTTTTTTTCTTTCTCCAGTTAAAGGGTATGTCTCATCATATAGCTGGTTTTCTTGGTTTTCTTGAGAAATTGATGGCTCTTCTTGTTTTCCAGCCCTGGCTTCTTCTTTTTTGGTATATACTGCTTCACTTTGGCTTTGTTCCGACTCTGACTTTTCTTGCTGCTCCCCTCCGAAACAGGCAGAAAGAAGAACACACAAAGCACATGAGGTTAAAGCCCATTTTTTCATACTCCCCAAATCCTTTTTTATCATTGTTGGTCAAGTGTGCTTTATCGATTGAACAGCATGTTTTTTAATCCCTGTACTTTTACAGTTTAACGCATAATCGAAGGAAAGAGTACCGTTTTCTTATGAACATCAAAAATTCCTCTTTGAGTCACCCTGATATAAGGAAGATGTGTGGAAGAAAAGAAAAGGAGGCTGTAGATCGGATCTTCATGCGGGTATCCTCTTTCCTTTAAAGCATGTTCTAAACTCGCATGCTTTTCGATCACGTCATCCATCGGTTCTAAAGACATAGCACCGAATAATTTTAAAGGAACACTTTCAATTAATTCTCCATCCTCCACAAGAAAAATTCCTCCATCATGCTGTTTCAATTCTTCAAATGCTTTTCTCATATCCCTTTTATTTTTTCCAATTAATACAATATCTCCTGTATTGGAAAAAGTAGTAGCAAGACCTCCAAGGTTGGTGCCAAATCCTTTTATTACAGTGTTAATGCGCCATTTTCCATGACGATCCAGCATCACAAAGAAACACTCATCATGTTTTTCTGAAAGATGTTCATTTGTAACATCTACACTTATCTGGTAAGGCTTTAAAATAACAGAGTTGACCAGCTCGATTCCCACCGGCATGGAAAAATGGAGATCGTCTTCAGTTAATTCCCAGTCAATCATAAAGGGATGCATCCCGTAGTCTTCCCATGAAAAATGCCGGTCAGGATAATGACTTTGCCCGTCTTTAAACACCCATTTCCCTTTAGCTAATACACTTTCAGGAACAGGATTATTAACATCCCTTAAAATATTCAGATGGGCAATACGACCTGGAGCAATCATTCCAATTTGATCATCTAAGCCGTAATGTCTTGCAGCATTATAACTTCCCATTTCATATGCTTCTATAGCTGGTACGCCTTTCTCTAAAGCAATAGCAATCGTTTTATCAATCACACCTTGTCTGTAAAACGCAGGGGTTGAACCATCTGTGTTTAAAGTAAAACGGCTGAAATCTGTAATCCCGGCCTCAAGTAATTCCTCTAATAATTTTGGCAAATCAGGCCGAATGGAAGAGTAACGAAGAGAAGTAGTCATTCCAGCATCTAATCTTCTTAATGCTTCTTCTCCGTTCATGGCTTCATGATCACCGCTCACACCTAACAGAGCCATTTGTGTAATAGTGCTATATGAAGCACCCGGCAGGTGGCCTTCAATCGGTTTGTTTAATTCTTTTGTATGCTGCATCCAGTGAAGTACGGTTTCGTCCCCTGTCATTACTTTTGGCCATGACGTTAATTCTCCACCCTGGACCACAAGAGGATGCTCAAGCCATGACTTCATGTTTGACGGTGAAAACAATGCATCTTCTTCCTCCAATTCGGTCTGGGCATCATACCTGCCCCACCAAAACATTGAAGTAGGTAATTCATTTAACTCTTCAATGAGTGAAAGCGCTTTCCTTTTTTCGATATTTAAAAAGAAAAACATGTTGTCATTAATTAATGTAGTTGTTCCGCGCACAGATGCATATTCCGCAAGTGTGTGGGGATTATATAACTGGAATGGATGGGCATGCGGTTCGATATAACCGGGCACTATGTGTTTTCCTTGACAATCGACAATCTCTGTCCCTTCCGTTTTCTCAGGCAAATATTTACCTGTGTAAACAATTCGATCTTCGTATATCCAGATATGGCCCTCCATCCATGTTTTTCGTGCGCTGCTTAGATAGGTTGCGTTTTTTAGTACAATGGTTGGCGCCATTTCACCGCGAATTACGGAAAGCTGGCGTCTTAATGTTTGTTTATTCCAGCGAAATAGCTGAGTTGCCATAATCGTCACCTGCTTTCTTAATGTCCTTTTTGCATATTGCTCTTTAAAAAATTGACTTATCACCGTGTTAAAGGAAGCTAACACCAGCAGCCAATCCGTTAGGAATATAACGACAGTAGTTGCATTAGAACTTCTGCTGAACACACACACGCCCTGTAGCATTGTAGTACGTCCTGTGCGTTATGTTTCCCTATCGTATCATATTTTCACTCATTACTCCATGAAAGTAAGTGACAAGATTTCAAAGATTTTTTTAAGGAGGCTAGTCATGAAACCTAATATTGGCACTTTAAATGCAATGGTTCGAATCACTTGCGGTTTAACTATTCTGGCATGGTCCACAGCAGAATTAACCAGATACCGCCGTAATAGCAGACATCTTGTATGCACCATGATGGGAGCGATGAAAGTAGCAGAAGGTATTACTCGTTTTTGTCCGCTGACTAAGATGATAACAGACAGTATTTCTGCGCAAAGAAATCATGCCGAATCAGAAGTATCCCCAACAGATCCTTCGATGAATGAATTGTAAAAAATATAACTTAAGAAAACAATATGATGATAGTGTAGCAAGAGATTCTGGTTTTTTCCTACTGATTTAAGAGATTATCTAACAAACAAATGTAAATTCACATTATTAGGAACAAAAGCGCAAGCGCCCTGATCAGCCTCGACAGGTAAATGTTCTCCAGTCACTAAAGGCGCTCTTTGCCTTTAATGACTGGAGGTTATTTAACCCCGAGAGGCTGGGCGCTGAAGCTAGACGCGGATCAAACAATATGGAGATAGTTATCCACAACTCGAAAAATATAATTTCCTAAACACTCAAAAAACCGGTCCGGCACGGGAATATCCCAATACCGACCGGTTTCTTTTAAAAGGCGAAAGCCAAGATTTTCTAAGAAAGGAGAATTGGTTATGCTTGTACCTTTTCTGCGGGATTTTGCTCTTGATACATTATTTGTTTATGCCATGATTATTGGTACAATAGCGGTGCTTATCATAGGTTTCACTAGGTATCGTCGCGAAAGATAGCTTTATCCCCAATATCTGTTCGGTAAAAAAGATATTCAGTTTCGAGCTTTTCAAGCTTTTGATATACTGCTTCTTTTGCTTCTTTCAACCGGGAGGCTTTTTCCGCTGCTAAAAGTACACGGCCTCCCGCAGTTAAAAGTTGGTCTCCTTCTTTCTCTACTCCTGCATAATATAGATATTCCGAAGAAGGCAGTGAAGTTAACGGTTTATATTTTTCATAAGAACCTGGGTAGCCTTTAGAAGCTGCGACCACTCCTAAAACAGCTTCACTCGACCATTCCAGCTCCGGGACTCCTCCGTTTAACAGCTCAAGAATGACTGAAGAAAGATCTGATTTTAACCTGGGAAGTACCACCTGTGCTTCAGGGTCTCCGAAACGAGCATTAAACTCAATAACTTTCGGTCCTTCCTCCGTCATCATCAGTCCCGCGTATAATATTCCGGTGAAGGAGCATCCTTCTTTTACTAAGCCTGAAGCTGCCGGCTGCAGCACCTCGCGGACAGCTCTGTCAATATCATTATTTGTAAATTGCGGAACCGGGCTGTAAGCTCCCATTCCTCCGGTGTTTGGACCTTCATCTCCGTTATATGCTCGTTTATGGTCCTGTGCCCCGACCATAGGAATAACTGTTTCTCCGTGAACAAAAGCCATCAAGGAAAGCTCTTCTCCTTCAAGATATTCCTCTAAGACAACTTCTGAACCGGCATCCCCAAACTTATTGTCTTCTAAAATGTCAGACAGAGCTTCTAATGCTTCTTTTTTGGAAAAAGCTACTGTTACGCCTTTTCCTGCCGCCAATCCGTCTGCTTTAATTACAATAGGAACTCCATTTTTTTCAATATAATCAGCAGCCTCATCGTATTGGGAAAACACTTTATAAGAGCCTGTCGGAATGTGATAACGCTCCATTAACGACTTAGCAAACGACTTGCTGCCTTCAATAAGAGCCGCTTCCTGAGTAGGGCCAAAAACTTTAAGGCCGGCTTCTTGAAAATGATTTACTATTCCATCAAGCAGCGGGGCTTCAGGTCCGACTACGGTAAAGGTAACCTCATTATCTTTCGCAAAATGGATTAAACGCTCATGATCGTTTTCTTTCACATCTATACACTCTGCCGTATGCTGCATTCCCGGATTTCCAGGGGCAGCGTACACTTTATCCACCTTATTACTTTCAGCTAATTTTGCAGCAATAGCGTGTTCTCTGCCGCCGCTTCCGATTACCAGCACTTTCATTTATAAAGGATCCTCCTTTGAACATAACAACCCAATTTAGTGTTTAAAGTGGCGCATCCCTGTAAAGACCATTGTAATCCCTAGTTCATTTGCTTTTTCAATGGATTCTTCGTCTCGAATTGAACCACCTGGCTGAATGATAGCGCTAATACCAGCTTTTCCTGCTTCCTCTACTGTATCTTTCATTGGGAAAAATGCATCGGATCCCATCGCGCTTCCATTTGCTTTCTCGCCGGCCTGTTCAATTGCTATTTTCGCAGCACCCACGCGATTCATTTGTCCGGCACCAACACCAATAGTCATATCATCTTTTGTAAGCAATATTGCATTTGATTTAACATGTTTTACCACTTTCCAAGCAAGCTTCAGATCCTGCCATTCTTGTTCTGTTGGTTCCCGTTCTGTTACAACGCGCACACCTGCATCTAAGAACCCTTTTCGATCTTCTTCCTGAATAAGAGCCCCTCCATGAACCGACGTGATTTTAGAGCGCTCTTGAGGCTCTTCGTCCAAAGTAACTGTTAATAAGCGAAGGTTTTTCTTTACTGTCAAAATATCGAGTGCTTCTTGTGTAAAGGTTGGAGCGATAATAATTTCAAGGAAAATTTCTTTCATTTTCTGTGCCGTTTCTTTATCTACTTCCCGGTTCAGGGCGATAATACCACCAAAAATGGAGACAGGATCGGCTTCAAATGCTTTTTCATACGCATCAAAAATATTTTCTCCTACCCCAACTCCGCATGGATTCATATGTTTTACAGCTACAGCTGCCGGCTGGCCGAATTCTTTCACAATAGAAAGGGCTGCCTCAGCATCATTTATATTATTGTATGAAAGTTCTTTTCCGTGCAGCTGAATGGCGTTAGCAATAGAACTTAACGGACCAATTGGCTCACGGTAAAAAGCAGCGTTCTGATGAGGATTTTCCCCATAACGAAGATCTTGTTTTTTCTCATAGGTGACCGTATATGTTTCAGGATACAGCTCTCCTGATTGTTCCGTTAAATAATTAGCAATAAGGGCATCATAGGAAGCTGTGTGCCGAAACACTTTTGCAGCAAGGCGTCTTTTCGTTTCCGTTGAAACGTCTCCATCTGTAAGCCACTCTTGCAATACTGTTTCGTAATCTTCGGGATCCGTTACTACGGTGACATACTTATGGTTTTTAGCCGCTGCGCGCAGCATGCTTGGACCGCCAATATCAATGTTTTCAATAGCTTCTTCAAAATCTGTATCTGGTTTTTCGATCGTTTGCTTGAAGGGATATAAATTGACTACAACAAGATCAATGGGGGCAATTCCTTGTTCCTTTAACTCGGCAGCATGCTCTTTTTTATTACGCATAGCAAGAAGTCCACTATGAATATTAGGATGCAGTGTTTTGACTCTCCCATCAAGGATTTCTGGAAATCCGGTAACTTCCGTAACTCCAGTAACATTAACGCCGCCTTCTTTTAAAATACGGCTCGTCCCGCCTGTAGAAATAATTTCTACACCCTCTTCTTCCAGCTGTTTAGCGAAAGGAAGAATGCCTTCCTTATTTGAAACACTAATTAATGCTCGTTTAATGCTCATTTTTAATTTGGCTCCCTTCCAACGTACGTTTCTCAATAATTGATTGAATCGTGTCCGGATATAAGCGATGTTCTACGGCTTGAATAGCTTTTGTCAGTGACTGGAGAGAATCCGTAGCTTTAACCGGAATTGCTTCTTGTGCAATTATTGTTCCAGTATCCATTCCTTCGTCTACCATGTGAATAGTAGCACCCGTTACTTTTACCCCTGCCCGCCATGCCTGGCCAATCGCATCCTTTCCAGGAAATGCCGGCAGAAGAGAAGGATGAATATTAAAAATACGACCCTCGTAGGAATGAAGAAGTGTTGGACCAATTAGTCTCATATATCCAGCTAATATTATCATATCAATTTCTTGCTGCCGAAGCTGCTTTACAATTTCTTCTTCAAAAGCAGCTTTGCCGGAATACTCTTTTGGGTGAAAGGAAAAAACAGAAATGCCATGTGTTTGAGCTCTTTTTTCTGCGTATGCCCCTGGTTTATCACATACAAGCAAAGATATTTCTGCTTGAAGCCTTCCTTCTTCAACTGCATCTACTATAGCTTGAAAGTTAGATCCGCTCCCTGATGCAAAAACAGCCAGTTTCATGAGAGACTCCCCCTCTCAATCACAAGCTCCCCTGCTTCCGTAACCGCACCAATGATACAAGCATCTTCTCCATTCTCTTTTAAAACAGCGACTGCTTTTTCTGCCTCTGCTGCATCAACGGCAGCAACTAAACCAATTCCCATATTGAAGGTACCATACATGTCACGCAGAGAAAGATTTCCGTGTTTCTCGATAAACGAAAAGATTAGCGGCAGTTTCCAATTGGATGGATCAACAGCTGCTCCTAAACCGTTTGGAAGCATACGAGGAATATTTTCATAAAAACCTCCGCCGGTAATATGAGCCATCCCTTTCACTGCCGCATTTTCTCTTAACGCTTTTATTGCTTTCACATAAATGCGTGTAGGTTCTAAAAGTATTTCTCCAAGCGGCCGGTCAAACGGAGAATACGTCTCATTTAGATCCAGCCCAGCTTGTTCAATCAGCACTTTCCGCACAAGGGAAAATCCATTGCTGTGAATACCATATGACGGCAGCCCTATTAAAATATCTCCAGGGGAGATATTTTCCCCTGTAATAATAGAGCTTTTTTCGGCCGCCCCGACGGTAAAACCAGCCAGGTCATATTCATCTTCCTCATACATTCCCGGCATCTCCGCCGTTTCTCCGCCAATCAGCGCACATCCTGCTTCTTCACAGCCATCAGCAACGCCTTTTACAATTGCTTCAATCTTCTCAGGCTCTGCTTTTCCACATGCAAGATAATCTAGAAAATAAAGAGGCTCTGCGCCTTGAACAGCAATGTCATTCACGCACATGGCAACCGCATCTTTTCCAATCGTATCATGTTTGTTCATGGCAAAGGCGAGCATAAGCTTTGTCCCAACCCCATCTGTGCCAGAAATAAGGACCGGTTCTTTATAAGGCAGGGAGGAAAAATCAAACATTGCTCCAAATCCTCCCAGTCCCCCCATTACTTCCGGCCGAAGCGTGCGGCTGGTGTGTTTTTTCATTCTTTCTACTGCTTCATAGCCAGCTTCTACGTTGACACCGGCTTTTTTATATGCCTCAGACATGAAAATGAGCCTCCTCTTATTGCTCTAAAATCTTAACAGTTCGTCACTTTATCATGGGGATGAAGAGTATCTTGATAAATTTCCGTCGGATAATTTCCGGTAAAACAAGCCAGGCACTGACCACAATTGGAATCATAATGTTCCCGGCCGATTCCATTCAACATGCCGTCAATACTAATAAAGGATAGAGAATCTGCGCCCATTCTTTCTTTCATTTCCTCTACGGAATGACTGGCTGCAATAAGTTCTGACTTAGTAGAGGTGTCTATTCCATAAAAACAAGGATGGGTAATAGGAGGCGAACTAATTCGCACATGAACTTCTGCTGCCCCGGCATCTTTTAGCATACGCACGATGCGGCGGCTAGTAGTTCCCCGAACGATGGAATCATCCACCATCACTACACGTTTTCCTTCTACGACTCCACGTACAGGTGAGAGTTTCATTTTTACCCCTTGTTCACGAAGCTCCTGAGATGGCTGGATAAACGTTCGTCCCACGTATCTATTCTTAATCATTCCTAATTCGTAAGGAATGCCGGTTTGTTCTGCATAACCGATCGCGGCAGAAATAGAAGAATCAGGCACCCCTGTTACAACATCTGCTTCTACAGGAGCTTCTTCCGCCAATTTTTTTCCAAGGTTTTTACGAGCAGTATGAACGTTAATCCCATCTAAATTGGAATCGGGACGTGAAAAGTAAATATATTCCATACTACAAAGACGACGCGGAGCTGCATTGGAAAATAGTTCAGAATGCATGCCGTTTTCATCAAATGTAATGATTTCACCTGGCTGCACTTCGCGTTCGTATTCTGCCCCTACTACGTCAAACGCACACGTTTCGGAAGCAACGACATACGCATCTCCAAGGCGGCCTAGTGATAGCGGACGCAAACCGTTCGGGTCTTGAGCAACCATTAGCTTATCCTCAGTCATTACCGCAAATGCATAGGCGCCCTTAAGCATGGACAAAGCGTTTGTAAGCTTATCTTCAAGACGCGGATATACACTTCGCTTAATAAGATGAGCAAGAACTTCAGTGTCTGAAGTAGATTGAAAAATACTTCCCTGGTTTTCAAGCTGGTGTTTTACTCCGTGTGCATTGACTAAGTTTCCATTATGAGCTATGGCAAGGCTGTCGGTTTGCGAACGAAACAAGAGAGGCTGGCAGTTATTTAACCCACCGCCTCCGGCTGTCGCGTAGCGAACGTGACCAATTGAAGCATGGCCGTTCAACTGGTCTAGTTCTCCTTCTTTAAATGCTTCTGTTACCAGGCCAAGCCCTTTGTGAATAGATAACTGCTCTCCATCACTTACAACAATTCCTGCTCCTTCTTGTCCACGATGCTGTAAACTGTGCAGTCCATAATACGTAATTTGCGCAGCATCCTTGTGTCCCCATACGGCAAAAACTCCACATTCTTCGTTTAGTCCTTTGATTTCACCAAGCATGGAATAGCTCCTTTCCAGGCGCTTTCTAATTCTTCTGCTTCCGCCTGAAGCACGATTTCTCCTGATGGACTATGAATCTCAAGCTTCTCCTCCTGTGTTACCGTTCCAATAGCACGAGCTTCCGGAATAACACCTTCAAATTCTTCTTTTTTGTTCTCTGGTACTGAAACAAGAAAACGCGACTGTGTTTCAGAGAAAAGCTGAGCGGCAATATCTTCTTTGATTGTCAGCTTTGCTCCTAAGCCTGTGCCAATCAGGCTTTCAGCTGCTGCTACAGCCAGCCCTCCTTCAGCTATATCATGTGCTGAAGATACAAGCTGCTTTCGTATAGCATTTAAAAGCTTTTGCTGACGTTCTTTTTCTATCTCCAGGTTGATTGATGGAACTTTTCCTGAAATATCGCCTTCTAACAGCTTTTGCAGCTCACTGCCTCCGAATTCGGCTTTCGTCTCTCCGATTAAATAAATCAGGTCGCCTTCATTATTAAAGGATTGGGTGGTGATATGATCTAAATCTTCAATGAGCCCCACCATCCCTACAACGGGAGTTGGATAAACAGCTCCTTCTTTTGTTTCGTTATAAAGAGAAACATTTCCGCCAATAACAGGAGTTTGCAGCTGTTCACAAGCTTCGCTCATTCCATCTGTCGACTTCTCAAGCTGCCAGTATATTTCAGGATTCTCTGGACTGCCATAATTCAGACAGTCTGTAAGACCGAGTGGAACACCTCCAGAGCAAACAATGTTTCTCGCTGCTTCTGCAATAGCAATTTTACCGCCAGTTTCAGGGTCTAAATATATATAACGGCTGTTAGAGTCTGTTGTCATGGCCAGTGCTTTATTTTTCCCGCGCACACGTAGGACAGCAGCATCAGAACCTGGCTGGACGACGGTGTTTGTTTGTACCATATAATCATATTGATCATAAACCCATTCTTTGCTTGCGATTGTTGGCTGCTTTAGCAGGTCAAGCAGTGTTTGTTTCATATCGTCAATATAAAAAACGGTTTCTGTAATCTGCTGATTAAACTGAAAAGCAGAATGCTCTTTGGAAGGCGGGTGATAAACAGGGGCTTCTTCTGCCAGAGCATCAACAGGTACATCCGCTACAAGATCCCCTTTATGCCATAAACGAAGTTGTTTTTCATCCGTTACGTGCCCTACTTCTGCTGAGAGGAGACCCCATCGATCACATATCTCTTTGATTTCTTGTTCGCGGCCTTTTTCAACAACAAGAAGCATACGCTCTTGAGACTCTGAAAGCATCATTTCATATGGCGTCATGTCTTGTTCACGCTGCGGCACCTTGTCTAAATCCATTTCGATACCAGAACCGGCCTTACTTGCCATTTCTGCTGAAGACGATGTCAAGCCAGCTGCTCCCATATCCTGAATTCCAATCAGAGCATCTGATTGAACAAGTTCTAAGCAAGCTTCAAGCAGCAGTTTCTCCATAAACGGATCACCAACTTGAACAGAAGGGCGTTTGCTTTCTGATTCTTCACTTAACTCTTCGGATGCAAACGTAGCTCCGTGGATACCGTCTTTCCCAGTACTTGCGCCTACATACATCACGGTATTTCCTGCACCTTTAGCCTGTCCTTTTTGAATATCTTTATGGTCAATTAACCCTACGCACATTGCGTTTACGAGAGGATTTCCTTCATAGCATGGATCAAACTGAACCTCTCCGCCAACTGTAGGAACACCGACACAGTTCCCATAACCTGCAATACCAGCTACGACTTCTTCAAATAGATAACGAACCTTCGGGGAAGTAAGCTCTCCAAAGCGAAGAGAATTTAATAGCGCTACCGGCTTTGCCCCCATTGAGAAAACGTCACGTAATATGCCGCCTACCCCGGTCGCAGCTCCCTGGTAAGGTTCAATGGCAGAAGGGTGGTTATGACTCTCAATCTTAAATACAACCGCCTGCTCGTCTCCAATGTCGATAATTCCAGCGCCTTCTCCTGGTCCCTGGAGCACTTTTTCACCGCTTACTGGAAATTTTTTCAGCAGTACTTTTGAGTGTTTATAACTGCAATGTTCAGACCACATTACTGAAAATAAACCAGTTTCTGTGTAATTAGGCTGACGGCCGAGAATTTTCTCTGCAAATGCAAATTCTTCGTCTGTTAAACCCATTTCCTGATATATTTTCTCTTCTTTAATTTTCTCGGGTGACGGTTCAAGAAGTAAGGACATGAGATTCCCTCCAGTGGTTCAAGATCGATTGGAAAAGCTTTAAGCCATCACTGCTTCCTAGTAAACTCGTTGTTGCACGTTCCGGGTGTGGCATCATACCCAGAACATTTCCTTTTTCATTAATAATACCGGCGATACCATCTACAGAACCGTTGATATCATCTTTGTAAGTGAACACAATTTGATTATTTTCTTTTAATTGCTGTAAGGTTTTGTTATCACAATAATAATTGCCATCGCCATGAGCAACCGGAATCGTAATAGATTCCCCTTTTTGATAACTTCCCGTAAAACCGGTTTGATTATTTTCTACGGAAAGCCCTACTGGACGGCAAATAAATTTCAAATCTTTGTTTCGCTGCATTGCTCCGGGCAGAAGACCTGCTTCAAGCAGCACTTGAAAGCCATTGCATACGCCTAATACGGGTTTCCCTTTTTCTGCTTCTTCGATGACACTCTTCATTACTGGTGCAAATCGTGCAATAGCTCCAGAGCGCAGATAATCACCATAAGAAAAGCCGCCTGGCAGCAGAATCGCATCATATTCTGCAACACTTTTTTCTGTATACCAAACTTTATCTGCCTCTTCTTGCAATCCTTCTGTAATTGCATACACCATATCGTCGTCACAATTGGAACCAGGAAAGACAATGACTGCAAACTTCATTAAGATACAGCCTCCCCGATTTTATAAGTGTAATCTTCTATGACCGGATTGGAGAGAAGCTTTTCGCACATTTCTTCTACACGCTCTTCCAGGTTTTCTGTTTTTTCTACTTCCAGCTCTATATATTTACCAGTTTCTACACTTTTCACTTCTTCGTAGTTCATTGTGTGAAGAGCATTAGTAATTGCACTTCCCTGCGGGTCTAAAACTCCTTCTTTAAGCGTTACATATACTTGAACTTTAACCACGTACAGCCCCTCCCAGTCTTTTTAAAATTTCATTGTATCCGTCCTGCAGCGAACCAAGGCCAAAACGGAATAAATCTTTGTCGAATTTTTCTCTTGTTTCTTTATCCCACAACCGACATGTATCGGGAGATATTTCATCAGCTAACAGAAGTTCGCCATCTGCAGTCATACCAAATTCCAGCTTAAAATCTACCAGCAGAAGTCCGCAGTTATCAAAGTGCTGTTTCAGTGTTTCATTAATTGCTAATGCCTGTTTCTTCATATTGCTTACCTGTTCAGGCTCTGCAGCTTGAAGAATACGAATGTGATCGTTGTTGATAAGTGGATCACCAAGGTCATCGTCTTTGTAATAAAATTCGACAATTGCCTGCTCAAGTTCTGTGCCTTCGTCTATTCCAATTCTTTTATGAAGACTGCCTGCAACAATATTCCTTACTACTACTTCTAAAGGATTTATGCTGGTTTGCTTTACCACCTGTTCAGTAGCCGAGATTTTTTTGACAAAATGACTGGAGATACCAGAATCATTAAGTTTTTGAAACAACAGAGAGGAAATTTCATTGTTGAGCCTTCCCTTGCCGTGAAGCACTTCTTTTTTTTCTCCATTAAAAGCGGTTGCGTCATCTTTGTATTCCACCCATAAAAGCTCTGGTTCATCCGTTTGGTAAAGCTTCTTTGCTTTCCCTTCATATAACAGCTCTTCTTTTTGCATCGGAGAGCGCCTCCTTGCTATACTTTAAGATTAAAAATACCTGTAAAATCGAGGGGGCTAACTGGCCCCGCTTTATTTTAAACCTGCTCTGGAGAAAATCTCATCTACTCGCTGCAAATGGTGATGATAGTCAAAACAGTCATCGATTTCTTCTGCTGTCAGTGTTTCTGTAATACGAGGCTCTTGTTCCACCAGCGTACGGAAAGGAACTCCTTTTTCCCATGCTTCCATTGCTTTTGGCTGCACGAGGTCATACGCTTCTTCCCGCACCATTCCTTTATTGATAAGCGTAAGAAGAACCCGCTGCGAATAAATAAGTCCGTACGTCCTTTCCATATTCGCTTTCATATTTTCTGGGAAGACAGTCAAATTCTTTACGATATTTCCAAATCGGTTCAGCATGTAATTGAGTGCTATCGTGGAATCAGGCAAAATAATTCGCTCTGCTGAAGAATGAGAAATATCACGTTCATGCCATAGCGGTACATTTTCATAAGCTGTCATCATATGGCCGCGAATCACCCTTGAAAGACCAGTCATGTTTTCAGAGCCTACCGGATTGCGTTTATGAGGCATAGCGGACGATCCTTTTTGTCCTTTAGCAAAAAACTCTTCCACTTCTCTTGTTTCGCTTTTTTGCAACCCTCTAATTTCTACTGCCATTTTTTCAATTGATGTTGCAATAAGTGCAATGGTGCTTAAATAGTGAGCGTGCCGGTCTCTTTGCAAGGTTTGAGTGGATACTGGCGCTGTCTCAAGCCCGAGCTTTTCACATACATAAGACTCAATAAACGGCGGGATGTTTGCAAACGTTCCAACTGCCCCGGACAGCTTTCCTACCCTTACACTTTCAGACGCTGCTTTAAACCTTTCTAAATTTCGTTTCATTTCCTGATACCATAACGCAAGCTTCAGACCAAACGTGGTTGGTTCAGCGTGAACCCCGTGTGTACGCCCCATCATCACAGTATATTTGTGTTCGAGCGCTTTTTCTTTCAAGATAGTAAGAAAACGTTCAAGATCTTTTTCTAATATATCGTTTGCTTGCTTTAGTAAATAAGAAAGAGCTGTATCTACAACGTCTGTGGAAGTCAGTCCGTAATGAACCCACTTTCTTTCTTCGCCAAGGGTTTCCGATACTGCACGGGTGAATGCAACTACATCGTGCCTTGTTTCCGCTTCAATCTCGTTAATACGTTCCACATTAAAGCCGGCATTTTCCCGAATTTTTTTCACATCATCTTTTGGTATATCTCCAAGCTCTGCCCAAGCTTCACATGCAGAGATTTCAACTTCCAGCCAGGCATTAAAACGATTTTCTTCTGTCCAAATGGCCCCCATCTCAGGGCGCGTATACCGTTCGATCATGAGATTTCCTCCACTCTCTATCCTTTTTTCTAATGTCTTATTTAATAGAAGAAGCTTGTTTATCCCAAATGCGGTTGGTTTTTGTAAGAGCTTCTTCTGTATCTTTCCCAAGCACTGTCCAATGTCCCATTTTCCTTCCGTATTTTGCTTCATCTTTTCCGTACACATGAAGATGTCCGGTTTCAGTGAAACTATCCACATTATCATAGACAAAAGGAATATGCTGTCCGAGCAGATTAGTCATTACAACAGGCTTTAATAAATTAGTCGACCCGAGCGGCCATCCGCAAATTGCTCGTATATGCTGTTCAAACTGGGATGTTTCACATGCTTCTATCGTGTAATGACCGGAGTTATGGGGACGTGGGGCTAGTTCATTTACATAAATATCCCCATCATCTAATACGAACATTTCCACAGCCAGAGTCCCTTTAAGTTCGAGTATTTCTGCTAATTCATAAGCAATGTTTCTTGCTTTTTTTTCCGTGTCAGAATTGATTCTCGCTGGCACAATGGTTTGGTGCAGAATATTGTTCTGATGGATGTTTTCTCCGACAGGAAACGTTGAGACTTCCCCAGTCGTGCTTCTTGTAACAATTACAGAAATTTCTTTTTCAAAGGGCACCCAAGCTTCTAACACTAAATCTTTTTCATTTCCATTAAGTGTGTCGAACGCTTCTTCCGCATTCATATTTTCTTGTATCACTACCTGGCCTTTTCCGTCATATCCGCCCTGGCATGTTTTCAACACGGCAGGCCTCCCAAGCTCTTCCAAAGCTTTGGTTAAGTCTTCTTTGGATTGTACCGGACGATATGGCGATACAAAAACGCCTGCTTCTTCAATCGCAGTTTTTTCTCTTATGCGGTGCTGCGTCGTGTAAAGCAGATTGCCGCCCTGCGGAAGGTAAAGAGTTTTTTCAAGAAAAGCAGCAGTGGGGGCATCGATGTTTTCAAATTCATAAGTAAGAACATCACAATATTTAGCGAGTTCTTCAGCTCCTTCTCTATCATCATAAGCCGCCTCTACTTCAATGTCAGCTGTTTGACCAGCTGGTGAATCCGTTTTTGGTTCTAGCACTGCAATTCGAAATCCCATCGCTTTCGCTGCTAATGCCATCATCCTTCCGAGCTGGCCGCCTCCTAAAATACCAATGGTTTTCCCAGGAGGGAGAAGAGTACTCACGATAAATCACCCGTTTCTATAACTTTTTGTCGAAGTTCTTCTCGCCTTTTTTCGAGCTGGTCTGCAAGCTTAAGATCGAAAGCTGCCAGAAATTCTGCGGCAAGCAGTCCTGCATTTACAGCTCCAGCCTTTCCAATCGCTACCGTTGCAACAGGAACACCGCCTGGCATTTGCGCAATGGACAAGAGAGAATCCATGCCGTTTAAAGCCCTCGATTGTACAGGAACTCCAATCACTGGAAGGGTTGTTTTAGCGGCTACCATGCCAGGAAGGTGGGCGGCGCCGCCTGCACCGGCAACAATTGCTTTCAACCCTTTTTGGCGGGCTTTCTCCGCGTATTCAAACATCATATCAGGCGTACGGTGAGCTGATACTACTTTTTTTTCATAAGGAACAGATAGTTCTTCAAGCACCTCACAAGTATGTTTCATTGTTTCCCAATCAGAAGTGCTTCCCATAATTACTCCTACTTGCGGTTCCATTATTTTCTCCCCTTTAAATCGCACATTAGAAAACCCCGGTATGACAGATCTCTTCCTATGAGAGAAAGCTGCCAGCCTGCCGGGGTAAACTTACTTATTTGGACATGATGAACAGGCGATGCCTCCGGCTGTTTCATGCTCCGGTGCTTGCATATCTTCCCCCATAGTCCGGCGATTTACGGTCGCCAGGTAGAAACTTATCAGGCCTTATTCCTGACATTATATGAGGTATATTTAATTCTTCCGTTTAGTTACATGTATAGCTTAACAAGTTGTCACGAAATCTGTCAATCAAAAATCGAACATTAAAACTTATGACAAGTTTAATGTTCGGTTATTTAACCTTAGCTTCGAATATTATTTGTTGTTTCACAGGAATATTATCTATTTTCCCATTTTTCTTTACTTCTTCGAATACAGGTTTTTCCATGCGGCGAACAGGAAAATACCCCTCCTCTGCTATCCTTTTTAGACAATCATCAATGGTTTCTTCATCTCTTACTTCGAATCTTTTTTTCTTTAATTTCTTAGACATTTATTTTTCCTCCTGTAACATCCACTTGAATAACCTAACGTCTGACTCCTTTTACCCAGAAGCCTCCGAAAAATGCTTTCGGTTCGTGTGAAATGATAAAAGCTTTTGGGTCTAATTTTTTAATATTATTATATAAATCCGTTTCGGACTTTCTTGACGTTAAAATTTCCATCATCAAGCGCTCGCCTTCCCGCCCGTAAGCTACCCAGTTTGTTACTCCATATCCTTTATCCCTGAGAGCATTTGGAATGTCAGGCTCATATTCTTTCGTAATAACATTTACCGTAATATAACCTAAGGCCAGCTTCTCTTCAATTTTCATCCCTACTACGACTCCGGTGCCGAAACCAATCGCATATGCTGCTAAGTTCCAAATATTATCGAGGTTATCCAGTACGAGTCCTAAACCGAGAACATATATAACAATTTCTATCATACCCACTGCACCGGCAAAATAATGCTGCCCTTTCAATGTAAAAATCATCCGCAGCGTAAATAAAGTCACATAGATAATGTTGATAGTAAAAATAATAAAGATCATAGACAAGGCATTTTCAAGGAGAGCTTCAAACATATTAAACCGCTTCCTTCCCCGCTAAAAGCGCATTCATGATGAATTCGGGAAAAATATATCACGTTTTAGATAGTGTGGGAAGTACTAATCATTCGTCATTTTTTTTAAGTGTTCGAGTGCTCTTTCTTCGGCGGGAATTCGAACAGTTAGAAGGATAATTGTATTGGCTGCAAAGAAAAATAAAGCAGTTATCCAAGCACCAAATATAAGAGGCAAGATTATAATTTCAACACCCACAATGACGTAATTCGGGTGGGAAAGCCAGCGGTACGGTCCCTGGCTTACTTTTTTTTCTCCCGGCAGGACGATAATCTTAGTGTTCCAATATTGCCCTAATGATACAAGCGTCCAGATCCTGAGACATTGGACAATGAAAAAAAGCAGTAAAAATACCTGCCAACCCTTACCAAGCTCAAATTGTCTTCCTGACACTTCTGTTATTAATGAAAGGAAGAAAAAAATATGCAGCATAACAATCCATTTATAATGAGAGGCTCCGATTTCAACAGCTCCCTTTGCCTTCATTCTTTTTTCATTTTGATGTGCATATATCACTTCTGCAAGCCGCTGCAATACGACAAATGTAAATAATATTAAAAAAAGAGTCATATCCCTTTTTCTCCCCATTCAATCCACACCAGTTCTGAACTAAAACCCGGGCCTAATGCTGTGACCAGGCCATTATCTCCCTCGGAAGGCTGCTGATTCATTATTTTTTTCAAAACGTATAAAACCGTAGGAGACGACATGTTTCCCTGAACAGCTAATACTTCTCTTGATGGTGCTGTTTTTTCTTCTGTAAATGCAAGTGCCTTTTCATAAGCTTGCAGTACTTTTTTCCCGCCTGGGTGAGCAACAAAATGAGTAATGTCAGCTGGCTTTTTATTAAGCTTGTCTAGAAAGGTTTCGACATTTGGTTTAAGCCACTCTTCTATAATTGAAGGAATGTCTCTAGAAAAAATCACATGAAGGCCTTCATTTTTAATATCCCACCCCATAACATCTTCCGAGTGAGGCATTAAGGTTGACATCGTATCTATGGTCCGTGGGGAAATCTTTTCTTGTTTAATATCTTCCCCAGTCATAAGTGCACAAGCAGCCCCATCTGCAAACAAAGAAGTACCAATTAAATTACTTTTTGATGTGTCGCCGCGTTGAAAAGTAAGGCTGCACAACTCAAGACAAAGTACAAGCACTTTAGCAGAAGGATAAGCCAGTAAAAATTCATGGGCACGACTAAGGGCTGCGGCTCCTCCTGCACAGCCGAGCCCCCAGATCGGAATACGTTTTATATGAGAAGGAAAAAGTAATTCATTCATTATACGAGCATCAATTGTTGGAGTCGCCATCCCGGAACTTGAAATAAAGAAAAAGGCATCAATTTCTTCTTTGGCTGTATTCATCTCCTGTAAACACCCTGTTACCGCCTGGATTCCCATTTTTATAGCTTCATTTATATATAATTCATTTTTCTCTTCTAAGTCATGGCTCTGTTGGAACCATGGTAATGGTGCAGCAAAATAGCGGCTTTCAATCTGACCGTTTCCAAACACTTTTAATAAACGATCGATGTCTGAAAAATGCTCACCAAATAACTCGCGAACCACTTCAACTGTTTCTTCTTGGTTTACACGGTAAGGGGCATTTACAGTCTCTACATGCTGTATAAATGGCATCGTTTCACCTTCTCTTTATTTCTATGGTATAGTTTTTCCTCGGCTGTTAAAAAATACACTATTTACATGAGTATCATCATTTAACACCCTCTCCTATATTTTGTAAGGTTTCTTTTAACGCTGCTGCACCGTTCATACAATCCTTTAATGCCGTAAATTCTTCCGGTGTGTGACTTTTTCCTTTATAGCTTGGTACAAATATTAACCCGGAAGGTACGTACTTCCCTAAAATCATCGCATCATGTCCGGCACCGCTTGGTAAAAAATCATAGGAAAGTTCCAGTTTTTCTGCCACCTTTTTTGCATTTTCCTGAATCCAATCGGGGACAAGGACAGGTGGTATTTTAATCTGAATCTTTGTTTCTGAGTTAAGTCCTCTTTCTTCAGCTATTCGCTCTGCTTCTCTCTTTATTTCGATTAGCATATTATCCCGAATTTCTTCATCAATGTCTCTCACATCTACAATCAACTCTGCTTTACCTGCAATCACATTAGAACCGTTTGGGAAAAGCGCCAATTTTCCTACTGTAGCGACAGCAGTCGAGTTTATTTCCCGGGGAATACGTTCAATAGACAGAACCAATTCAGATGCTCCAGCTGCGGCGTCTGCCCTCATATCCATGGGTGTATTGCCTGCATGGTCTGTTTCTCCTTCTAAAAGCACTTCAAGCCAAGAAGGTCCCGCAATTCCATTTACAATTCCGATATTTTTCCCGTGCTGTTCTAATCGTTTGCCTTGTTCAATGTGAAGTTCTAAAAATGCATGTATCTCTTCTTTCGGGTACACACAATTTTTTAGCTTATTTGGCGCATAACCTTGCCTTTTCATTGCTTCTGCAGCCGTAACACCGTTTCTATCACGCATCTGGAACAAGTCTTCCTTGTTCACTTCTCCCATCGCTGCGCGGCTCCCAAACAATCCACTTCCAAACCTAGAACCTTCTTCATCTGCAAAAACTACTAATTCAAGCGGGCGTCTCAACTGTCCTTGCTCTTGAATAATCGCTTCAATGGCCATTAAAGAGCTGACACATCCTAAAGCTCCATCAAACGCTCCCCCATTAGGAACGGTGTCAAGATGAGACCCTGTAAGGACAGCAGCAAGGTGAGACTCTTTTCCTTCGAGCCTTCCATACATATTTCCAACTGCATCTTCCCTTATTTTTAATCCCGCATTTTCCATCCACGAACGAAATAAACTTTTGGCATCTGCTTCTTCTTGAGTATAAACATAGCGAGTAACACCGCTCTCTTTCGTTTTTCCAATTTCAGCCAATTGAGCTAGTCGGTCTGCCATGATTTCCGGGTCAAGAGATTCAATTAGTGTCACATTTTCATTTGAAGTTAGCAATCGTTCTTTAGAAAATACATTCATACGTATCCTTACCCCTTTTTTTATGCTATACAAACTCATTTCCCTCACCTAGCTTCTAGAGAGAAGAGCTTAATCCTTTTTCTTTTTTCTTATTGACTTTTACGTTAACGTAAATTATTATGTGAGAAAATTCCGACTAAATTGAGGGGGATGTATAAAATGACCTTTTCGATTTCTGATTTAGCGGAGACTTTTGTTATTAGCACGCGATCAATTCGATATTACGAAGAAAGAGGATTAATTACTCCAGAGCGTACAGCAGGCGGCCAGAGAATCTATTCTAAAAAAGACAAAACGAGATTAAAACTTATTTTAAGAGGAAAAAGATTCGGATTTTCATTAATCGAAATTGAAGAGATGATTGAACTGTTTGATGCAGACCGCTCAGGAAAAAAACAATTAAAGCGAACCATTGAATACGGAGACAGAAAACTGCAGGAGATAAATGAAAAAATAGATGACATGATTGCTCTTCGTGATGAATTAAATGACTTGCACCACGATTTCAAACAAAGGCTGGACCGCCTGGAAAAAGAGACTAATTCGGGAGGCGCTGTTAAATGAATATTTTCGAGAAAGATTCCAACTTGTCTTATATTCTTCACCGATATCTTAATGACAAAGAGATGCTTCAATATGCAAAAGAACGCTTATCTGCCTTTGCTGACCGATGTGAAGTGTTTGATGAAAGAGCTCGTCATACTGACCGGGAAGGACAGCCTAAACTAATAAAATATAATAAATTCGGAGATGACATATCAGAAGTATGGCTGAATGAAGGATATAAAAATACTGTAAAAGAAACTTATAATACCGGGATTGTAGGTTATATTCATAAAAACATACCTGAGCTCGGGCGAAAAGGAAATTATACTTACTCTTATGCGCAAGGTTATCTTCTTTCTCAAGTAGAACCCGGCTTCTATTGTCCGGTTACTTTAACGATGGCGACTGCTTACTTGATTGACCAATATGGAAATGATGAGCTGAAACAAAAATTTCTGCCGCATGTGCTGTCCACTGAGGAAACTGAATTATATGAAGGAGCTACCTTTTTGACTGAACGGCAAGGCGGTTCAGATGTTGGGGCTAATGAAACCCAAGCTTTTCAGATGGAAAGTGTTACCGACTGTATGGAGAAAAATATTTTGCTTCTAATGCTGGGGCATGCGGGGTGGCAGCGGTGCTCGCCCGCCAGGAACATGCTCCCGCTGGCACGAAAGGATTAAGTCTTTTTCTCATCCCGTGGAAAAACAAAGACGGAACAAACAATAACCTTTCCATTCGCCGTCTGAAAGATAAATTAGGGGTTCGGGCAGTGCCATCAGCTGAAGTACTTTTAGAAGGAGCTAAAGCTTACTTAGTCGGTGAAGCAGGAAAAGGTTTTTATTATATGATGGAAGCTTTAAACCTTTCGAGAGTGTGTAATGCGGTAGCTTCTGTTGGCATCATGCGCCGTGCTTATCATGAAGCACTCGAATATGCCCATTACAGAGAAGCGTTCGGCAAAAAGCTTACTGATTACCCAATGGTTCGAGAAACGTTAATGAGTATGCTGTCGCGGCAAGAAGTACAAACGAGCGCCTGTTTTCGTATCATTCAATTGTTTGAAAAGGTTATGACTTCCCGGGACACATGTACGGAGGAAGAAATTACGCTCAACCGGCTTTACATTGCTCTTATAAAATTGAGAACGGCCGAAGAAGCTGTTACTTTTTCTCATGAAGCAATAGAAATGCATGGAGGAAATGGTTATATTGAAGATTTTGTCACGGCGAGACTATTACGTGATGCTCAAGTTTTAACGGTGTGGGAAGGAACAGCAAACATTCTTGGCCTTGAAGTTCAAAGGCTGCTGCAAAAATATGATGCAGGCCATCTCTTCCTCTCTGAAATGGAAAATTCCTTAAGCAAGTTGACAAAAGTAAATAAAAATGACACAAACATGGTAAACACCGCTCTTCAAGATTTGCAATCATTTTTATTACAAATTCAGCAAACAAGCGAAGATAAACAAACTTATCATGCCAAAAAGCTGGCCAGCAAAATGACGGACATTTTTATGGCGGTTACTGCTTTAGAAGATGCAGAAGCAGAGCCCGAACGAAAGCCTCTCATTTCAGAAATTTTTCTGGAAGAGATGTTTTCCCAGAGTGATTTTCATGAAACCCCTGCTTCATTAGCACATTTTGATCAGCTGGTGAATGAAAACGCTTTGACTAAATAATACGACCTTAATTCGCCGGGACCTTTTTGGCACAAACAAAGAAGACGATCCCCGCTAATGTCGGGGACCCTCTTCTTTTATATTTTTATAAACGAACAACTTTTCTGCCCCGCACCTTACCTTGAAGAATTTGGTCTAATGTTTCTGGCAGCTCATCTAACGTAATCTCACTTGAAATAGTTTCAAGCAGACGGTCCATTTTCAAATCAGCTGCCAGCCTGTTCCAGACCTGCTTTCTTCTATCCATTGGACAGTAAACCGAATCAATACCCACTAAATTAACACCTCTTAAAATAAACGGAAATACCGTGGCTGGAACCTTTGTCCCTCCAGTCAACCCGCTGACTGCTGCCGCACCGCCGTATGAAAGTGTACTTAAAGCATAGGCCAGTGTTTCTCCCCCGACTGGATCTACTACCCCGGCCCAGCGCTGTTTATCAAGAGGCCGAATTTTCTCTGGCTGAACATCTTCTCTTGAAAGGATATCTTTTGCCCCAAGTACTTTTAAGTACTCATGTTCAGAGGCTTTTCCGGTACTTGCCGCCACGTTGTATCCGAGTTTTGCAAGCATTGCCACTGCCATACTTCCTACCCCTCCAGTAGCCCCGGTTACAAGGACCGTGCCGCTTTCTGGAGTAATCCCTTCTTCTTCAAGACGCAAAACCGATAAGCCAGCTGTAAAACCAGCCGTTCCATATATCATTGCTTCTTTTAAATTTAATCCTTCTGGAAGCGGTACAACCCACTCTGCCGGTACTCTTGCATATTCAGCAAAGCCTCCGTAGTGAGAGACACCCAGCTCATAACTCGTTACAATTACCTGATCCCCTTTAGAATAACGGGAATCCGATGAATCCTCCACTACTCCTGATAAATCGATACCAGGCACCATAGGGTATTCTTTTACAATGTTTCCGTTTGCCATCGAAGCCATACCATCTTTAAAATTCACACTGGAGTAATGAACTTTTACGAGCACTTCTCCTTCTGGCAGATTATCCAATGTAAGGGTATGAATATTTTTTTCTACTTCCTTATTGCCTGTTTCTTCTACCATCATTGCTTGAAAACTAGTCATTGCATTTATGCCTCCTTATTATTCGTGTTCCTCAGACAACCTTCTACAAAATCATTTACTTTCCTTTATTTTTTTTCTTACTTTCTTTACCCGAAATCACTCTGTTTATAAAGGGGTGTTTCCTTTACAATTGGCCATACTGAAAAGAGAACCTTCTTTGTTGGGCTGATTGTTTTTTTATGTTATACTGCTCTGGTTGTAGAACAGGCTTTATGAGGTTTATTATGACAGGGAAAAGGAGGATACTCGGCTTGAAAAATCTGTTTGAAGGAATCCGGTTAACCAATATATTGATTATATTTTTAGGGACGGTCGTTTTCGGTTTCGGCCTTATCCATTTTAATCTGCAAAATGGACTGGCCCACGGCGGTTTTACAGGTCTTACTCTCATCATTTACTATTTGTTTACAATTGAACCTTCGATATCAAACCTTGTCTTAAACATTCCATTGTTCTTTGTCGGTTACAAGCTGCTAGGGCGGAGAGTTTTTATATACAGTATTTTCGGAACGGTAATGCTTTCCGGGTCGCTACATTTTTTTGAAAAATATTGGCATATGCATGTTGCTCTGCAAAACGATATGATTCTTGTATCTTTATTTGCGGGGGTTTTTGCTGGAACTGGACTGGGAATTATTTTTCGGGCAGGAGGAACAACAGGCGGAGTAGATATACTTGCCCGTCTGGCGGAGAAATACTTCGGAACGGGGCTTGGCACGTTTATGTTTATGTTTGACGCCTTTGTGATTACATTTTCTTTAGTTCACTTAACACTGCCTGAAGCTATGTACACTCTGGTTGCAGTCTTTATTGCTGCCCGTGTTATTGACTTTATTATTGAAGGGGCAAACGCAGGCAAGTCTGCAATGATTATTTCCAACCATACCGATGCTATATCTGATGCAATTATTAAACGTATGCACCGAGGATCGACTGTATTAACCGGAAGAGGTAGTTTTACGCGTGACGAGCGTAATGTGTTGTATTGTGTCGTAAATCGAAATCAACTGATTCAGCTAAAATCCATTATTAATGATGTGGACCCTTACGCTTTCGTAGCTGTTCATGATGTAAAAGAAGTAGCTGGTGAAGGTTTCACCTTTGATCCGGAAACCCGGAAAACATAAGTAAGCGCAAGCGCCCGGTAAAAGGCGCGCGCTTTTTGATATATTTGAGACAAAGAGTTTTTATAATTTTTTTGAAGCATATTTCTTCTGACGTCTTTTCTTATCTTCCGAGCTTGAGATATAGTTCGTAAGCATAAGCAAACCATTGCCTTCCATGCTGCGGCTGTTTCCTAACGATTCTGTTCTTTTCACTACTTGCGAATAGATTTGGGGTTCTGTCAGTTCCCTGTCAAAATCATCTTCGCATTGATTGATAATCAGCGCAGCTGCACCAGCTACATGAGGAGTGGCCATCGAAGTGCCTGACAATCTGGCAAACTTGTTGTCCGGGTAGGTAGAAAGTATATTTACACCTGGAGCCACTAAATCAATTTCATCATTAAAGTTTGTAAATTCAGCCAGATTACAGTCAAAATCAACCGCTCCTACTTGTACCACTTCTTTATAATATCCGGGATATGCAATTTCTTCTGTGCTTTCATCTTGATCTCCTTCATTGCCAGCTGCACAAACGACCAAAATATTATTCTCTACCGCTCTTTTTATCGCTTCATGCATTTCAGGTATATCGTTTGGACCGCCAAGTGACATAGAAATGACTCTTACTCGTTGTCCGTTATCTCCCCGCCAGTCTATGGCATAGTGAATAGAATCTATAATCCCCTGATAGGAGCCATATCCTTCTCCAGAAAGAGCTTTTAGAATTAAAAGATTCACTTCCGGGGCTACTCCAACGACTCCAGAGTCATCCAAAGTAGCTCCAATAGTCCCAGCTACATGTGTTCCATGACCCTGGTTGTCTGAAAAATTTTCAGGGTCGCTATTGTAATCATCTGTGAAGTTTCTTCCTCCAATGATGCGGTCTTTTAAATCAGGGTGGTCCGGCTGGCACCCCGTGTCTATAATGGCGATAACATTTCCTTCACCTTTATAGTCTTCATCCCATAGTTCAGGGGCTCGTACCATTTCAATACCTTGAGGAATTTTTTCTTCGGATTTATTCAGCACTTCCTCAACACGATAAGGAATTAACCGTACTTCTTTCTTCAAACCTACCCCTCCTTATCTGAATTTTTCAACTCTAATTTTACCTTCATTTTCCATTCATTTCACTCCGCCTTTATTCTCGATTCTTTGCCTTATTAAAAAAAAAGACTGCGGCTTAAACCGCAGTCTTTTGGCCTATTCTCCTAAGAAAGCAAAATAAGCAATAAACACAAAGAATAACACGTACATAACGGGGTGAATGTCACGACCCCTGCCTTTCAGAAGCATGGTTATCGGATAGAATATGAAACCAAGAGCAATACCAGTAGCGATACTATACGTTAACGGCATGGAAACGACCGTTAAAAATGCAGGCAGAGCAATTTCTAGCTTGTTCCACTCAATTAACCTTAAAGAAGAAGC
This sequence comes from Alteribacillus sp. JSM 102045, assembly GCF_041949975.1. Taxonomy (NCBI): domain Bacteria; kingdom Bacillati; phylum Bacillota; class Bacilli; order Caryophanales; family Bacillaceae; genus Alteribacillus; species Alteribacillus sp. JSM 102045. Next base: position 9,290 of record NZ_JBHFQG010000031.1, on the reverse strand, counting down.
CATTAGTACACCTACAAGAATAAGAGCCGGAGCTGTCACTTGTTCCGTTACCACGACAAGAAGCGGTGAAAAGAACATAGAAAGAAGAAACAAGCAGGCGGTGATGATAGAAGCAAAACCTGTTCTTCCGCCAGCTGCCACACCGGAGGAGGATTCAATATATGCAGTCGTCGTAGACGTACCAAGAATCGCACCAATAGAAGTGGCGGAGGAATCAGCAAGCAATGCTCTTCCAGCACGCGGCAATTTATTATTTTTTACAAAACCTGCTTGATTCGCCACCGCGTACAATGTTCCTGCCGTGTCAAAAAAGTCAACAAATAAAAAGGTTAGTACGACTACTAACATTTGTATGATAAGCTGGCTGGTCCATTCCAATTCTCCTAAAATGGTAAACGCAGATCCAAATGTAGGCGCCAGGCTTGGGACAGACCCCACTACTCCTTCCGGTAAACCGATTAAACCAGTAATGATCCCGGCAGCAACAGTAATAACCATTCCATAAAAAATCCCGCCCTGTACACCGATCACCATTAATACAGCCGTTATAACTAAGCCAAAACAAGCAAGCAGGGTCGCCGGATTGGTCATAGTGCCAAGCGCCACTGCTGTATCTTCATCAGGAACCACTATTCCTGCATTTTGCAGCCCAATGAATGCTATAAACAAACCTATACCCGCAGCAGCTGCATATTTTAACTGGGCCGGGATAGCATTAATAATTTTCTCTCTAATTCCTAACATTGTTATAAAAATAAAAATAATACCAGACAGCAATACTCCAAATAAAGCGAGCTGCCACTCAATGCCAATACCCAACACCACCGTATAAGCAAAAAATGCATTTAATCCCATCCCTGGGGCAAGAGCAATAGGGTATCTGGCAATCATTCCCATAATAAGTGTACCGATTGCAGCCGAGAGAGCAGTTGCTGTAAACACCGCTCCCTGATCCATTCCAGCATCAGCTAAAATAAGAGGGTTTACAAATAAAATATAAGCCATAGATAAAAACGTCGTTAATCCAGCAACGCTTTCCTGCCGGTAATTCGTCTTCCATCTTTCAAACTCAAAATAGCGATTCACCATAAGCTCCTCCATTTCAATATATTGGTCTCTGTAATACAATCCGCTTAATTTGGGCAAATAATTCACATCAAAAAACTCCAGGCAGTGTATACTACCTGGAGCTTGTTTGATACAAAAAATCAACCCTTAGAAATATATGTTTATATATCCTAAACCGCAGATTTTTCGTAGTCAAGCTATTTACGGTAGCCTGTAGAGACTCACGAGCCCTATCCTCGTGATTATACGAAAAGATAAGCTTATATTACTTTTTACCCACTAATAGTTTAGCAACTGGCCTCTATGAAGTCAACCAATATCCGAACATTGTAATGTTTTCTAACATAATTATTCGCCTTATGATTTTTCTTTACTCCCATTCAATAGTAGAAGGCGGCTTAGAGGTAATATCATACACAACTCGATTCACGTGCTGGACTTCATTTACAATACGGGTAGAAATTTTCTCTAATACATCATAAGGGATACGTGCCCAGTCTGAAGTCATTCCATCAATAGAGGTCACTGCACGAATGCCGACTGTATAGTCATAGGTTCTTGCATCCCCCATTACTCCGACACTTCTCATGTCAGGAAGAGCTGTGAAATACTGCCAAATTTCACGATCCAATCCAGCATTTTTAATTTCCTCCCGCAAAATTGCATCAGATTCCCGAACAATTTCAAGCTTTTCTTCTGTAATTTCGCCCAATACTCTGATCCCTAATCCTGGACCGGGGAATGGCTGCCGCCATACAATTTCATCTGGCACACCAAGCTCTGTTCCCAGTTTACGAACTTCGTCTTTAAATAAACTATTTAATGGTTCAATGAGTTCAAAATTCATATCTTCAGGCAGACCGCCGACATTATGGTGAGATTTAATGGTTTGTGCCGTGTCGGTGCCGCTTTCGATAATGTCTGTATACAGGGTCCCTTGAGCTAAAAAGTCCATATTGGTCAGCTTCCCAGCTTCTTCTTCAAATAAATAAATGAATTCATTTCCAATAATTTTCCGTTTTTGTTCTGGGTCTGACACCCCTTCAAGCTTGTTCAGGAACCGATCCTGTGCATCAATTTTAACCAAATTCATATTGAAATCTTCACCGAAGGTCTTCATTACACTGTCCGCTTCATTTTTTCGCAGCAGGCCGTGATCGATAAACATACATGTAAGCTGATCACCAATAGCTTTATGAATCAAAGCAGCAACTACTGATGAATCAACGCCTCCGCTTAATGCACACAATACCTTTTTATCTCCGACTTGTTCGCGAATAACTTCTACTTGTTCATCAACAAAATTACTCATCGTCCAATTGCCGTCACAGCCGCAAATTTCAAACGCAAAGTTCTTTAAAAGATCATCACCAAATTGAGTATGGCGGACTTCCGGATGAAACTGTACCCCATACATACGGCGCTTCTTATCACTCATTCCAGCTACAGGACACGATGGATTCGTTACATCGATTTCGAATCCTTCCGGAGGTGCTACAATAAGATCTCCATGGCTCATCCAGACAGATTGCTCATCAGGAAGACCGCGGTATAAATCAGAATCATTTTTTACTTTAATAATTGCTTTTCCATATTCTCTATGGTTAGCCGCTTCTACCTTGCCGCCAAAATGGTGGGTTAAAAGCTGCATTCCATAACAAATTCCAAGAATCGGCACTCCCATTTCAAAAATCTCCGGGTCACAAGAAGGAGCTCCTTCAGCGTAAGCACTGTTAGGGCCTCCAGAAAATATAATTCCAGCAGGGTTTACCTCTTTTATTTGTTCAGCACTGATTGTGTTTGGGTGGAGTTCACTATAGACTCCCAGGTCTCTGATTCTGCGGGTGATTAATTGGTTATATTGGCCCCCGAAATCGAGCACAACAATCATTTCATTGTCTTGTTCCATGCTTATTCCACCTCTATTGTAGTCTTATATTTAAAAGTGTAAACAACATTTCTAAATTGAAACCTAGAAGAAACATTTTAGTTTACCGCCAAAGCTTTGGCGCAAACTTCTCCCATCGGTTTTTCCTATTATAAAATAACCCGGACCTGCCGCGTTTCCCTATGAAACGAAGGCAGGTCCGGGAACTAAGTACAACAGATACCAACATAATAGGAACTGCCTTCGTAGTCCAGTCATTTAAGGTGACCGGGTAGAGACTCCCGAGCCTATTCCCGGGGATATACGAAGCAATATTCAGCTGTAAAACATGCCTACCATTCTAGCAGGCGCTTATAGGGCGGTCAAGCCTTTATTCGATTCACCATGTTTTCCCATGCGGATAACGAAAAAGACCAGTTAACTGCATGTGATTGTTTCCCATAATGAATCTTTTCGTATTCGTAAGCAAGATAAGACATATCTTTCGTTTCAAACAGCTGATCCATCCGCCATGCATATTCGCGGAGCGTTTCGCTTTCTTCTTTTTTAAAACCGGCGTATCGAAGCAGCCATAAAAGAGAATGAAACGCCTTTGTAAAAGAAGGGGAGTTATTTGCTCTTTTAAATCGGTAAAGAAGAATCTTTTTCATTAAACGGAATCGGAAAATAAAAGCAAGGCTTACGATGAAAGTACCGCCCGCGAAAAATGGCCAGGTGGCAATGCTAGAAGAAGCAGAGGAAACGTCTTCTTCCTCTTCTTGTTCTTTAATGTCTTCTTCCGTTTCTTCCTCTTCTTCTTGATCTTCCTCTTCTTCGTTTTCGTCTTCAACATCAGTGCTGTTTTCCTCGCGACTGTAATCAAATTCAGCAGTGAATCCGCGTGTCGGTTCAAAAGGCACCCATCCAACACCGGGGAAGTACACTTCTACCCAGGAATGAGCATTAGCGTTTGTAACTTCATAGACTGTTTCTTCACCGGTATGATCTATCTCTTCTCCTTCTGTAAATCCTTTCACCCACCTTGTTGGTATATCAAGAGTTCGAAGCATCACAGCCATACTAGTGGAGAAATTATCGCAATACCCTCTCTGTGTTTCAAACAAAAATTGTTCGACGTAATCTTCTCCTTCTTCTGGCACGGCAATATTAGAGGTGTCATACACAAAGTCCGCCCCATGAAAATAATCTTCTATCGCACGTACTTTATCATAACGGTTGTCTTCCTCTTCTGTTAGTTCTTTCGCAAGTTCTTGAATGGAAGCAGGCAAATCATCCGGTAAAGACAAGTAGTGTTCCTTAATATCTTCCGGATCTTCTTGTGAATTGTCTTTCATTCTTTCAATCGGAAACTCAGGATCTTCATAATTTAACCAGTAAGCTTCAGCTTCATAAGGTTCTTCGTTAACCTGAATACTAGCTTTTCCCGAATACCTGTCTACCTCTGTTTGAACATTTTCCTCTCCTGAAATATCTAAAGAACGAAAAGCCCCTGGATAAAAGGCAAAATCGAATGCTCTGTTTTCTACCATTTCTACTTCAACTGTCCTGTCTTCCGTTTGCACGGTATCTTGAAAAAACGTGCTCCGGCCAGCAGATTCCTCCGGGGTGTCAGAGTCCCAGCCATGACCGGTGTATACATTTTTCGACTCCCCGCGCCAATACCCGCTTTCTTCCCCTCTAGCAGTAAAAACTGCAGAATCATCCATCTCAAACCCGCCACCTAGTCGCTCGTCATTGTCACCGTAACCAATTTTTCTTATGTTATTACTTCCTAGTCCTTCTTCTCCATCGAATCCGGCTTTTGATTCAAGAAATGGAACGGGGTCCGGCCATTGCGGGTCTGCTTTTGGGGCAGCCATACCAACTCCGGCTGCTACTAATAAAAGAAAGGCAGAAAGAAATGCCCATCGAAACCACAGCGATTTTCTTTTGGCCCCTGGAAAAAAAGCAGCCAGCCTGTCCCATTGAAGTAAAGCCATAAGCACGAAGCCAATAATGAATATTCGTATCACTGCCCGACTGCCGTCATAAGGAAGAAAGGTGTCCATTATTCCTATATAAATTACCGTAAAGGCAAAAAAGAACAATATTCGCCGGGCATGAATAACCCAAAAATAAATTAAGTAACTCATAATAGCCAGCAAAAGCAAGAATAAAAGGCTTCGAAATAAATCACTTAATGCATCCCACTGCCCGTTCATCATAAAACCTACATTCGTAGAAATATCAGTAGACAGAGTAGTCCACCATTCGCTTCCTAAAAAAGTACTGTTAAAAAATATCGTATGAAGACCAAACAGAATCCCTATACAAAAAAGCAGCAAAGTGCCCCACCATGGAAACCCTAGAAACATCACTAAAAAAAAGAAAGCAGCTCCAGCCATAAATACGGGCACAAATGCTGTCTTTGTTACTTCCGGCAATGGAAGGAGCCACTCCATTAATAACAAATAACCCAGCATATATAACAGAAAAAGGCGCGGCGTTCTCTTAGAGCTTTCCATAAACAGTTTCCCCCTCTTTAAGAGGTGACTTCGTAACCAAGTCCCTTTAATTGAATTAAATAAATAGCAGCCCCCTGCCTTTTTAACCGTTGAAGACGCTCTTTTTCCAGCGTATTATTTGTTTCATTTGTAAAATAGCAGATAACCAGCTTATTTCCATTGCCGGCCAATCTTTGCAGTTCATCTAGCCTCTGCAATGTTAAACAAGAAGATATATAGACAAGAGAGCGCCCGGAAAAACGCTTAGCTAAAGGAACAGTTCCTGTTGGAAGTGTTGTTTCTTGTTGGACTCTTGCCAGTTCACGGTAAATACGTTGAAAGTGACTTTTTTTTGATTTCTCCTCAAGCCGAACATCATCTTTTGCTGAAAGTGTAAAACCTGCCGGTATATCTTGCTTATAGCAGTAATCTATTATAGAAGCAGAAAATTCTACTGCCCCTTCAAACTTTTCGGTCAGCTCGTTTGATTTATTATTTTCAAGCACCACCATATATCCTTTTCCATCTTGGGATTCAAACTCTTTCGTAACAAGCTTTGCTACCCGTGCCGACACTTTCCAATCAATGCTGGTCATTTTATCACCGGGAATATACTCCCGCACCCCAGCCACAGAAAAGGTCTCTTCTAATGGTTTGGCAGGGGCCGGATTAGCTTCAAGCTGATCATTCACAGCTGCTGCGTTCCATTGCTGCAAAGGCCGAAGTCTCGGAAGAACCGTTAATGTTTCAGGGAGCTCGACCGTTCGTTCTTTTTGAAAAAATCCAAAGAGATCTCCAGCCTGCAAATGAAGAGTAGAAAAATAGTACTCTCCCCGTTTGCTTCCTCGAATTTCATACGAATAATAAAGTTTTTTAGCTCCAGCAAAGAAAAATATAGTTCCAGGTATTTGTCCAAGTCCTTCTAACCCATAAGGAACCTCATCTTGAATGCTCAAAAAAATAAAAGGAAAAGGTATTTTCTTTTTCATGATGAGCTCAACTTTCACCGTTTCATTATAAGAAAGAAGACTTCTATCGATTCGCCGCTCTACTTCTATTAAACGCAGCGGATAAAGAATAAAAACAGCGTTAAATACAATAATTACTAACACACTGTAAAACAAAAACCAGCTGACATACCCTCCCTGAAACATGGCATAAGCATACAAAGCCCCTGTCATTAATAAAATGGACAGAAGCTTTAATGCTTTAACGACTGGAGACCATATTTTCATTTCACCGCACCGCTTCCTGTTCAGATAAAGGTACACGAAGCGACGTAAGGACTTCACGGATAACGTCTCCCCCTGTTTTTTCTGCCATTTCAAGATCAGCTCTTAAAATAAGGCGGTGAGAAAGTACATAAGGAGACAAATACTTTACATCGTCTGGAATGACATATTCCCTTCCATGAAGATAAGCATAAGCTTGAGCAACTTTCATTAATGCGATAGATCCGCGGGGACTGACCCCCAGATGAATGTCACGATGGGTTCTCGTTTCATTGATAATGGCGATAATATAATGTTTTATAGAATCATCTACGTATACTTTTGTTACGTCATCCTGCATAGATTGCACTTCTTTAAGCGAAAGAACATCTTTTAATTCTTCAATCGGATGCTTTTCTGCAACACGGTTTAACACTTCTAATTCTTCATCATAGCTTGGATAGCCCATTTTCAATTTTAATAGAAACCGATCGAGCTGTGCTTCGGGAAGTGGATAAGTACCTCCGTATTCAATCGGGTTCTGGGTTGCCATTACAAAAAAAGGGTCATCCAGGGGCCGTGTCTGTCCATCAACCGTTACACTTTTTTCTTCTAATGCTTCTAATAATGCAGCCTGCGTTTTCGGAGAAGTACGGTTAATTTCATCTGCAAGGACAACATTTCCCATGATCGGCCCAGGCCGAAATTCAAACATTTGGGTTTTCTGATTATAAATAGATACACCTGTGACATCAGAAGGTAACAGATCCGGTGTAAACTGAATGCGGTTAAAATCTGCACCGATTGAGCGGGCAATTGCCCGCACCATCATCGTTTTCCCTACTCCAGGAACGTCTTCGAGCAAAACATGGCCTTTTGCTAAAAGAACTGTCAAGCTTAATTCTATTTCTTCGCGCTTCCCTACTACTACGCGTTCAATATTTTCAATTACAGTTTGCAAGGCAGAACGTTTTTCATTCACTGTGTAATTCCTCCAATAATCTGCTGCACCGTTTCATTACCTTTCATATTATCATATATATCTACATTTTTGGGTATTGGCGAAGTGATATCCACTACTTACATTCCGTAAAAACTTTCCCCTTTCAATGCAAAATGCCGGGGCAAAACAATAGTTTTTTCTCTAAAATCCTATGTTTCTTTCCCTTTTTCTGGTTGGGCAGTATTAGCTTATCGAAGAAAAGAAAAAAATTCTTCAGGAAAGTCAGCTTCTGCCTCAAGATACAAAACAACCATTACAAGTCCTCTAATGAACAAGTAATGGCATGTTTTAAAAATACTAAAATCATTGAATCATTTTAAAATTAAATTTTGCCTTTCTAAGAAATTATTAATCACTTTAGATACTGTTGCAATAAAAACTCCTGATGCTTTCGCTACATCATAAATTGTAGTTTTCATATTTAATCACATCCATGTATGTTATATTCTCCACTTCACTCAACCCATACTTTTGTAAAAATTCAGGAGTTAGTCCAACATGTTCTTAATCATAAAATACGGACTGCAGTAAAGACAGTGATAGGATTCTCATCATCATTATTACGAATAAGAAGCTTATATTTTCGTCTTCTTAAGCATTGGTATAGTCTATGATGAAGCAATGGAGACTTTTGTACTCGCATGACTATTCAAGAAGAAGTGGAAACTCTTGTTGGTTCGTCCAGATACTTCGGAACTAATGATATTCTTTGAAAATAGGAGTTCTAAAAAACTTAACACCAGAAAGAACAGCTCAAACTCCAATTCCATTGCACCTGGTTGCAGAGAAAAATCTTGAGGAAGAAGGTTTACTTGAAGAATAGCAAATAAATATCAATCCACCCCCGTGATCCTTTGTTATGTTCACAGGAACTTGCATATTGGGACTGTATTATGTCGGTACAGCAGGTTGATGACGCCACTTATGCTGACCCACAACCGCTTATTGGAGTGTTGACAATTTTGGTATGAAACAGGGAGATACCGTAATCATTCTAAGCTGTGGTCCTGTGGAACTCTTAGCACAAAAGTTTGCCTGGCTGAAAGGTGCAGGCCGAGTGATTTGCCAGAGATTATGTTGAATACCGTTTAGAACATGCTAAGCGAACAAATAACGTTCATGTATTAATAGATAACTTAATCGGTATAACCTCATTTGATTGGGACGTAACTGATCTGGAGTGGTGGTTGACTCTGGGTTGAAAGTGCAAGAGCACTCTTCCACTTTATCGTTAAAATAATATTTTGCTCCTTAAAATATCTTTTTCATTCCTTTCTTATTTTTTAATAGGTCAAACACATTGGATAACTTATTATTAGCCCATTGTGTTTGATCGCAATTACCTCGAAAAAGATTTACTTTATCCTGTAAAAAGACGCTTTCTTTATTTTTGAAAGCGCCCGTATACCTCAGAATTAATTACACTTTTTACAGTTTTCTTTTATATACTATGTTATCAATCTAACCCTTTATAAAAACTGTTTTAATGGAAGTAAAGAATTCGATGGCAGCTTCCCCTTGTTCACGGGAGTGAGAGCTTGATTTCTTCATACCGCCGAATGGAGCCTGCAGTTCTACGCCGGCACTTTCAGCGTTGACACGAACAAGCCCTGCTTCCATGTCATCGACAAAGTCAA
>NZ_JBHFQG010000030.1:0-48679 GCF_041949975.1 Alteribacillus sp. JSM 102045 | reverse complement strand
TTTCTGGAGCGATTCAGCACCTTGCCGGAATGTCGAATTCGAAAGTGATTGTGGCGATCAACAAAGACCCGGAAGCTCCGATCTTTGAAGTAGCGGATTATGGCATCGTCGGTGATCTCTTTGAAGTAATTCCTAAGCTGACAGAAGAATTTAAAAAAGTAACAACGTAAAGCAGTTTTAACAGAAGGAGCCATCCCAAAAGCAGCCTGAGTCATAGGATGGCTCTTTTTTTGTACTGTAGGAAAGTATAACTTTTATATTGGTAAACAGTATAAGCAAAACTACGGCATTCTCATAAGGACTCGGCGATATGCCGTAGTTTTCTAATATGGAACGGAACGAGACGAATCCGGCTTTAAATATTTCCTCGTTTTGCGCAGTACACGTTTCTCAATTTTATCAGCATAGACAAACTGCCGTTTCTGGTACCCTTCCTTTCTCATAAGGTAAGACATACCAAACTGTAGAAAGGAAGGGATAGCATGTTTGGTTACAAAATGATACAAACCGTGCGTTCAAACGGTGCAAAATTAGATCGGCCGTTAAAAGATGAAATTTTGCAATTGTATGAACCTTTTAAAAGTATGCCTTGTTTTCTGCATAACCTCACTGAAAAATATATAAGTAAATGGAAGCAGATGTCAGTAATCATTGAATTTGGTCAGGATCATTATCAAACGGGCTATGATGAAGTTTGCCGATTAATTAATGGAAAAAGACGATGCGGAGTAAGAAAAGAATTTTCCATTGTATCTTGCTGCAGTGCGGATGTGACCCCGGGAATCATGGCTGAAATGCTAGAGACGTGCAATCATATTAAAAAAGTATATTTAAATCGTAAAGTGACAGCTTTATTAGATACCGCGGTAACAGCTGCAAATGCAAGAAGAATAAATAGAAATGATAAAGAACTAACAGGGAAAGGGACAACAGTAGCCGTTGTAGATACAGGAATATATCCGCACACGGATCTGGCCGGTCGCATTATCGGCTTTGTTGATTTTATCGGAGAAAAATCAGATCCCTGTGATGATAATGGACATGGAACACATTGTGCCGGCTGTGTGGCAGGCAATGGGTCGGCGTCCTTAGGCCAATATAAAGGACCCGCTCCAGAAGCGAATCTCATTGGAGTAAAAGTGCTTGATAAGGCAGGATCTGGTACTCTGGAAACAGTTATGCAAGGAATTCAATGGTGTATTGATTACAACAAAGAAGAAGGAAATTTCATTGATATTATAAGCATGTCTTTAGGAAGTGCTGCTCAGAGACATGAAAGTGAAAAAGATGACCCAATGGTTAAAATGGTAGATAAAGCCTGGGATTCTGGCATTGTTGTCGTTGCTGCTGCCGGTAATGAAGGACCTGAAGAGCAGACAATCGCAAGTCCTGGTATCAGCGGAACCATTATAACCGTTGGAGCGTTAGATGACCAGGAAACAGAATTAAGAGATGACGATGAGGCAGCTGATTTTTCCAGTAGAGGGCCTACCATATATGGGAAGTCAAAGCCAGATATTTTAGCACCTGGAGTTAATATTACTTCGTTACGTTCTCCAAACTCTTTTATTGATAAAACGCAAAAAGCTAATCGTGAAGGAGAAGATTATTTTATTCTATCTGGCACCTCTATGGCGGCTCCAATCTGTGCAGGTGTGATTGCTTTACTGTTAGAATATGATCCACAGCTTACTCCCAACAGAATAAAAAACGCATTAAAAGAGGGAACGGATCTGTGGATTGACAGAGACCCGAATATATATGGAGCAGGTTATATAAACGCCAAAAACACAATTTCAAGTATTTAAAAGAAGGCTGGTACATCCTGCTAATTTTTTTGAAAGCACTTATTTAAAAGAACAGACGTTTACAATTAGAATAGGCAGGGTACATTAATCAAAGCAATATATTAGCAACGAATTATCCCAAATGCTATAATAGCTATGAAAGATTGAATGCAAGCTTAAAGGAGGACTTTTTTAATGGCAATTGTAAACGTATCAGATCAAAATTTTGCTGATGAAACATCCCAAGGTGTTGTGCTTGCTGACTTTTGGGCGCCATGGTGCGGACCTTGTAAAATGATTGCTCCTGTATTGGAAGAAATCGATTCCGAAATGGGAGAGCAAATCAAAATTGCGAAACTTGATGTTGATGAAAACCAAGAAACAGCAGGTAAATACGGGGTAATGAGCATCCCGACACTGCTTGTTTTTAAAGACGGTGAAGTAGTAGAGCAAGTAGTAGGATTCCAGCCAAAAGAACAGCTGGTTGAGCTTTTAAATAAGCATCTTTAAAAAGGATGAAAAACTGCTGAACATAGAGTCAGCAGTTTTTTTATGAAAAGCATATCTTTTTTGATGGGAAACAGTATAAGCATAACTACGGCATTCAACGTACAGGACGTACTTCCACACGATGTGGTGACTTCTGCGTTGCACACTCGTCGCCAAAAACGCCACGTCCTGTGTGTCATTGGCGACATTAGCACATCCTGTGCGTCGACGTTCGCGAATGTAGCATAAGTTCCTTTAACTTAGGCGGTTTCCTTTAAATTGCGATATACCGAGTTTTTCTTCTACAAACAGAAAAGTAAAACGAGTGTCACAAAGGCATAAACTTCTAATTCTAATGGAATCGCGAGGGAAGATATATGGCGGTTGTGATTAAACGTATATATGAAAACAACTCAAAGGAAGACGGCAAACGAGTATTAGTAGACCGAATTTGGCCCCGCGGCATTTCTAAAGAACAAGCAGCTCTGGATGACTGGGTAAAAGAGGCTGCTCCGAGTTCAGAATTACGTAAATGGTTTAATCACGACAAAGAAAAATATGAATTATTTGCCAAAAAATATAAAAACGAACTACAATCAAACAATAAAAGCAAAGAAGCTTACAATGAACTTGTAAACTTGGCTTTTTGTGGAAAAGTTACACTTTTATATGCATCAAAAAATGAAACATATAACCATGCCGTGTTATTAAGAGACTGGATAAATGATGATATCAGAAAAAAGCAGACAAAACGTGAGGTGTAAGGGTTGAGTCAAATAAAAGAAAAGTTATCCGTTCTCCCTGCCCAGCCTGGTTGTTATTTGATGAAAAACAAACACGGCACCATTATTTATGTGGGGAAAGCAAAAGTATTAAAAAACAGGGTGCGTTCTTATTTCACAGGCACTCATGACGGGAAAACCCAGCGGCTCGTTAGTGAAATCCAGGATTTTGAATATATTATTACGTCATCAAACGTAGAAGCTCTTATATTAGAAATGAATCTTATAAAAAAGCATGAACCGAAATATAATGTTCTTTTAAAAGATGATAAATCTTATCCTTATTTGAAAATTACCAATGAAACGCATCCCCGTCTAATTACTACGAGAAAAGTGAAAAAGGATGGCGGAAAATATTTTGGCCCTTATCCGAATGCAGGAGCTGCCAATGAAACAAAAAAACTGCTTGACCGTCTTTATCCGCTTCGAAAATGCCGTACCCTTCCAGACCGAGTCTGTCTTTATTATCATATAGGACAGTGTCTTGCTCCTTGTGAATTCGAAGTGACACAAGAGACCAATAAAAATCTAGTGGGCGAAATGGTTCGTTTTTTAAACAACGGTCATCAAGACGTGAAAAAAGAGCTTCAGAAAAAAATGGAAGAAGCCTCAGAGGAGTTAAATTTTGAACGGGCAAAAGAGATGAGGGATCAAATACAGCATATCGATGCGGTCATGGAAAAACAAAAGATGACTATTAATGACCAGGTCAGCAGAGATGTCTTTGCTTACACTTATGATAAGGGCTGGATGTGCGTTCAAGTATTTTTTGTAAGGCAGGGCAAGTTAATTGAAAGAGACGTATCTATTTTTCCTTTTTATCAAGCTCCAGAAGAGGATTTCCTTACATTTTTAGGGCAGTTTTATTTAAAAGAAGAACATATAAAACCAAAAGAAGTTCTTCTTCCAGAAGGTTTAGATCTGAAATTAGCGGAGCATTTACTTGAAACAAAAGCGATACAGCCGAAAAAAGGAAAGAAGCGGGAGCTGGTACGTCTTGCCGAAAAGAATGCAGTACAGGCTCTGAAAGAACGTTTTGAGCTGATTGAAAGAGATGAGAAGCGTACAATTAAAGCAATCGAAGATCTTGGCGAAGCGCTTGGAATTGATGTGCCCCACCGTATTGAAGCATTTGATAATTCGAATATACAAGGTACTGATCCGGTAGCTGCAATGGTTAGCTTTATGGATGGCAAGCCTTTTAAAAAGGATTATCGAAAATACAAAGTGAAAAATGTTCAAGGTCCTGATGATTATGCTTCTATGAAGGAAGTTATCCGCCGGCGGTACGTTCGGCTGCTAAAAGAAGGTTCCCCCCTGCCGGACTTAATATTAGTCGATGGAGGAAAGGGCCAGCTGAGCGCAGCAAAAAGTGTTTTAGAGGATGAACTGGGTTTATCTGTTCCCGTTGCAGGGATGGCAAAGGATGAAAAGCACAAAACATCTGAGCTAATTATGGGGGATCCGGCGCAAATTGTTCCTCTCAAACGAAACAGCCATGCCTTTTACCTACTGCAGCGTATTCAGGATGAAGTCCACCGTTTTGCGATTACTTTTCACCGCCAGACGAGAAAAAAGAATATGTTTACCTCTGTACTTGATGAAGTACAAGGCATTGGAGAAAAAAGAAAACGGCTTCTGCTCAGACATTTCGGATCCATGAAAAAAATAAAAGAAGCATCATTAGAGGATTTCCGAAAGATTTCTCTTCCGGACCAGGTGTCAGCAGAACTTATAAAACGATTAAATGAAACTGAATAAAGCATCCGCTTTGAGCGATTGTTTCAAAGTGGATGCTTTTTCTTTGCACAGTTAGAATATAAATATTTTATTAGTGAACAGTATAAGTAAAATTAACGGCTTTTCAACCGTACAGGACGTACTAATGCCATGCTGCAGCCGGACGCGTGGCCTGTTTAGAAAGTTTCTTTTTAAAATGCAATAAGCAAAGTTTTTCTATTAATTTAGAACGGAAGTATATTGTTATCTGTCCCAATGGACTTCAAAGGTTATTTGTTTCTTTTTTTCCATTATGTATGTTTCTGCTGTTTTTCCTTTTAATTTCTCGATTTGCTCTGCTAGAAATCCTGCTTCCAGATGCCGGTCCATTTCTTGGTGCTCCTTCGCTTGTGGAAGCTTCAAATCAAAGTGAAATTCTCTTCTCTTTTCTTTTGCTGCTGTAAGTTCTCCCCATCCTGCTTTTTGAAAAAAAGTAAGAATATCTTCTATGTTTTCTGCTGGATATTTTCTTGCTATCGTTTTGCCGCCCCAGTACAAAATGTCAGCTTCTTCCTGTCCTAATAGCTCAGGGATTAATGTGTTGCGAAGCAGTGTATAGCTGAAATTAGAATTATTGTTTTCTTTTTCTTCCATTCTAACCGTCCTTTCCCCAATAGTATTATACCGTTTAAAATTAGAAATCTCTATAGCTTCCGCATAATAGAAATGATATACTAAAGCCCGAATTCTTTCGGAGGTAAGCGATATGAAAAAGGGATTAGAACATTTTATGACTCCTTTTAGGATGATCATTGGTTCATACATACTATCTATGTTTCTGTTCAGCTTTTTGCTGTGGCTCCCTTTTTCCCAGCAAAGCGGAGTGAACTTAACATATATGGAAGCACTATTTACGTCCGTTTCAGCCGTAAGCGTTACTGGTTTAACGGTGATTAATGTGTCTGAGACACTAAGTTATACAGGCGTTTTTTTTCTGGCTCTTGCTATGCAGCTGGGCGGAATTGGGATAATGTCTCTTGGTACCTTTGTTTGGATGTTATTTGGACGAAAAATCAATTTATCCAAACGTCTTTTAATCATGGTAGACCAAAATCAATACCAGTTTTCCGGAATGGTTAAACTGATGCGGGGGATTATTCTCCTTGCATTAGCTATAGAAACCGTAGGAGCTCTTATTTTGGGAACCTACTATCTTCAATATTTTGATACTCCGGCGGAAGCTTATTACCAGGGGGCCTTTGGAGCATTAAGTGCTTTTACAAACGCAGGCTTTGATGTTACCGGGCAGTCATTAATTCCGTTTGCAAACGATTATTATGTTCAATTTATCATTCTGCTTCTTATTTTTGCGGGTGCGATTGGCTTTCCTGTTTTAATGGAAGTTAGAGAATACTTCATGACAAAAGGAAATCACTTTAAATTCAGCTTATTTACTAAAGTAACCGTAACAACGTACTTTTTAATATTTATTCTTGGAGCGGTAGGAATATGGGTGCTTGAAAGAAATTTATTTTATGATGAAATGGCCTGGCACCAGCAGTTTTTCTATTCTATTTTTAATTCTGCAACTGCAAGAAGTGCAGGCTTAGTGACGATGGATGTGGCGGATTATACGCTCCCAACGATGTTGTTTATCTCTTCTTTAATGATTATCGGAGCGAGCCCATCCAGTGTAGGCGGCGGGATCCGGACCACTACTCTTGCCGTGATGTTTCTTGCTATTAGAAGCTTTGCACTGGGAAAAAGTGATGTGAAGGTTTTTGGACGAGAAATTCATCCTGAAGATAAGCAGAAAGCGTTTATGGTTCTTTCATTTTTCTTGTTTGGATTATTTGCGGCAGTAACGATGATAAGTGCTTTTGAACAAGGAAATAAAAATGTAGAATTAATTGAAATCATATTCGAGGCCAGCTCAGCCTTTGGTACGTGTGGATTATCGACCGGTGTGACGCCGGATTTGTCGCACAGGAGTCATGTTTTGTTAATGGCATTAATGTTTATCGGACGTGTTGGTATATTGGTTTTCTTGTTTTCTGTTAAGAAAAAAGAGACAAAATCACATTATAAATATCCGACTGAGCGTATGATTATTGGATAATAAAAAATAAAAGCAATAAGCCGGTTTCTTATGTCAGAGGCATAGGATGCCGGTTTTTTGGTTTGAAAAGCTGTATCCGTTTTCTTGACTAGCCATGAAACTGGGAGTACAATAAATTTGTCGGATTTATGAAAAGAAAGGGGAACAATGCTGATTCGTCAGACTAATCAGTCTCATTCACTTTTCTTTTTTTCATATTCTTTCTGTATAAATACAGAAGGGACGCAGATATCAGGATTAACTCCAAAGGTAAGGTGCGTTTTCTATACATATGCCAATTGTGGAAAAGAAAACAGTCTGTTCTGCATCGTTGATAAACAGCTGTTTTTCTTTTGTAATGATTTTTACGGGAATGCATAAGCCAAGCCTTTGGAAAAACGGGAGGTTGTTTGATCGGATAAAGGTAAGAGAAAAGCAATCACATCACAGGAAAATTTGGAAAAAAACTTTGGGGAGGAACATTAGCATGGCTGAAAACCGTGAATTTATGAATCGCAGGCTCCATTCCCTGCTGGGTGTTATTCCAATCGGAGTTTATCTAGTCCAGCACTTAACGGTAAACTTTTTCGCAACACGTGGAGCTGAAGCGTTTAACGCAGCTGCTCACTTTATGGAAAACTTGCCGTTTCGACTTTTTCTGGAAATTTTTATTATTTATCTTCCAATTTTGTTTCATGCTATTTATGGGCTTTATATTGTTTTTCAGGGGAAAAGCAATACAAAAAGGTATGGATACTTTCGAAACTGGATGTTTTTAGTACAAAGAATAACAGGAGTATACTTAGTCGTTTTTATTGCATGGCACGTCTGGGAAACACGTGTGCAGGCTGCTATGGGTGCAGAAGTAAATTATGATATGATGGCAGATATACTAAGCAGTAATTTTATGTTGATCTTTTATATAATCGGGGTTTTATCTGCTACCTTCCACTTTTCAAACGGACTATGGTCTTTCCTTGTGTCCTGGGGTATTACTGTTAGTCCTCGTTCACAGCAAATTGCCACTTATGCAACGGTTGCTATCTTTATAGCACTGTCTTTTGTAGGGATGGGAGCATTGCTTGCTTTCATCAATCCTGATTTAGCCAATATTTAAGGAGTGGGTCTTAAATGAGCAATGGTAAAATTATCGTAGTCGGCGGAGGCCTGGCAGGGCTTATGGCGACGATAAAAGCAGCGGAGGCAGGCAAGCAGGTAGACCTTTTCTCTGTCGTTCCGGTAAAACGGTCTCACTCTGTTTGTGCCCAGGGCGGCATTAACGGAGCAGTTAATACGAAAGGGGAAGGTGACTCCCCGTGGGAACACTTTGATGATACGGTTTACGGCGGTGATTTTCTTGCCAATCAGCCGCCAGTTAAAGCGATGACAGAAGCAGCTCCTGGTATCATCCATTTAATGGACCGCATGGGGGTTATGTTTAACCGCACAGCAGAGGGCTTGCTTGATTTCCGTCGTTTTGGTGGAACACAGCATCACCGTACCGCATTTGCAGGTGCGACTACAGGTCAGCAGCTTCTTTATGCTTTAGATGAACAAGTACGCCGTTACGAAGTAGCTGGTCTTGTAAATAAATATGAAGGCTGGGAGTTTACTTCAGCTGTTCTGGATGAAGAAGGACGCTGCCGCGGTATTTCTGCTCAAAATCTTCGTTCTATGGAGATAGAAAGCTTCCGGGCAGACGCAGTTATCATGGCAACAGGCGGACCGGGGATTATTTTTGGTAAATCTACAAACTCTGTTATCAACACAGGCTTTGCTGCTTCCAAGCTATATGAGCAGGGCGTTTACTATGCTAACGGAGAATTCATTCAAATTCACCCAACAGCGATTCCGGGGGATGACAAGCTTCGTCTCATGAGTGAATCTGCCCGTGGAGAAGGCGGTCGTGTCTGGACATATAAAGACGGTAAGCCTTGGTATTTCCTTGAAGAAAAGTATCCAGCTTATGGTAACTTGGTGCCGCGTGACATTGCCACACGCGAAATATTTGATGTATGTGTAGAACAGAAGCTTGGTATTAATGGCGAAAACATGGTTTACTTGGATTTGTCTCATAAAGATCCGAAAGAGTTAGATATTAAACTCGGTGGAATTATGGAAATTTATGAGAAGTTCATGGGGGATGACCCTCGAAAAGTTCCAATGAAGATTTTCCCTGCCGTTCACTATTCTATGGGCGGTATGTGGGTTGATTACGATCAAATGACTAACATCCCTGGCCTCTTTGCTGCAGGTGAGTGTGATTATTCTCAGCATGGTGCTAATAGACTTGGGGCAAACTCACTCGTATCTGCTATTTATGGCGGTATGGTGGCAGGTCCAAAAGCAGTTGAATATATAAGCGGATTAGAAAAAGCTTCAGAAGATCTTTCTTCTTCCTTATATGAAAATGAGAAGAAAAAAGAGCAGGAAAACTTTGAAAGCATTATGAAGATGGAAGGTAAAGAAAATGCTTACGTTCTTCATAAAGAGCTTGGTGAATGGATGACAGATAACGTAACGGTTGTACGTGAAAATGAAAAGCTCCTTCAAACAGATGAAAAAATTCAAGAGCTGATGGAGCGCTGGAAAGATATTAATATGACTGACACTGCGAGATGGAGCAACCAGGCTGCTTCCTTTACCCGTCAGCTGAAAGGTATGCTTAACCTGGCACGGGTAATTACGCTTGGAGCTTATAACCGTAATGAAAGCCGCGGAGCACATTATAAACCTGAATTCCCTGAACGTAATGATGAAGAATTCTTAAAAACAACCAAAGCGAAATATAATCCTGCAAAACATGGGCCTGACTTTGAATACGAGGACGTTGATGTTTCTTTAATTAAACCTCGTAAACGCGATTACTCGAAAAGTAAAACAGGGTCCAAGCAAGGAGCTGGTAACAAATGAGTGAAGATAAAAAGGTCCGTTTTATAATTACTCGTCAGGAAGGACCGGAAAGCAATTCCTATGTGCAGGAATTTGAGCTTGACCACCGTCCTAACATGAACGTTATTTCTGCATTGATGGAAATCCGCCGAAATCCGGTGGATGCAAATGGTAAAGAAACAACGCCGGTCATTTGGGATATGAACTGTCTTGAAGAGGTTTGCGGAGCTTGTTCCATGGTTATTAACGGTAAGCCGCGCCAATCTTGTACGGCGCTGGTAGATCAGCTGGAACAGCCGATACGTCTTGAGCCGATGAAAACATTTCCGGTTATTAGAGATCTGATGGTAGACCGAAGCAGAATGTTTGATTCACTGAAAAAAGTGAAAGCCTGGATTCCGATTGATGGTACGTATGACCTTGGTCCTGGCCCTCGGATGGCTGAAAACAAACGGCAGTGGGCGTATGAACTGTCTAAGTGTATGACTTGCGGTGTATGCCTTGAAGCCTGCCCTAACGTCAATGATAATTCTGACTTTATCGGCCCGGCTCCGCTGTCTCAAGTTCGTTTGTTTAATGCTCATCCAACAGGAGAAATGAATAAAGCGGAACGCCTGGAAACGATTATGGGCGATGGAGGACTTGCTAACTGTGGTAACTCCCAAAACTGTGTGCAGTCATGCCCGAAAGGCATTCCGCTCACGACTTCCATTGCAGCTTTAAATCGTGACACTGCTCTGCAATCATTCAAGAATTTCTTTGGAAGCGACAAAATGTAATATACTAAAACGATCCTGCAACGGTTCCTGTCGTTGCGGGATCGTTTTTTTTTAAGATTTATGATAAGAACGGATCGGGGAATCTTTCATATAATAAAAGTCCTCGGCTTTATTTGTTGTGCTAAGCCTGCCCTTTCACATTTTTAATTTTGAGCCTTTACATAAGGACTGATGGTAAAACAAGCTTCATTAATAAAATTAATAAAACAAATGATTAAAATCCCGTAATAGCAACATATGCCCGTAACAGTCTGTCTGCAGCTGGCATAAAATATGCTGACTATATTCTTTCCATACTCCGACCCTTTCGCCGAAAGGTAAAGGACGGGGGCAGCCTTGTCAGAAAGGGTGAAGCCATTGAGGGAGATGGACAGAGGCCACCGTACTTTGCTTACCAAGCGGGAACGGGAAGTCTTTGAATTGCTTGTCCAAGATAAAACCACAAGAGAAATAGCTGCCCAGTTATTTATCAGCGAAAAAACAGTCCGCAACCATATCTCAAATACTATGCAAAAACTGGGTGTGAAGGGGCGTTCTCAAGCTGTGATTGAATTAATCAGGATGGGAGAACTTACTATCTAGCCATTTACCGGCTTTTCATTTGAGGAAGGCCGGTATTTTTTCAGTACCACGTAAAAGGATTTTAAAAAATATGCTTGCTGATGATACAGGTAAATGTTATAATCTCCATGTAATTATGTACGCTGTTTTGTTTTAACATTTGCATGAAACCATAAACATTTACGTGTTACTGACACGATCAGGCATGAGTAAATGCAGGAGGAGGAAATAAGTACAATCTATTTGTATTTTTTCCCCGCCCTTTTGCATTTGCTCATGTTTTTTTATACTGTTAAGAAGTATAAAATATTATTGGTTAACTGTTTTAGAAAAATACCGGCACCTAATTATAAGCATTCGGGGAAAAACCGAGTTTTTCTAATGTATGCTTTACAGGTTAAAACAAAGCAGAAAGTGGTAACGTAAGATTAATACGTTGGTTTGACCTGGCGTATCGTTACTTAGTATGTTTATGTAAGCGATATAATAAATTGAAAAGGGGTAATGAACATGCAGGAAAAAACTTTCACCATCACAAACGATACAGGGATTCACGCTCGTCCGGCTACTCAGCTTGTCAACAAAGCAGGACAATTTTCTTCAGATATTACGCTCGAGTATAACGGTAAATCTGTTAACTTAAAGTCCATCATGGGTGTAATGTCCCTTGGCGTAGGTAAAGGAGCAGAAGTTTCCATTAAAGCAGAAGGCGGAGACGAAGAGGAAGCAATGCAAGCAATTGAAGAAGTAGTAAAAGAAGGGCTTGGAGAGTAATGATAAACACTTTGAAGGGCATTGCCGCTTCAAAAGGAATTGCGATTGCAAAAGCTTTTGTCCTTGAGCAACCGAACATGGACATTCAAAAAAAGACGGTGGATGATGCAGAAGCAGAAACCACCCGTTTTGATGAAGCGGTGAGAAAAGCAAAAAACGAACTTCAGTTTATTAAGGAAAAGACTCTAAAGGAAATGGGCGAAGATAAAGCTGAAATTTTTTCCGCTCACCTTCTCGTACTAGAAGACCCGGAAATTTTAGATGGGGTAACAGCTAAAATTAAAGAAGAGAAGTTAAATGCAGAGTATGCGATGAAAGAAATATCAGACATGTACGTGACCATGTTTGAAGGCATGGATAATGAATACATGAAAGAGCGTGCAGCAGATATCCGTGACGTATCCCAACGTGTACTATTGCACCTTCTCGGAATGGAAAATACGAGTCTTGCTACGATTCAAGATGAAACGGTTGTTATCGCAGAAGACTTAACTCCTTCTGATACGGCACAATTAAACTTAGATTATGTGCTTGGGTTTGCTACAGATATTGGCGGACGCACTTCACATTCAGCAATCATGGCACGTTCCATGGAGATTCCAGCAGTAGTTGGAACGAAAGAAGCGACTGCGTCTATTTCTACGGGAGATACGATCGTCATTGATGGTATGGAAGGGGAAGTACTTATTAACCCTGATGGAAATGTTATAGAGACATACAGGGAGAAATTAAATGACTATCTTCGTCAAAAAGAAGAATGGGCTAAGCTGGTTAATGAGCCATCCATAACAACTGATAAACAACAGGTAGAGCTTGCTGCAAACATTGGTACTCCAGAAGATATGGAAGGCGTACTCTCAAATGGGGCGGAAGGAATCGGCCTGTATCGCACAGAATTTCTCTATATGGGCAGAAACGAACTGCCAAAAGAAGAAGAACAGTTTGAAGCATATAAAGAAGTACTAGAACGTATGGAAGGAAAACCAGTAGTTATTAGGACGCTCGATATTGGCGGGGACAAAGAACTTCCTTATTTAGATTTGCCCAAAGAGCTCAATCCCTTTCTAGGGTTTCGTGCGATCCGTCTCTGTTTAGAAGAAACGGATATGTTCCGTACTCAGCTTCGTGCATTACTTCGCGCTAGTGCCTTTGGTACATTAAAAATTATGTTTCCAATGGTAGCAACAGTAGAAGAAGTCCGGGAAGCGAAAGCTATTTTAGAAGATGTAAAGCAGGAGCTTCTTACAGAAGGACATGCTGTATCCGATAACGTAGAAGTAGGTATTATGGTTGAAATCCCTTCTACTGCTGTAGCTGCTGATATTTTTGCAAAAGAAGTAGACTTTTTCAGTATCGGTACTAATGATTTAATTCAATATACATTAGCTGCTGATCGCATGAGTGAGAAAGTTTCTCACTTGTACCAGCCTTATCATCCTGCCATTTTGAGGCTCGTTAAAAATGTTATTGATGCAGCACATAAAGAAGGAAAATGGGCAGGAATGTGCGGAGAAATGGCTGGAGAAGAAACAGCTGTACCGCTTCTTCTTGGACTTGGCCTGGATGAATTCAGCATGAGTGCAACTTCTGTACTGCCGGTCAGAAGCCAAATCCGCCGCCTTTCTAAAAAAGAGGCAGAGTCCTTAGCTAAAGAAGCAATTCACTTATCGACTGCTGATGAAGTAGCAGAATTAGTAAATAAAAAAGGATTTATTGTGTCGTGAAATAACACCATGAATTTTTTTCTGCCGTGCTGGGGCTTCCTTGGCCGGCAGTTTTTTCATCTAAAATTAAAGGAAACACCTATATTTTCATGGGTAGTAGCGGATCATGGTCATTACCATAAACTAATAGAAGAAGACTTATGAACAACTTATGACGTTTCCCTTTCCGTACCTTGCAATGCTATTGAAAAAAAGAGAAAATAAAAGCATGAAGGATAACAGGGAGGAAAATCATGATTGATAACACCCAGGTAGCGGGGATTGAAAAATCTTTAAGGCATGTATCATATATTGTTAAACAAAAAGGACGGGAAATTTTGAACCAATTTCCAATCACTCCGCCTCAGTTTGTTGCACTGCAATGGCTGCAGGAAGACGGTGATATGACTATTGGTGAATTGTCTAACAAGATGTACCTTGCCTGCAGTACAACAACGGATTTAGTGGACCGGATGGAGAATAATCAATTAGTAGAAAGAATAAAGGATGAAAAAGACCGAAGAGTCGTCCAAATTCACCTTCTTGAAAAAGGTGAAAGTATTATCCGTGAAGTTGTAAAAGAACGACAAAATTATCTGCAGAATGTATTATGTCATTTTACCGCAGAAGAAGTGGAAAATATTGAAAAAAGTATGACGCTTCTACATGATAATATGACAAAAGAAGAACAGAATATTTAACCATCAAGAAATTCTAAAAGAAATTGAGGGACGTTTGGTGAATCGACCAATTGGTATTATTGACTCAGGTGTAGGGGGTTTAACGGTTGCAAGAGAAATTGCACGCCAGCTCCCAAAAGAAGAAATGATATATATAGGTGATACGGCGCGGTGTCCATATGGACCAAGGCCGGTTTCAGAAGTAAGGCAGTATACATGGGAAATGATTGATCGTCTTCTAGAAGAAAACATAAAAATGCTGGTAATTGCTTGCAATACCGCTACTGCTGTTGTGTTAGAGGAAGTGAGGTCACAGCTTCCTATTCCAGTAGTAGGAGTAGTACAGCCCGGTGCGATTACAGCCTTGAAAATAACCTCAAATGATTATGTAGCAGTCATTGGAACAGAATGTACCATAGCCAGCGGAGCTTATGTGAAAGCATTGCACACCATCAATGAAAATGTCACTGTAGACTGCTTAGCTTGCCCTCCATTCGTACCGCTTGTTGAACAAGGTATTTGTGAAGGCGAAGAAGCACTTTCGATTGTGAAACAAACATTAAGACCGCTGAAATCAAAACCTTTTGATACGCTTATTTTGGGCTGCACTCATTATCCTCTGCTTTATGATGTCATTCAAAAAGCAGTTGGAAGACATATTTCCTTAATATCTTCTGGAGACGAAACAGCAAGAGAAGTAAGTACATTACTACACTATAAAGGTATGCTTTCAACAATGAATATGCCTCCGAAGCATACTTTTTATACAACTGGTTCTGCACAGCGCTTTAAAGACGTAGCCAACCGCTGGCTCGACGGGAAGGCTGCTAATGTACAATCCATACAATTAGGGCAGGTTATATAGAAAATTTTTTAATTTTGTTTGCTTCACAAAGCAGGACATGCCAGTGTTTTTTCTTAAAAAATAAAAAGCCGGTCCATCTATGAAATATTTTGATATATTCTAAGGTCTATTTCTTTTCAGGGCTCGTATAAATGATAGTACAAACTGCTCTGGGAGGGAATGGAAGATGAAAACGAAATGGTTCATAGGGACAGCGGCATTCCTTACCGTACCCTTTATTTTGCAAGGCTGCGGTTTTGGTAATAATGAGGCATCCAACGAAATGGAGCTTCCTGAAGAAGCAACAGAAGAAATAGAATGGGAAGAATTTGAAGAAGCAGAAGGAGAAGCAGGCGAAACGGATGAAAATAAAGAAGCGCCTGCTGAGGAAGAAAGCCAGGAAGAAAGCCAGGAAGAAGAAAATGCGGCAGATGAAGATGGAACGACAGAGACAGCAGAGCGAGAGCTTTATTTAATTAATGAGGAAGGCATGGTAGTTCCGCATACATTTGAACTCCCGGTTGAAGAAGGGGCATTAAAGCAATCCCTTGAATATCTTGTTCAGGATGGCCCTTTAACCTCTATGATTCCAAATGGATTTCAAGCAGTTCTTCCGCCCGGGACAGAAGTGGATGTGAATTTACAAAAAGATGGTACAGCTGTTGCTGATTTTTCACCGGAATTCAGGGATTATGATCCAAAACATGAACAAGCCATTATACAGGCTGTAACCTGGACGTTAACTCAATTTGAAAACGTTGACCAGGTTAAATTTCAGATTAATGGGTATGATCAGGAAACAATGCCTGCGGAAAACACACCTATTGGTGATGCATACAGCAGAGAAAATGGAATTAACCTTGACAGCGGAAGTGTATCAGATATGACAAATAGTGATAGTGTCACGGTTTACTTTCTATCACAAACAGAAAAACAGTCCTATTATGTTCCTGTGACCCGGAGAGTTGATAGCTTTGAAGAATCAGAAAAACTGGATGTGACCATGCAGGAATTAATAAAAGGTCCATCTTCAAACAGCTCTCTGTACAGTGTACTGCGGGATGGGACATCCTTAGAAGATCAATCTGCTCTTAATGGAGACACCGCTTCTCTTTTCTTTAATGAAGGCCTTTTAACTGAACAAGAAGGTACAGCTGTATCGGATGAAGCCCTTCATGCCATCACTCTATCTGCCACAGAAGTGACAGGGGTGGAAAAAGTAGAGTTAAATGTAGAAGGAGCAGAAGAAGTGATTCAAGTATCAGGGGAGGCCCTGAATGAACCATTAAGCAGACCAGCATCGGTCAACGCAAGTCAATCTTAGCACTGAAAAGAAAAATTTGCTATAATCAATAGCGCTCCTATAAGGCGGCTTTGCTGCCTTCTTTTTATTGGCAGACAATAGGGGTATAATATGTGTGAGTAATCCCCCTCCAGTGCCTTAGTAATAATCATAAATGGCGCTTTAGGTTAACATTATTAAGGAGGATATATATGACAAGAGCAGATGGAAGAGAATTGGATGAACTGCGTCCGGTTACAATTGATACAGAATTTTTAAAGCACCCGGAAGGATCGGTTCTCATTACTGTTGGTGAAACAAAAGTAATTTGTACAGCCAGCATTGAAGACCGGGTGCCGCCTTTTATGCGCGGAAGCAAAAAAGGCTGGATTGCCGCGGAATATTCCATGCTTCCAAGGGCCACAGAACAACGAAATATAAGAGAGGCGGCAAAAGGGAAGCTTAGTGGACGAACCATGGAAATCCAGCGGCTGATCGGCCGTTCTTTGCGTTCAGTGGTTGATCTAACAAAAATCGGCGAGCGGACCATTTGGGTTGATTGTGATGTTATTCAAGCAGATGGAGGCACGCGTACTGCTTCTATTACGGGAGCTTTTGTAGCAATGGTAATGGCTTTGAAACAATACAAGGATGCTGAAAAGATAAAAACATTTCCTATCACAGACTATCTAGCAGCTGTATCAGTGGGAGTTGACCCTGAACAAAAAGAATTGCTAGACTTATGCTATACAGAAGACGCTTCGGCTGAAGTGGACATGAATATTGTGATGACGGGAAACGGAAAGTTCGTAGAGCTGCAGGGAACAGGGGAAGAAGCCTCTTATTCCAGGGAACAACTGAATCGCCTGCTCGATATTGGGGAAAAAGGAATGAAGGAACTTTTCCTCGTACAAAAAGCAGTTCTCGGGGAAACCGCCGAACAAATTGGAAGAAACACAGAAGAAAAGGAAGCTTAACCATGCAAAATATTATTGTAGCTTCAAAAAATCAAGGGAAAGTAAAAGAGTTCAAACACATATTAGGGGATGACATTAGCGTCCAGTCCCTTCTTGATATAACATTTGAGGATATCGCAGAAACAGGCAGTACCTTTGAGGAAAATGCTGCGTTAAAAGCAGAAGCCGTTTTAGAACAACTGGGGAACCCGGCTATTGCTGATGATTCTGGGCTGGAAATTGATGCTTTGAATGGCCGGCCTGGTATTTATTCGGCTCGTTATGCAGGTCCTGATAAAAATGATGAAGATAATATCAACAAAGTGTTAGAAGAGCTTAAAGGCGTGCCTGAAGAAAATAGAACGGCACGATTTGTCTGTGTCATTGCAGTGGCTGTTCCTGAAAAAACATATCTCTATCGCGGGACGTGCGAAGGAAGGATTGCTTTTTTCAAGTCTGGCCACGAAGGATTTGGTTATGATCCTATTTTTTATCTTCCTGAAAAAAACTCAACAATGGCTGAGCTTTCACCTGAAGAAAAAAACAAAATCAGCCACCGCTATGACGCCCTTCAACAGTTACAAAAAGACTGGCATAACATATTCAGCTAATGGATGAAGGAGAGGCTCTAATAATGAAATGCTTGATTTTAAGTGACAGCCATGGAAGTGAAAGAGAAGTAGAAGAAGTAATTTTAAGACATCGGCAAGAAGTGGACGCTGTCATTCATTGTGGAGATTCGGAACTCAAAAAGTCTTCTCCAATCCTGCGGGATACGTATACGGTAGAGGGGAACTGCGATATCCCCGGGGAATTTCCAGAAGACATCACAGAAGAAGTAAACGGAATACGCTTTTACGTGACCCATGGTCATTTATATAATGTGAAAATGTCTCATGTTCCGCTTTCCTACCGTGCAGAGGAGAATTCTTCACGTCTTGCATGTTTTGGGCACAGTCATGTGGCCGCTGCTTTTGAAGAAAACGGAGTCATATTTGTGAATCCCGGAAGCCTGCTGCTTCCTAGAAATCGTCCGGAACAAACATATGCGATGGCCTCTTTTGATAAAGAAGGAGAAGCAAAAGTGCAATTTTTCGAGCGGGCAAGCGGAGAAGAAATCCATACTCTTCACAAAATTTTCCCGGTTGATAAAGCTTAGACCGTGCAGCTAGGGTTTTTTCCTAGCTGATTTCGGATGCTTTTATTGAAAGAATTTTTATCTGAAAAGGCGGTTGACTTAGAACGAAGAATATAATATTATAATATATGTCGCTGAAAGACAGCACAAAATTTAATATGTCCCAGTAGCTCAGCAGGATAGAGCAACGGCCTTCAAGAATAGGAGCCTCTATAAGGAAACGAAACTTATAGAGTGGACGACACTATATCGGTGGAACCTTAACAGATCATGCTGATGGCAACACCGAGGAAACTTACGATCTCCGGAAACGAGTGATCATACCAAAATAAGGGAGATTTAGGGGTTTTAAAGGCTCAAGCTGATTAGATAATATGGCATCAACTATCTACTTGAGGGTAGAAGCCCTAAAGAATAATCAGGCAGCTGATTATCGTGAGGTTCCGTAGAGACTATACGTGTCGCACCTGAAATGGTGAAGATATAGTCCAGACTACAAACAACATATTTGTTGGTGGCGAAAGCCATAGTGGTAAGCTAAGCCGTTGGTCGGGAGTTCGAATCTCTCCTGGGACGCCATACCTTACATAAGCAAAGGATGTCTTCAAGTATGCAGTTACTTGAGGGTATCCTTTTTTTGTTTTAAGTTTCTTGACTTTGAACCCTGGGTAGAGTGCTGGAGCCTTACCGATATTGGTTGCACGAAACGTTCATAGTGCCCGAGCTTCCAGGTAATCGTCTAA
Organism: Alteribacillus sp. JSM 102045; assembly: GCF_041949975.1. Classification (NCBI taxonomy): domain Bacteria; kingdom Bacillati; phylum Bacillota; class Bacilli; order Caryophanales; family Bacillaceae; genus Alteribacillus; species Alteribacillus sp. JSM 102045. The sequence goes on along the minus strand of NZ_JBHFQG010000030.1, from coordinate 29,452 downwards.
GCGCGCAATTATGAAGCTAATATGGATCCCGATCTTTCAATGAATTGTCGTCCGAGGTAAGTAAGAAGGATATATGGATCCCGTTCTGAAAATAATCCATCGAGGAAGGGTATCCAAGGAAGGTTCATAATGCCCGATTGACCGTCACCGCTTTTCCAGCGGTAACCTTATGAATCCCGTTCTAATGATAAGTCGCCAAGAATGGTAACCAACCAGCTTAATGAATCTCGCTTGATCGAAACAGACTCGCCCCGGCAACCAAGGAGAGTTTCTTGAACCCTGCTATCTCATCCCATAGCGTCCGCTCATGCCGGCACTCATGAAACACTGAGGGAGCCAGTCCCACAAAGCAGCCAATAAATCCAACGTATACCATCACATGAATGTCACCTGGTTACGTATCATAAAGAATTGAGCAAACCAGCGTAGTTATTTTTAGGGTTATTTACGTCAGAAGACACTTGATAAGCTGTCATAAGAGAAGAATCAAGAGGAGTTAATAACGAGGTTAATTCCTCTGTATTTTGAACCGCAGGGTCCAGCCATACTTTTTCATTTGCTTTTGAAAGAATCACAGGCATCCGATCATGAATGTCACGCATAAACTCATTTGCTTTTGTCGTAATGATCGTACAGGTAAATACATCCTCTCCTTGATCATTTGTCCATTTCTCCCACAGCCCGGCAAATCCGAAGACTTTTTCATTTTTTAAGTAGATACGATATGGCTGTTTCTTTTTTCCATCATATTTTTTCCATTCGTAAAAGCCATCAGTCGGGATGATACACCGGCGTTTTCTAAAGGCTTGCTTGAAGCTGTTTTTTTGATGAATAGTTTCTCCTCTTGCATTGATCAGCTTATACCCTATTTTTTCATCTTTTGCCCAAACCGGGATGAGTCCCCATTTTAATGTACCAAGACGGTTATGTTTTCCATCGTTTACAATTGCCAATATATGTTGAGAAGGGGCAATGTTAAAGCTCGGTTCATAGTTATCGACGACGGTGTGGTCAACATCGAATCTTTTTTCTATCTCTTTTACGTCTTCCGATAATGTAAATCTTCCACACATAAAATCATCCTCTCCAAAAAAATCTTTCCATGTTTAGTAATATACTTTTTTCATAAGCGTCATACAGTTTAGCAGCAAATTTATAGTGGCTGAATAATCACTCATCTGCCTATTTTAAGAAATTTTAAAATGCTCTTATACCCTGTTTTATCTAAGTGTAAACGCATACATTAATTAGCGCATTAATTTGAATCGTCTAATAATTTTTAAAAAGTGGTTGACCGGAAAAGACAAACGGCGTATTATAAACGTCAAACACGTTTTTGTCGCCAACAGAAACACATTTGCCTTCCTGAAAAAAACATCAAAAATGCAGGCAGGCAGAACAGAGAGAGCTAATTTTAAGAGTACATCAGGGGTGATTAGAAGTGGGTGAGCAATGGATATATTTAAATGGGGAATTTGTAAAAAAAGAAGATGCTAAAATTTCTGTTTATGACCACGGATTCTTATACGGAGATGGAGTATTTGAAGGTATCCGTGTATACAATGGGAATGTCTACAAGCTAGAAGAGCATTTAATACGTCTTTACAATTCAGCTAAATCTATTATGCTCGAAATTCCTCATACGATGGAAGAAATGAGTGAAATCATTGTTGAAACCCTGAAAAAAAATGAACTGAACAATGCATATATCCGTTTGGTCGTTTCTCGAGGAGTAGGCAATCTCGGACTCGATCCTGCTTCCTGTGTCGCACCCCAATTAATAGTGATAGCAGAGGAACTGGCGATTTATCCGAAGGAATTATATGAAAACGGATTGGAGATCATAACGGTTGCGACAAGACGGAACCGGCCGGATGTATTGAGTCCGAAAGTTAAATCGTTAAATTATCTTAATAATATATTAGTAAAAATAGAAGCAAGCCTTGCAGGGGTAAGTGAAGCACTGATGCTTAATAATGAGGGCTATGTTGCCGAAGGCTCTGCAGACAATATTTTTATTCTCAGAGATAGTGTTCTTTATACACCACCTGGATATATAGGAGCTTTAGAAGGCATCACCCGTCAAGCTATTATTGAGCTGGCTGAGGATTTAGGGTATGAATTAAAAGAAGAGCCATTTACCCGTCATGATTTGTACACAGCAGATGAAGTCTTCTTGACTGGGACAGCTGCAGAAGTAATTGCAGTAGTGAAAGTTGACGGCCGTATTATCGGTGACGGCAAGCCGGGAACAGAAACAAAGCGGCTTCTCGATGCTTTCCGCCATAAAGTAGTGGAAGACGGAGTGAAAGTTTATCCTTCCGCTTCAGAAGTAGAAGTAGGATAAAAGAATTAATAAAAACCATGAAATATTGAGCAAAATTTGTTATTATTAAAAAAACACGCAGAAGAGGAAAAGTAATTTTCGGTATCAGGTTTCAACAGAGAGCCGTGTAAGCTGAGATGCGGTGTGACCGCCGGAAATGAACTCACCTCCGAGTGCTTTTGTGAAAGGACAGTCCAGTAGCAAAAGCCGGGTGCAGCTGTACAATCCACCCGTTATCAAAACAAACGGAGCAAAAAGATTCGTTGCTGAGGCGGCTTAACAGCCGTGAAGAAGGGTGGTACCGTGAAAAGCAAATCTTTTCACCCCTTCGGTCAGGTTATCCCTGGCCGAAATGGGTGGAAAGATTTTTTTTTACTTTTAAGAAATACAAAAGCCGTTACCGGTAATAAGGAGGAAGCAGAGATGAGTCCAAAAGTAAAAGAGGTAAATGGACGCGAATTGAAAGTGGAAAATCAAGAAATGACAGGATCAAGCATGCTCATTCAAGCATTGGCAAGGGAAAAAGTGGATGTCATCTTTGGTTATCCAGGGGGAGCCATTCTTCCTACCTACGATGAAATTTATCGGACCGGAATTCGGCATATCCTCGCTCGTCACGAACAAGGAGCAGTTCATGCAGCAGAAGGGTATGCACGGGTATCAGGGAAGCCGGGAGTATGTGTTGTAACTTCAGGGCCTGGAGCTACTAATGTTATAACCGGCATAGCTGATGCAATGATAGATTCCTTGCCAATGGTGGTTATTACCGGTCAAGTTGCCACATCAGTAATTGGAACAGATGCATTTCAGGAAGCTGACGTGGTGGGTGTCACTATGCCAATCACAAAACATAACTTCCAAGTCAGAGATGTTGAAGAGCTTCCAAGAATTATTAAAGAAGCTTTTCATATCGCAACGACAGGGCGTCCAGGGCCAGTGTTGATTGATCTGCCTAAAGATGTTTCCACAGCAAGCGGCTTTTTCAACTATGATCAGGAAGTAGATCTTCCGGGTTATCAGCCGACGGTTATGCCGAATAAACTTCAAATTAAAAAGCTTGCTGAAGCTGTCACGAAAGCAAAAAAACCGGTTATATTAGCCGGGGCTGGTGTTCTTCATGCTGGCGGAGCCAAAGAGCTTCTTAACTACGTTGAACAGCAGAAAATACCGGTAGCAAGCACATTGCTTGGTTTAGGAGCTTTTCCAGGAAATCATAATCTTTCTTTGGGGATGGCTGGAATGCACGGTACTTACGCAGCAAACATGGCCCTGCATGAGGCAGACCTTTTAATCAGTATTGGAGCCCGGTTTGATGACCGTGTCACAGGAAACCTCAAACATTTTGCTCCAGAAGCTAAGATAGCTCATATTGATATTGATCCAGCAGAAATCGGTAAAAATGTAGAAACGGCCATTCCGGTGGTTGGAGACGCTAAAGAAGCCCTTCGCATGCTTTATGATGTGAACGGCACTCCATGTGAGTGTACAGATTGGAAAGAACAGATTAACAAGTGGGAAACAGAATATCCTCTCTGGTATAAAGAAGAAGGAAATTCTTTAAAGCCGCAGAGACTTATCGAAATGATTTACGAAGAGACTCAGGGAGAAGCCGTCGTTACTACAGATGTAGGACAGCATCAAATGTGGGCTGCTCAATACTATAAGTTTGATAAACCAAACTGCTGGGTTACTTCTGGAGGACTCGGCACGATGGGATTTGGTTTTCCATCTGCTATCGGAGCACAATTTGCAGAGCCGGATAAACAGGTTGTAGCTGTCCTTGGAGATGCAGGCTTTCAAATGACAGCTCAGGAAATGTCAGTACTGCAGGAATTAAATCTTCCAGTCAAAATCATTCTTGTTAACAATGCCTCTCTTGGAATGGTTCGGCAATGGCAGCAGCTGTTCTATGAAGAACGGTATTCCAACTCGCTCTTCCCGGTACAGCCGGATTTCGTGAAAATGGCCGAAGCATATAACATCAAGGGTTGGAAGATTGAAGATCCAAATGAAATGCAAGGAGCTTTACGAGAAGCATTAAATTACGAGGGGCCTGTTTTAATGGACTGCCGTGTTCATAAAGATGAAAATGTGTATCCGATGATTGCTCCTGGCAAAGGTCATCATGAAATGGAGGGGATTAAGCCGTGAAGCGAACCATTATAGCGACAGTAAACAACACATCTGGAGTAATGAATAGAATAACTGGATTGTTTGCCCGCAGGCATTTTAACATTGAAAGCATTACCGTTGGAATGACGGAAAACCCAACTGTTTCAAGAATGACATTTGTCGTTAATGTCGATGACCACCGCGGTCTGGACCAGGTTATTAAGCAGTTGAACAAACAAGTAGATGTATTGAAAGTGCGGGATATTACCGATGATGCGATCGTTGCAAGAGAGCTGGCTCTTATAAAAGTTGTAGCTGCTCCGCAGCATCGCGGAGAAATATCCGCTCTCGCAGAACCTTTCCGCGCATCGATTGTTGATGTAGGCAGAGAAAGTGTAACCCTGCAGGTAACTGGTGACCAGCAAAAGGTCGAAGCATTAATAGACCTTCTGAAACCATACGGGATCAAAGAATTAGCCCGTACAGGCATTACCGCCTTTAAACGGGGAACAAAGAAAAGTGTTTTTGAAAGCCCCAAATATTCTATTATCAATTAAAAAATTAATTACATTAAAGGAGAGAGATGAATCATGGCAAAAGTATTTTATAACGGAGACGTAAACGAAGGAGTTTTACAAGGGAAAACAGTAGCTGTCGTAGGTTATGGGTCTCAAGGACACGCACACGCTCAAAACTTGAGAGAAAGCGGCGTAGAAGTAGTTATCGGACTTCGTCAAGGTAAATCCTGGACAAAAGCAGAAGAAGACGGTTTTGAAGTGTTAACAGTTAGAGATGCTACTGCAAAAGCAGACGTTATTATGATTTTGCTTCCGGATGAACTTCAGCCGACTATTTATAAAAATGAAATTGAACCAGAATTATCAGCTGGAAAAGCATTAGTATTTGCGCACGGTTTTAATATTCACTTTAACCAAATCGTACCTCCATCTGATGTGGATGTATTCATGGTAGCTCCTAAAGGTCCGGGACACATTGTTCGACGCACCTTTGAAGATGGCGCTGGTGTACCGGCACTTATCGCCGTTTACCAGGATGCAAGCGGTCAAACAAAAGATGTGGCACTGGCTTACGCAAAACAAATTGGTGCTGGCCGTGCAGGAATTATGGAAACTACATTCCAGGAAGAGACAGAAACAGATTTGTTTGGTGAGCAGGCTGTTCTTTGCGGTGGTACTTCTGCACTTGTGAAAGCAGGTTTTGAAACATTGGTGGAAGCAGGCTATCAGCCGGAAGTTGCTTACTTTGAATGTCTGCATGAATTAAAATTGATTGTTGACCTAATGTACGAAGGCGGTCTCGAAGGCATGCGCTACTCCATCTCTGACACTGCTCAATGGGGTGACTTCCAAGCAGGACCTCGTGTTATCACCGAAGATACAAAGGATGCTATGCGTGATATCCTTACTGATATCCAAACAGGCCGCTTTGCAAAAGGATGGATTCTTGAAAACCAGGCCAACCGTCCAGAATTTAATGCTACAAACGACCGTGAAAACAATCACTTGATCGAAGAAGTAGGCCGTGAATTGCGTGAAATGATGCCGTTTGTCAAAGGAAAATCAAAAGGAGTGGTGGGTAGTGCGAAAAATTAACGTTTTTGACACGACGCTTCGTGATGGGGAACAATCTCCTGGTGTAAATTTGAACCTTGAAGAAAAGCTTCAAATTGCTTCACAGCTGGAATGCCTCGGTGTGGACATCATCGAGGCCGGTTTCCCGGCTGCTTCTGAAGGAGATTTCCAATCGGTGAAAACAATTGCCGAAACGGTAAAAGGAAGCTCTGTTACTGGTCTTTCCCGATCTAAGAAAAATGAAATCGATGCGGCGTGGGAAGCGTTGAAAGGCGGAGAGGAACCAAGACTTCACGTATTTATCGCTACCTCTCCGATCCACATGACTCATAAACTTCGCATGACACCAGATCAAGTAATAGAAAATGCTGTAGATTCGGTTAAATATGCAAAACAAAGATTTCCTCACTTACAATGGTCAGCAGAGGATGCCTGCCGGTCTGATCTTGACTTTTTAGCCAGAATTATCGAAAAAGTCATTGATGCAGGGGCTGAAGTGATAAATCTTCCTGATACAGTCGGGTTTATCACTCAAGAAGAAATCCGCCACATGTTCACGTACTTGAGAGATACAGTTCCAAACATTGATAAGGCGGTTCTTTCAGCGCACTGCCATGATGATCTTGGAATGGCGGTATCCAATTCATTAGCAGCTATAGAATCTGGTGCTGGTCAGGTGGAGTGCACTATTAACGGAATCGGTGAACGAGCAGGAAACGCCTCACTAGAAGAAATAGCTGTCGCATTGAAAATAAGAAACGATTTTTATAAAGCTGAAACTGGATTGACGTTAAATGAAATTAAACGGACCAGCAGCCTTGTTAGTAAACTAACAGGAATGGTTGTTCCAAATAATAAAGCAGTAGTGGGAGAAAATGCTTTCGCCCACGAATCCGGCATTCACCAGGATGGTGTGTTAAAAGAAAAATCCACTTATGAAATTATTACTCCGGATCTCGTTGGAGTAAGCGCCAATCGAATGGTTCTTGGAAAACTTTCCGGGCGTCATGCTTTTAAAGAAAAAGTTCAGGCACTTGGCTATAACGCCACAGAAGAAGAAATTAACAAAGTATTTAAAGCTTTCAAAAGCCTGGCAGATAAAAAGAAAGAAATCACCGATGAAGATATTTTCGCTCTTATGACTGAGGAAAAAGCTGGAGAAGCGGTTAAATACTATGAAGTAGAAGCACTTCAAGTAAATTACGGTACAAACAATATTCCAACCGCTACAGTGACGATCCAGAATCCAGAGGGAGAGATTCTTCAGGAAGCAGCTACAGGATCAGGCAGCGTAGAAGCTGTTTACAATACCATTGAGCGGATTATCGGCGGAGAAATTAAACTTAAAGATTACCGCATTCAGTCCATTACAGGCGGACGTGATGCATTAGCAGAAGTTTATGTTCAGATTGAGTATGACGGAGAAGAAGCTTCCGGCCGCGGTACTGCCAATGATGTGTTAGAAGCTTCGGCACGAGCTTATATTAACTCTGTCAACCGTGTGCTGAATCGCAAAAAATGGCCGCGTCCACAAACAGAAAAAATTCATGTTTAGTTCTACTTACAGCAATCAATGGGAAGCACAAGGGAGAGGAAATAAATGAATAAAACAATTACGGTACTTCCAGGTGACGGAATCGGCCTCGAAGTTGTAAAAGCAACGACTGCCGTACTTGATAAGACAGCGGAATTATATGGTCATCAATTTGAATATGAATACGCAGATATTGGGGGAGCTTCTATTGATAAAAACGATACCCCCCTCCCCCAGGAAACAATTGATACATGCTTAAAAAGCGATGGTGTTTTACTGGGCGCGGTAGGAGGACCCAAGTGGGATAACCTGCCCGGCCACAAACGCCCTGAAAAAGGCCTGCTTGGTCTTCGCAAAGCATTAAATTTGTTTGCCAATCTTCGTCCTGTGACAGGGCATGAAAGTTTAACAGATTCTTCTACTCTTCGAAAAGAAGTAGTTGACAATGTAGATTTAATGATTGTTCGTGAACTGACTGGAGGTCTTTATTTTGGAGAACCCCAGGAGCGTCTAGAAGTAGACGGAGAAGAAGCTGCGGTAGATACATTACAGTATAAAAAATCTGAAATCGAACGTATAGTCCGCCGTGCGTTTGAATTAGCAAAGGTTCGCAGAAAGCAGTTAACATCAGTTGATAAAGCAAATGTATTAGAGTCCAGCAGGTTATGGAGAGAAACAGCAGAAGAAGTAAGCAAAGACTTCCCTGAAGTTGAACTGGAACATATACTGGTAGACAATGCAGCAATGCAATTGATTCGTGATCCTAAACAGTTTGATGTTATTGTGACAGAAAATATGTTTGGTGATATTTTAAGTGACGAAGCATCTATGCTGACTGGTTCATTAGGAATGCTTCCATCTGCGAGCATTGGAAGTGAAGCTCCTGGTCTATATGAACCAGTACACGGTTCTGCTCCAGATATTGCTGGAGAAGGAAAAGCCAATCCGCTTGCTGCAATTTCTTCAGCTGCGATGATGCTTAAATATTCATTTGATATGCATGAAGAAGCTGCAGCGGTCGACAGAGCAGTATCCAAAGTGTTAACGGACGGCCATCGTACTGGAGATATTGCAAAAGAGGGAGAAACTATTCTCTCGACAGACGAAATGCTAGAAAAAGTCTTAGAAGCTTTGAAATAAGAACAGCTTAATGTAAAGCGAGGGAAGAACGATGAAACATCCAAAAACGATTATTGAGAAAATTTGGGAGAATCATACAGTTCACTCAGAGCCAGGTAAACCAGACTTGTTATATATTGATTTGCAAATGGTTCACGAGGTTACTTCTCCCCAGGCCTTTGAAGGTCTGCGTCTTAGCGGAAGAAAAGTCCGCCGTCCGGATTTGACGTTTGCCACAATGGACCATAATGTACCTACAGAAAATCGCGTGTCCATTACTGATGCTATTGCAAAAAAACAAATGGACACCTTGTCTAAAAACTGTGAAGAATTTGGCATTGAAGTAGCTGATTTAGACAGCCCAAACAATGGGATCGTTCATATTATCGGGCCTGAACTCGGCTTGACTCAGCCTGGTAAAACGATCGTGTGCGGCGACAGTCATACTTCTACACACGGCGCTTTTGGTGCACTAGCTTTTGGTATTGGCACAAGTGAAGTAGAACATAGCCTTGCAACTCAAACATTATGGCAGTCGAAGCCGAAAACGATGGAAGTTCGCATCAACGGCCGTTTGGCTCCTGGAGTAACAGCTAAAGATATTATTCTCGCAATTATTGCAAAATATGGTGTGGATTTTGGAACAGGCTACGTTCTTGAATATACTGGCGAAGCAATAAGCGGTCTAACTATGGAAGAAAGAATGACTATATGTAATATGTCTATCGAAGCTGGTGCAAGAGCGGGACTTATCAGTCCAGACCAAGTAACGTTTGATTATCTTGAAGGACGCGAAAAAGTTCCTTCAGGGGAAGCGTTTGAGCAAAAAGTTAAAGAGTGGCAGGAACTTGCTACGGATGAAGGTGCAGAATATGATGCTGTAGTGGAAATTGACAGCAGTGAAATTGAACCAATGGTAACCTGGGGCACAAATCCATCTCAGGGTGTTGGAGTTGGCGGCACTGTTCCTTCTCCCGACGAAGCAGATTCTAATGCCGGCAGAAAAGCTATTGAACAATCCTTAGAATATATGGATTTGAAGCCAGGAACGAAAATGACAGATATTGCTATTCAGCACGTATTTATCGGTTCCTGTACGAACGCTCGTATTAGTGACCTTCGCGCCGCAGCGAAAGTTGCAGAAGGGCGCAAAGTAGCAGACGGAGTGCGGGCGATGGTAGTACCGGGATCCCAAAAAGTCAAGCTGCAAGCAGAAAAAGAAGGCCTTGATAAGATCTTTACAGAAGCAGGGTTTGATTGGCGTGAATCCGGATGCAGCATGTGTTTAAGCATGAATCCTGACTTTGTTCCTGAAGGGGAGCGCTGTGCTTCAACGTCTAACCGAAACTTCGAAGGCCGCCAAGGGAAAGGGGCAAGAACTCACCTTGTAAGTCCTGCTATGGCAGCAGCTGCTGCAGTTAATGGTAAATTCGTTGATATCAGAACCCTAAAAGAACCAGCAGTGAAATAGAAAGCTTCCGCTCCCCGAAAAGCCTTGACAGGTAAATGTTCTTCAGGCAAAAAAGGCCGATCTTTGCCTTTTATGACTGAAACAGAATTAGGATGTTTGACTAAGAGCGTCACCTCCTGTGACAACGTCGAACTGACTTGCCCTGGATGGGCTGACTTCTCGTTGTGAACTCGTCGCCAAAAACGCCGCGTCCTGTGGCATTGGCGACATTAGCACGTCCTGTGCGTCAACGTTCCCCCTTTAGCAGAGGATCCTTTTCTCTTTGGAGCTAAGCTGGACAATAATAGAAAAGCTTCAGCTTCACGGCTTGCCGTGAATAGACTGAAATTCAGACAAAACAAAGAAGGTGAAGAGTGTGGAACCTATCATAAAACACAAAGGAAACACAGGGGTTTTGCCACGTGTTAACGTAGATACAGACCAAATTATTCCAAAGCAATTCTTAAAACGTGTCGAACGCACTGGGTTTGGACAATTTCTTTTTTTCGACTGGCGTTTTCTTGCAAATGGAAACGATAATCCTAATTTTGAGCTGAACCAGCCGCAAGCAGAAAATGCTTCTATTTTAATAGCAGACCATAATTTTGGCTGCGGATCTTCAAGAGAGCATGCTCCTTGGGCTCTGCAGGATTATGGATTTCGTGTTATTATTGCTCCCAGCTTTGCAGATATCTTTTACAATAACTGTTTTAAAAATGGCATTCTTCCGATAAGATTAGATGAAGAGCAGGTTTATAAACTAATGGAAAATGGGAAAGATGAAGTATATGAAGTAACCGTCGATCTTCAAAACCAAAAAATTACGGACGATCGTGGTTTTGAAGCAAGCTTCGAAATAGATCCATACTGGAAAGAAATGCTTTTAAATGGTTGGGATGAGATCAGTCTCACACTCCAGTATGAGGATGAGATTGCCCAGTACGAAGAGAAGATGAATGTATAAACAGGAAGGCGGCCTGTCAAGGGCCGCCTTCTTAATTACAGAACAGTTTGTCGTACTGGAATAAGGAGGACACGGGATGAAGAGGGAAGGCTCCAACAATAATATCGTCCCTTTTCCTGGATCAGCAGACAGACTGGTTAATGAAGGGCTGAAAGAATTAAAAGAAGGGGATAAGCAAAAAGCACTGGAGTATTTCTTAGAAGCTTTACAGCATGATCCGGATCATGAAGAAGCTTCCTATTGTCTGCTGCTTGCTTACGCAGATACCGGCCGTTTTAAGGAAGGCAAGGCATGGGCAGAAAACATGATGCAAAAAGCCTTAGGAGATTATTTTGAAGTATTGCAAGTATATGTTTCCATTCTGGCGCAGCTTGGAGAATATGGGAAAGTTGTTACCGTTTTAGAGGCTGTACAAGCAGAAGATCAATTTCCTGCCCGAATGGCAGAGCAGCTTTTTGAGCTCTTAGAACTTTCTAGGCATATGGCTGATAATGAAACACAGCAACTTGAATTAAAGGAAGAAGACTTACCAGAAACCTCAGAAATCAGCATAGAAGAATGGCAGGAACGACTCCTAAATGGAAGCTCGGAACAGAAGCTTGCAGCACTTGGTGAATTGAGAAAGCATGGGCCGGAACAAGCTTTACCGGTGATAGAGAATTTGCTTGCTGATCAAAAGTCCTCTCCTCTCATGCAGAGTTTTCTGCTACTTTTATTGAAAGATTGGAAAATAGAAAAAAATGTGTGGGTAGAAAAATTAGACCGCAAAGGAGAATTTTCGCCAGCCGCCCTTCTGCCCATAGAGAAAAGCACCTCTTACATAAAGTCATCACAATTATTAGAAGAAGCTCTTGAGCATAAAGACCCAGTTCTGTTAGAAAACGCTGACCATTTGCTAAAGGAAATATTGTTGTATTATTATCCCTTTCCACCTTCTGTGCAGATTGAATCATTGGCTGCAGTTCTTCATTTTGAAGCGGCAGTTCAGACTGGATTTGAGGCTGAAGCCTCTTTTCTTACAGAGCAGTATGGTGTAGCGGAAAATAGTTTTTTTGAGGTATTGGAAGAATATAAAAAATTGAAAACAAAACTATCTGAAGTTTAATATGTTATGAGATGTCATTGAATAGCGGCTATTGTAGCATTTATGTACCCATTTTTCATTGAAATGAGTATGCGATATGTTATAATGTAGTGGTTGTAAAAACGGATATTACCTATGAAACTTGGAGGGAAAAGATAAATGAGCGCCAATTGGGAAAAGCTAGAAGGCAACCAGGGCGTGTTGACTGTCGATGTAGAATCTGAGAAATTCGACAACGCACTGGACGAAGCATTTAAAAAAGTAAGAAAGCAGGTAAACGTTCCTGGTTTTAGAAAAGGAAAAATACCACGCAAGATTTTTGAACAGCGCTTTGGAGTTGAAGCTCTTTATCAAGACGCTATTGATATTATTCTTCCTGAAGCTTATTCAGAAGCAGTAGAAGAAGCAGGGATTGAACCGGTAGATCGCCCGGAAATTGATGTCGAACAGGTCGAAAAAGGGGAAAACTTTGTATTTAAAGCAACTGTTACGGTAAAACCTGAAGTACAGCTTGGAGAATACAAAGGGCTGGAAGTAGAAGAATATGATACTACCGTAACGGCTGAAGAGGTCGAACAAGAATTAAAACAACTTCAAGAAAAGCAGGCAGAGCTTGTTGTTGTCGAAGACGGAGAAGTCGAAAACGGCGATACTGTTGTTTTAGACTTTGAAGGATTTGTTGACGGTGAAGCTTTTGAAGGTGGACAAGCTGAAAATTATTCTCTTGAAATTGGCTCTGGCCAATTCATTCCAGGATTTGAAGAGCAAGTTGTCGGAATGAAAGCTGGAGAAGAAAAAGATGTGGTTGTTACCTTCCCGGAAGAGTATCATTCAGAAGATCTTGCTGGCAAAGAAGCGACATTTAAAGTGAAAGTTCATGATATTAAGCGAAAAGAACTTCCAGAATTGGATGATGAATTTGCTAAAGACGTGGACGAAGATGTAGAAACACTTGATGAATTGAAGAAAAAGCAAGAAGAAAAACTTAAGCATGATAAAGAGCATGCTAAAGAGCATCATGAGCGTGATACAGTTGTCGAAAAAGCATCTGAAAACGCAACAATTGATATCCCGGATGCTATGATCTCTACAGAAATTGAACGTATGATGCAAGAATTCGATCAGCGCCTGCAGGCACAAGGAATGTCTCTAGATATGTACTATCAAGTTGCAGGTACAGATGAAGAAGGCATGAAAGAGCAATTTAAGCCGGAAGCTGAAAAGCGAGTAAGAATGAACCTTACATTAGAGGCGATTGCTGATGCTGAAAATGTAGAAGTAACAGATGAAGACGCAGAAAAAGAACTGGATAAAATGGCTGAAACCTATCAGCGTGATAAAGAAGAAATCCGCAACTTGCTTGCTATGCAAGGTGGTACGGATGCGCTTAAAGGAGATCTTCGCATACAAAAAGCAATTGATTTGCTTGTAGAAGAAAGCAAAACCGTGCCAAAAAAAGAAAAGGATGAAAGTGAAGAATAAATATTAACCACAAGCCCTAAAAGCCGTTATGACTTTTAGGGCTTGTTTTCACCTATGGTAAAACCTGGATTGCCGCCAAAAATTTCTTTTTTTCCTTTTACGGCTGATAAAAAAAGGGTATAGTAGGTAGCATACACAAGGATATTTATTCGCGCTGCTTAGAACCATACATAGGATAATATTTAGACTTTTTGATTAAAAAGGATGTTTTTTTTAAGAACGGGAAGACTAATTGAAGTTTCACAGCTTGGTAAGGCAGGATATTCCTTGCTTTTTATCGTATTATTTCATGTCGAGTCTTTTTGTATGATACAATGCAAACCATGACCTGTTCATCGGATTTGTAAAAAAGTGCACCGCATTTTCCAAAAGAAAAGGGAAAAAAGTTGTTTTAGTGTACTGATTATGAAAGGTTCGTGTACAATATATAAGTAAGGGGTGAAGACCATGTTTAAGTTTAATGAAGAAAAAGGACAATTAAAATGTTCTTTTTGCGGAAAAACACAGGATCAAGTACGTAAACTGGTGGCTGGTCCTGGAGTTTATATATGTGATGAGTGCATTGAGCTATGCACGGAAATCGTAGAGGAAGAACTGGGAACAGAAGAAGAGGTGGAATTAGAGGAAATTCCGAAACCTTATGAAATTAATGAAATTCTAGATGATTATGTTATTGGTCAGGAGCGGGCCAAAAAGTCTTTGTCCGTTGCTGTATATAATCATTATAAACGTGTTAATTCAGCTACAAAACCAGAAGATGTAGAGCTTGCAAAAAGTAACATCTGCTTGATTGGACCTACAGGAAGCGGGAAGACCCTACTAGCACAAACATTGGCTCGCATCTTAAACGTTCCATTTGCTATTGCTGATGCGACTTCATTGACTGAAGCTGGGTATGTAGGAGAAGACGTTGAAAACATTCTGCTTAAACTCATTCAAGCTGCAGACTATGATGTAGAAAAAGCAGAAAAAGGAATCATCTACATCGATGAAATTGATAAAGTAGCAAGAAAATCTGAGAACCCATCCATTACACGGGATGTTTCCGGTGAAGGGGTACAGCAGGCCCTGTTAAAGATCTTAGAAGGGACAACAGCAAGCGTTCCACCACAAGGCGGACGTAAGCATCCTCACCAGGAATTTATACAAATTGACACAAGCAATGTCTTGTTCATTTGCGGCGGGGCATTTGATGGAATTGATCAAATTGTAAAGCAACGCCTTGGTAAAAAAGTAATAGGCTTCGGTTCTGAAATGGAAAAGTCTGATTTAGATAAAGACGAATACATGAGCAAAATTTTGCCGGAGGATTTGCTTCGCTATGGACTGATCCCGGAATTTATCGGTCGTCTGCCTGTTATTTCTAGTCTCTCTCAACTCGATGAGAAAGCATTGGTGGAAATTTTAACCCAGCCAAAAAATGCCCTCGTAAAGCAATACCAAAAATTGCTTGAGATTGATGAAGTAGAATTAGAATTTACAGACGACGCATTAAAAGAAATTTCTCAAAAAGCAATTGAACGGAAAACGGGTGCTCGCGGTCTTCGCTCGATCATCGAAGGAATTATGCTCGATGTAATGTATGACCTACCTTCAAAAGATAATATTGCTACCTGCACAATTACAGCAGAAAGTGTAACAGAAGGGTCATCTCCTGTTTTAAAGACAAAAGACGGTAAAGAAGTTTCGTTGGAACAAGCAGAAACCAAGAAAAGCGAAAGTGCCTAATAGAAAAAGTCAGCACCGCTTTGGCATTCTATGTCAAAGCGGTTTTTTTATTTGGACTTTAGGTAAAATATCCCATTACAATAGAAACGTTAAATAGGTAGCGGGACTTTAAAAACAACATACGTGAAAAAAGAAAAAGTTGAAATTTTCTAATAACATAGCGTTTTTTCTTTAAAAGTACGAGAATGAGTCTTTTCTCACTTCAGAAAAAGCAGTTAACCAAATAATTCCAAAGACTAATTGTTTTTTTAAAATACTTTGATAATCTAAGTATATTACAAAGCCAAGGGGTGAAGATATGAAAAAACAGGGGTTTCATTATATGCTGACCGGGGTACTTACGACAGCTTTGCTTTGGCCGGCTGGTATAGGACAAGCTCATGACAAACTGGGGGACAGTGTTGAAAAAGGGGTCAACTACGATGATCTGGACTATGATTTTGATGGGCCGGTATTAGAAGGAACAAAAAATGTAAAGCATTTAAAAGAAGTGGCAGCAGTAGAGCTTGAAGATCATGAAGATGGCTACAAAACGACCATGGCTGATGTTTATTCTTATAAAGGGCATGCCTATGCTGGAACTCACTTGACAGGAGATCAAGCAAATGGCGGTGTTCATGTATACGATTTAAAAGATCCATCTAATCCAGAAAAAGTATCTTCATTTGCTGATGAAATTCCAGGTACATGGCAGGAAAAAGTAATTGTAAAGCCTGTGAACACAGAGCATTTTAAGGGAGATTTGGCTGTAGTGAGTGTCCAGCAGATAGATAGTGAACATCCAGAAAGCCGGGGCGGATTCTTGCTGTACGATGTGACTGATCCGCATGAGCCTGAAAAGTTAGGGTTTTGGGAAGTAGATAAACGAACAATTGGCACCCATGAATTATACTTAACGATACAGAACGGCCGGCCTCTTGTCTTAACGGCTAATCCGTACGCTGATTACTATACTCACGGAGAATCAAAAGATTTTCAAATTGTAGATGTGGCAGATCCTGCTAATCCAGAGACGATTTATGAATTTGATCCAAGAGAGTTAGAAAACGTACCCGAAGATTTTAATGGATATCATTGGGAAGCGCCAGAAGGAAAAACGCGGCCGGTCTTTAATCACAGCACGATGGCTAATGAACAAGGGACCCGGGCTTATCTTTCTTTCTGGGATTTAGGCACGATTATTCTAGACATATCGGATCCAGAAAACCCGACTTTTTTAAGTCGTACAGAATATGCCTCTGACCAGCAGGGCTCTGCGCATTCGAGCGCCACGGCAAAAGGCGGTAACGTCTTGATTGAAACAAGAGAAGTTTATGACCCTGCAAAAGATGGCTATGAAGAATCGTACGGCTACACTCGTATTTTTGATATAAGTAATCAAAGCGATCCGAAACTGTTAAGTGAATTTAAAACAGATCTTGTTGATAATATTGAAGATGGAGTGACTTTTGCCAATACAGTACATGATCCAAAAGTACGCGGCAATACTTTGTATTTGTCCCATTATGCAGGCGGTGTATACATGGTTGACATTACAGACCCTTCTAATCCTGAACAAATTGGACAGTATCAATCCGAATGGGCAGATGTGTGGGGTGTCTTTGTGGACCGTAACTACATCCTTGCTTCAGACATGCAAAGCGGCTTAAAAGTTCTTCAGAAAAACAATGGAAATGAAAATAAATAAAACGATAGAATTTATAGAGAAAGCCTATCACCCTGCACTGGCGGGACATAGGCTTTCTTTATTTTTCCCCCCTTTTGATCTCGTATGATTTTAAAGAAGATCAACCATACTAAAGACCATATAGACGGATGGAAAAGGGGGAATATCTGATGCATTTCACTACGATTGCACTGCTAGTGCAGCTGATTTTCGGGGTTATCATTGGAATGTATTTTTGGAATTTATTAAAAAACCAGCGTTCACAAAAAGTGACGGTGGATAGAGAATCTAAGAAAGAAATGGAACAGTTAAGGCGATTACGGTCCGTGTCATTATCTGAGCCATTATCAGAGAAAGTGCGTCCTTCCGATTTAAAAGAGGTTATTGGTCAAAAAGAGGGAGTCAAAGCATTAAAAGCAGCCATCTGTGGAGAAAATCCTCAGCATGTGCTGATATATGGTCCGCCTGGGGTAGGAAAAACAGCTGCCGCCAGATTGGTGCTTGAAATCGCCAAAAGCAATCCCCTTTCTCCTTTTAAAAAAGATGCAGCCTTTGTAGAGATGGACGGAGCCACTTCACGCTTTGATGACAGAGGAATTGCCGATCCTCTGATAGGGTCAGTTCATGATCCTATTTACCAGGGGGCAGGAGCGATGGGCCAGGCCGGCATTCCACAGCCGAAACAGGGAGCAGTGACTAAAGCGCACGGGGGAATGCTCTTTATTGATGAAATTGGAGAGCTTCATTCGATTCAATTAAATAAATTGCTAAAAGTGCTTGAAGATAGAAAAGTATTTCTTGAAAGCGCATACTATAGTGAAGAGAACAGACAAATTCCTGCTCATATTCATGATATATTTCAAAATGGCCTGCCGGCAGATTTCCGGCTGGTCGGTGCCACTACACGCAGACCTGAAGAACTCCCGGCAGCTCTGCGTTCCCGCTGTATGGAAATATATTTTCGCGGTCTTGATAAGGATGAAATAAAAACGATTGCCGTACATGCTGCGAATAAAAGTAAAATTAAACTGACTGAAGAAGCTGCAAATCTTGTGTCAGAGTATGCTCATAACGGAAGAGAAGCAGTTAATACGGTACAAATTGCAGCAGGTGTAGCCGTCGAAGAGAATAAACACGAAATAAATAAAGAGGTTATAGAGTGGGTGGTTGCAGCAAGCCGGCTAAGTCCCCGCCTCGAAAAGCAAGTGAGAAAAGAGCCGGAAGTTGGGGTCGTCAATGGTCTCGCTGTTACGGGTGCGGGTAACGGTATGCTGATTGAAATTGAAGCCACAGCTAAGAAAGTGAAAGGAAAAGGCGAGGTAACGGTTACCGGAATTGTAGAAGAAGAAAACCATGGAAGTCCTTCTTATTCCATGAAAAGAAAAAGCCTTGCAAAGAGCTCAGTAGAAAATGTTGTTACTGTTCTTCAATCCTTGCATTTACCTGTAAAAGAATATGATATTCATGTAAACTTCCCAGGAGGCATTCCCATAGATGGGCCGTCTGCTGGTGCAGCAATGGCTCTTGCCATTTACTCTGGTATTAAGCGCTTTGAAGTGAAAGAAAAAGCAGCGGTAACTGGTGAACTCGGTATCCATGGTGATATTAAACCGGTAGGGGGAGTAGCTGCAAAAGTGGAGGCTGCAGTTAAAGCTGGAGCAACTCATATTTTTATCCCTCACGAAAATGACCAGAAGTCTTTTCATAAATACGATGGCGTGAAAGTTCAGCCCATAAAAAGAATGGAAGAACTGTTAAAAGCAGCTTTATCTGCCGATGAAAAAGAAGAGTGGAAAGAATCTGTTCTTCCGCTTCACGAAACCCCTGTTTCTCCTGCAGAACTGTCTTAAAAATAAAGCCGGTCATTAGACAAACGGTTCATTAATAGGATAGAATTGTTAAAGAGTCTGGTACATTGGGTATAAAAGAATAAGAAGGAAAGGCCCGCTTCAAAAAGATGCAGTTTAAAAGCGGGCTTTTTTTTCACAAGAATGAATACATAGAATCATTCAGTACATGTATGATAACCCTACTGTGGTAGTCATACTATGAACAGATTATTGGGGGTGTTGTCTGATGAGTGAACAAACTACGCGTAACATACCTTTGCTTCCGCTTCGAGGATTACTGGTATTTCCTACGATGGTTCTTCATCTTGATGTAGGCAGGGAAAAATCGGTGCAGGCTTTAGAACAGGCAATGGTAGATGACAGCGAAATTTTTCTAACCAGTCAGATTGATTTATCAGTAGATGAACCAGATGAAGAAGATATGTATCATATAGGTACTTTAGCAAAAGTAAAGCAGATGCTGAAGCTTCCAAATGGAACGATACGTGTGCTTGTAGAAGGGCTCGAACGTGGTAAAATTAATCGTTTCCTCGATAGAGAAGATTATTTTGAAATAGAAATGACAGTCTTAAATGAAGACGAAGACGGCAATGGCTCTGAGGAACAGGCTCTAATGAGAAATGTACTGGACCAGTTTGAGCAATATGTGAACATATCAAAAAAAGTTTCCAATGAAACGCTGCAATCTGTACAAGACATAGCTGAACCAAGTCGTCTAGCAGATATTGTTTCCTCTCATCTTCCTCTCAAGGTGTCGGAAAAACAAGCATTGCTTGAAACAGTAAATGTGCGCGAACGGCTCATGAGCATTTTGGAAATATTAAATAATGAAAAAGAAGTGCTAGGGCTCGAACAAAAAATAGGCCAGCGCGTTAAAAAATCGATGGAAAAAACACAGAAAGAATATTATCTCCGTGAGCAGATGAAAGCTATTCAAAAAGAGCTTGGAGATAAAGAAGGTAAAGCTGGCGAAGTCGAGGAACTGCGAGAGAAAATAGAAGAAGCAAACATGCCGGGAAATGTAGAAGAAAAAGCATATAAAGAATTAGACCGCTATGAAAAAATGCCTTCTACTTCCGCTGAAAGTTCTGTTATCCGAAATTATATTGAATGGCTAACGCAGCTTCCGTGGACGGAAGAAACAACCGACCGGCTGGACATTAACAACGCGCAGGAGATTTTGGACGAAGACCACTACGGTTTAGATAAAGTAAAAGAGCGGGTTTTGGAATATTTATCTGTACAAGAACTGACTGAATCTTTAAAAGGCCCTATATTGTGTTTGTCAGGCCCTCCTGGAGTAGGTAAAACTTCACTGGCTCGTTCTGTGGCGCGTGCCCTTGAAAGAAAGTTTGTGCGAATCTCACTAGGCGGCGTAAGAGATGAAGCAGAAATACGCGGTCACCGCCGTACGTATGTAGGAGCGATGCCTGGACGTATTATTCAGGGCATGAAAAAAGCAGGCTCAGTCAATCCGGTTTTTTTACTTGATGAAATTGATAAAATGGCAAGCGACTTCCGCGGGGATCCGTCATCTGCCATGCTGGAAGTATTAGACCCGGAACAGAACAATTCTTTTAGCGATCATTATATCGAAGAAACGTATGATCTTTCTAAAGTAATGTTTATTACAACGGCGAATAATGTCTCTGCTATTCCTGAACCATTGTTGGACCGCATGGAAATTATATCGATTGCGGGCTATACAGAAATTGAAAAGCAGGGGATTGCGAAAGGATATCTATTGCCAAAGCAAATTAAAGAGCATGGTTTGACCAAAGGTAAAATTCAAGTGAAAGATGACGCCCTGCTTAAACTCATCCGTTATTACACCAGAGAAGCAGGGGTGAGAAGCTTAGAAAGAGAAATAGCAACCGTCTGCCGCAAAGCTGCGAAAAAAATTGTGTCAGGTGAAAGAAAAAGAGTCATTGTCACGCCGAATACAGTAGAAGAAATGCTGGGGAAACCTAAATTCCGTTACGGTCAGGCAGAGGATGAAGACCAAATTGGCGCGGCAACAGGTCTTGCCTATACTACCGGCGGAGGCAATACGTTATCTATTGAAGTGTCGATTGCAAAAGGAAAAGGTGAGTTGACGTTAACAGGTAAGCTCGGCGATGTGATGAAAGAGTCTGCGCAGGCTGCTTTCAGCTACATCCGCTCCCGCTCAGATGACTTAAACATTGAACCGGACTTTCATGAAAAATATGATATTCATATACACGTGCCAGAAGGAGCAACTCCTAAAGATGGTCCGTCTGCAGGGATTACGATGGCAACTGCTCTTATTTCAGCTTTGACCGGCCGCAGAGTGAAAAAAGAAGTAGGCATGACCGGAGAGATTACTCTAAGAGGAAGAGTCCTTCCAATTGGAGGGTTGAAAGAAAAAAGCATGAGTGCTCACAGAGCAGGACTGGAAAAAGTCATTATTCCAAAAGAAAATGAAAAAGACCTCGAAGACATTCCGGAAAGTGTTAGAGAAGACCTTACCTTTATTACGGTTTCACACTTAGATGAAGTATTAAAACATGCATTGGGGGAGGAACATGAAGGTAAATAAGGCGGAGCTAATCATCAGCGCCGTAAAAACAGAACAATACCCAAATAACCGCCTGCCGGAAATTGCCCTGGCAGGACGGTCAAATGTAGGGAAATCTACATTTATCAATACATTGTTAACCAGAAAGAATTTAGCCCATACGTCTTCGAAACCAGGAAAAACACGGACATTAAATTTTTATAACATTAATGATGAGCTTATATTTGTGGACGTGCCAGGTTATGGCTATGCGAAAGTTTCAAAAACCGAAAGAGCTTCCTGGGGAAAGATGATTGAAACGTATCTTTCTGAACGGGAAGAGCTTTGCGGGGTTGTGCAGATAGTAGACATCAGACATAAACCGAGCGCTGAGGACGTTCAAATGTACGAGTATTTGAAGTATTTTGAGGTTCCGGTCATTGTTATTGCTACAAAAGCCGATAAAGTAACCAAAAATAAACGGCCAAAACACTTAAAACAAGTAAAAGAAACATTAGAATTGGAAAAAGATGATAAAATCATTTTATTTTCCTCAGAATCAGGCCAAGGTAAAGAAGAGGCGTGGAAAGAAATAAAAAACCTTACCTCATAAAGGCAAGGAAAAAATATCCAGTTTATCTTTTTTTAAAAACAGCTAAATAAATACCAATCCCTAATAGAACAAACGGAGCAAAACGAAAAGCCTGTGATAATATCGTACTCCCGGTTATGCGGTAGAGCTCTTCATCAAAAAAGTAAGCAGATCCTGCTGCTAATAGTAATAAACCGCTGAACCATCCGGAAGATTTTGTTTTTAAGTAATCCATTAAAATAGCAACACCTACAAACGCACCGTACATCCCAGGATGGTCAGGCCATTCAGAAAATAGTCTGGTAAGGTGCAAATGAATACCGATCATCAATAATAATATTCCGGGCAGGAATGAAAGCGAAGCACGGGAAGTCAGGGCTTCAGCAGTAAAGGCCAGTCCTATAATCAACAGGATGGTCGGCCATTCCAGCCATTGTGCCGGCACGGAGAGGTTCCACGTTTGAATGAACAGAAGAAGACCGATACCAGCCAAAAGTATACCGTAGAAGATGCTTTGTTTTTTCATGATGGGCCTCCGTCAGCTTATGGTTATTATCGATTACTCATCTTATCATAGATGTCAGGGACTGTTCACATTTAATTTTTGAGACTGTTAATGTGCATGGTATAATGAAAATGGTATAACTATGTGTAGTAAACTTAAAAATGATAAAATGTACAAAATAAGTAATTGGGGTTCAATAAGCGGTATACATCAAATTGATCGCAGCGGCTTAGAGCGCATCCGCTTTTTGAAGTAAAATTAGTGGGGGTGACACATCATGCATATATTAGCAGCCGGGCTAGATTATAAAACAACCCCTGTAGAAATAAGAGAACAATTGGCGTTTCAGGAAGATACCCTTCCGGATGCGCTTCATCAGCTACGCGGCATGAAAAGCATTTTAGAGTGCACGATTGTTTCTACATGCAATCGGACAGAGATTTATGCCGTTGCTGATCAGCTGCACACCGGACGCCATTTTATAAAAAAGTTTTTATCCGAATGGTTCGAAATGCCAGTAGAAGACTTTGGCTCTTATTTAAACATCCGTGAGAATGATGCAGCTATTCAGCATTTATTCCGGGTTGTGACCGGCCTTGACTCTATGGTGTTAGGTGAGACTCAGATTCTAGGCCAGGTAAAAGACAGCTTTCTTCTAGCTCAGGCGGAAGGAGCTACCGGCACAGTATTTAATGAATTATTTAAACAGGCGGTAACGTTTGCGAAAAAGGCTCACAACGAAACAGAAATTAACGACAATGCGATATCTGTGAGTTATGCAGCGGTGGAGCTGGGTAAGAAAATTTTGGGTGATTTTAAGGACAAGCATGTGATGGTGCTTGGTGCAGGAAAGATGAGTGAGCTTACTGCTAAGCATCTTCATTCAAGCGGTGCAGCAGAAATAACGGTTTTGAACCGTACGTATGCTAAAGCTGCTGAACTTGCTGAAAAATTTCTTGGAAAAGCCGAAAGTATGGATCATCTTCAGTCCAGTATTGCTGAAGCTGATATTATTATTTCTTCCACAGGCTCCGGAGACTACGTTATTAATAAAAAGATGGTAGAGAAAGTGTTGAAACAGCGAAAAGGCCGGCCGTTGTTTATGGTTGATATTGCTGTTCCAAGAGACCTCGATCCGGCGATTGACAGCCTCGACAACATTTTCTTGTACGATATTGATGATTTACAAGGCATTGTAGCTGCCAATTTAGAAGAACGGAAACAAGAAGCTGAAAAAATAGAAGAAATGGTTCAAGTAGAGCTGGCTCGATTTAAAGATTGGGTTCATACCCTTGGAGTAGTTCCTGTCATTTCTGCTTTGCGTACAAAAGCGTTAAATATTCAAGCAGAAACGATGGAAAGTATTGAACGGAAGCTTCCTGACTTGAGTGAGCGGGAAAAAAAAGTGTTGCGTAAACATACAAAAAGCATTATCAACCAGATGCTTCGGGATCCGATCACAAGAGCAAAAGAACTTGCTGCGGAGCCGGATGCAGATGAAACGCTTGCTTTGTTTACGGAGATATTTGCATTAGAAGAAGAAGTGGAACTGGCGAAGGAAGCGGAAGAACAGCAGGCAAAAGTAGAGGAAGCAGAAACGGAATGGAAAAGTAAAAAGAAACGTTCTCTCCTCCCTTACGCCTATGGTAAAGACGTGAAAGTCCGCTCCTAAGAGAGGAGTTTTAACATATGGTTGCTGCAGCCGGTGTTATTTATGTTGTGACCATTGTGTTATACAGCCTTAGTGTATTAGGATATTTTATTGACTTTTTGCAGAACAACCGGAAGGTGAACCGTATCGCCTTCTGGTTGCTTTCTATTGTCTGGGTGCTGCAAACAATCTTTTTCTTCATCCGGGCGCTGCAATTCGACAGACCGCCCGTTATTACACCGTTTGAAGGGCTGTTTTTTTATGCCTGGCTGCTTGTCACTTTATCTTTGGTAATTAATCGGTTTTTCCGTATGGATTTTCTCGTTTTTTTTACCAATGTAGTTGGATTTGTCATCATGGCATTCAGCCTATTTACACCGGATGGAGACGTGCCGGCCGAGTTAAATGATTTGCTTATATCTGAATTATTGGTTGTTCATGTGACGCTCATTTTATTATCCTATGCAGCTTTTACCATGGCTTTTGTTTTTGCAGCAATGTATACCCTGCAGCATCAGTTATTAAAAAGGAAACAATGGGGAAAAAAGTTATTAAGGCTTGAAAACCTGCCAAAAATGGAACGGCTGTCCTTTCTCATGTCATTATTTGGAGTGCCGTGTATGCTGCTAGGCTTAATTTTAGGATTTGTATGGGCATCTATTCAGCTCGAGGAACTGCCATTGCTGGATGCAAAGGTATTAGGATCGGGGGCAGTATTGATTGTTTACAGTGTATATCTATATCTATGGGCTGTTAGACAACGCAGAGGTTACAATATGACATTATTAAACCTGGCAGGGTTTTTATTAGTGTTAATTAATTACTTTTTATCTGGAGAACTGACAGATTTTCACTTCTGGTATTTTTAAACCGTTATTAACGTCTTTGGAGGTAAATCATGCGTACCATTGTATTAGGAACTAGAAAAAGCAACTTAGCGATGAAACAGACAGAATGGGTTATCAGTGAATTAAAAACACTTGGCCTTCCGTATAATTATGAGATCAAAAAAATAGTAACCAAAGGAGATAAAATTCTTGATGTCACCCTTTCTAAAGTGGGAGGAAAAGGGTTGTTCGTTAAAGAAATTGAGCAGGCCATGCAGGATAAGGAAATTGATATTGCGGTGCACAGCATGAAAGATATGCCGGGTGAACTGCAGGATGGATTTACGATCGGAGCGATCACAAACCGGGTGGATCCTCGGGATGCTTACATTGCTAACGATCATATACGTTTAGAAGACCTCCCAGCTGGATCCATCGTAGGCACAAGCAGTTTGCGCCGTTCCGCACAGCTTCTTTCATACCGTCCGGATTTAAAAGTGCAATGGATACGCGGAAACATCGAAACGAGACTTCGTAAATTGAGAGAAGAAAATTTCGATGCGATTATTTTAGCTTCTGCCGGCTTGGAACGAATGGGCTGGGGTGGTGATCTTGTAACACAGTATCTCGAACCTGATGTGTGTCTTCCAGCTGTAGGCCAGGGAGCTTTAGGGCTTGAGTGTAGGGAAGATGATAAGGAAGTGCTTGAACTGCTGGCTCAGTTAAATGATGAAGCTGTTAGAAAAAGAGTAACAGCAGAACGGGCATTTTTACAGTCCGTAGAAGGTGGATGCCAGGTGCCAATTGGCGGTTATGCAATTTTAGAAGAGGATGGAGAAGTGGAATTAACCGCTCTTGTCGGTTCTCCGGATGGGAAAGTGATATTAAAAGAAACTTTGCGCGGTGCAGACCCTGAACAGGTCGGCCGTGACGCAGCTCATATTCTTTTAGAGCAAGGTGCCAAAGAAATATTAGATAAAGTAAAAGCGGAGCTTGATAACCAATGAGTCTGCCGCTTTCCGGGTACACTGTACTTGTCACAAGGCCGGCCCGGCAAGCAGCTGGTTTAGCTCGGTTAATTGAAGAAAGGGGAGGAACAGCTGAAGTTCTTCCCTTAATTCACCCCGTACGCTTGCAAGAAGAATGGAATCAGCAGCTGCGAATATTGAAAGAGCTCACTTATGATTGGGTTGTTTTTACCAGCGCCAATGCGGTACGTTTTTTTCAAGAAGCTCTCGAAGAAAGCAACACTGCATTATTAAAAAATGTGCGCATCGCAGCAGTCGGCAGGAAAACAGCAAAATCACTTCAAAAAGCAGGATGGGAAATTGACCTGATGCCTGATGATTTTTATGCGGAAGAGTTAGCAAAGCTTTTACGTAAGAAGGTGAAAGCTGGAGAGCGGGTGTTATTTCCAAAAAGCGCACGTGCTAGAAATGTGATCCCAGCTGTGTTAAATGAAGCAGGAGTTCTTGTTACAGAGATGCCTTTGTACACGAGTGCTCCGCTCTATGAAAATAAATACACCTTACAACAACTTGTAAGGGAAAAACGCTTAGATGTGCTAACCTTTGCAAGCCCATCGTCGGTTAAAGTTTTTTGCGGTTTTCTTAAAGACATGGAGACCTCTATGTGGGAAAACATCCCCGTTATCTGTATTGGTCCGATTACACAAAATGAAACAGATCGATTTGGATTTAAGAATATAAGATCAGCTAAACCATACACAGTAGAGGGAATGGTTGATGCATTAGTGGCAATGGTTAAGTGCTGAATGTTGAAAAATGAAGCTAAGTATTGAAAGTTTTTCATAGAGGAGGAACGAGTATGAGTGATATGGAGTTTCACAGACATCGACGGCTGCGCCGGTCTTCTGGTCTTCGTGCGATGGTAAGAGAAAATGTTCTTCGGAAAGAGGACTTGATTTACCCGATTTTTGTGGTAGAAGGGGAAAAAGTGAAAAATGAAGTACCTTCTATGCCGGGTGTTCATCAAGTCTCTTTGGATTTTTTAAAAGAGGAAATGGATACGCTTGAAGAACATGGCATTCTTTCTGTTATTGTTTTTGGGGTTCCGGCCCACAAAGATGATTGCGGCACAGAAGCTTATGCAGAGAACGGTATTGTCCAAAAGGCCATTCGTCAGATTAAAGAAGAAAATCCAAGTTTAACTGTAATTGCTGATACGTGTCTTTGCCAGTACACAGATCACGGCCACTGCGGCATTATTGAAAATGGAGTTATTTTAAATGACCCTTCTCTTGAACTGTTAACAAAAACGGCAGTTTCACAAGCAGAAGCCGGGGCAGATATTATCGCTCCTTCTAACATGATGGACGGCTTTACTGCTGCTATACGTAAAGGACTTGATGAAGCAGGCTACAGTGATATTCCTGTGATGTCCTATGCGGTAAAATACGCATCTGCCTTTTACGGTCCATTTCGTGATGCCGCTCATAGCTCTCCTTCTTTTGGTGATCGCAAAACGTATCAAATGGATCCGCCTAATCGTTTAGAAGCACTGCGAGAAGCAAAATCTGACGTGAAGGAAGGCGCAGACTTTTTAATCGTTAAACCGGCTCTGTCCTATTTAGATATTGTTCGGGATGTTAAAAATGAAACAGGCCTTCCAGTGGTTGCTTATAATGTGTCTGGCGAATATGCCATGATTAAAGCTGCTGCGCAGAATGGTTGGATTGATGAAAAAGAAGTAGTTATGGAAAAACTAACGAGCATGAAGCGTGCTGGTGCTGATTTAATCGTTACCTATTTTGCTATAGACGCTGCAAAATGGATAGAAGAAGACAAATAGGAGATAACAACTGCCCTCAGGTTTTACTGAAGGGCAGTTATTTGAATGAACGTTGGACAGGACAAACACGTTACATATTTGATACCCTAGAAGTGGTGAAATAAGTGATAAACGTATGCATGCAAAAGGAGTGCTTGTGATGAGATCTTTCGAAAAATCCCAGGCTGCTTATGACAAAGCGGAACCTTTAATGCCTGGAGGTGTAAACAGCCCAGTAAGAGCTTATAAATCAGTTGATCATGCCCCTGTTTATATGACGGAAGGAAAAGGGTCTAAAATTAAAGACCTTGATGAAAATGAGTACATTGATTATGTTCTTTCCTGGGGACCGCTAATTCGCGGCCACGCTGATGATCATGTAGTGGAGCAGTTGAAAAAAGTGACCGAAAAAGGAACAAGCTTTGGGTCGTCACATGAGATGGAAACAAAATTAGCCGAACTTGTGATTGATCGGGTTCCGTCTGTAGAAGTCGTTCGTATGGTGAATTCAGGTACGGAAGCTACGATGAGCGCACTTCGTTTAGCCCGGGGATTTACCGGCCGCGACAAAATAGTAAAAATGGAAGGATGCTACCACGGCCACGGTGATTCCTTGCTTATTAAAGCTGGATCTGGAGTAGCGACACTAGGCCTTCCAGACAGCCCTGGTGTACCGGGATCGATTGCACAAAATACTTTAACAGTACCTTATAATGATCTTGATAGTTTGAAGCTTGCTTTTGAGAAATACGGAGAAGAAATCTCAGCCGTAATAATGGAACCTGTTGCAGGGAATATGGGAGTAGTCCCTCCTGAAGAAGGATTTCTTCAAAACGTACGTCAAATTACAGAACAAAGTGGCAGCCTGCTTATCTTCGATGAAGTTATGACAGGATTTCGTACAGGATATAACTGTGCACAGGGCGTATACGGTGTAACTCCTGATTTAACGTGTCTCGGGAAAGTGATCGGCGGCGGCCTGCCAGTCGGTGCTTACGGAGGCAGAAGAGAAATTATGGAACAAATTGCACCGAGCGGTCCAATTTATCAGGCGGGAACATTGTCTGGGAATCCACTTGCTATGACAGCTGGTTACGAAACACTCAATCAAATAACTCCTGAACACTACGATGAATTTGAAAAGCTAGGGAAGCAACTGGCAGACGGGCTGGACGAAGCAGCTTCTAAGTATGGCATTCCACACCATATAAACAGAGCTGGTTCGATGATTGGCTTTTTCTTTACTGATGAGAAAGTTGTTAACTTTGATTCGGCCAAAACGTCCGACCTTGGCTTGTTTGGAAAGTATTATAGAGAAATGATGCAGCAAGGCATTTCACTGCCGCCTTCTCAATTTGAAGGTATGTTCCTTTCTACGGCCCATACGGCAGAAGATATTGCAGCCACAATAGAAGCTGCAGAAAAAGCTTTTTCAAAAATAAAATAAGAAATGGGGCTGGCCTAAAGATGGCAGCCCCTTTATTTTTTTATGGGAAAGCTTTATATTGTAGGGTATTAAAAAAACTTTATTAAAATGGCTCTATTATAATTGTTGGGGTATGAAAAAATTTAGACATAAAAAAACACGCAAGCTCCAAAATCCTTTACACTTGAATTGTCCAAGAAACAAGAAAAAGATTGGAGTTGCGTGTAGATGCATTT
>NZ_JBHFQG010000003.1:0-223516 GCF_041949975.1 Alteribacillus sp. JSM 102045 | reverse complement strand
CTGTCTGGTGACGATAGCGAAGAGGTTCCACCCGTTCCCATGCCGAACACGGAAGTTAAGCTCTTCAGCGCCGATGATAATGAAGGGGCAGCCCTTTGTGAAAGTAGGACGTTGCCAGGCAATGAAACAAAGCTGTCAGATTGATTTCTGGCAGTTTTTTTTGTTTTTAGTCACATGAATAATTTTCCATGCCAAACCGGTTACTAGTGTTTCCCATAAGGTGAGGAAACGCCAATGCTGGTTATGATTCGTTATTTTATGTAAACCTAATTAGTTAATGTAGCATTGGAATAAGGGAGTGAGAGACCTCCCACCGTTCCATGACGGAAGGAAGGACACTAATCCACCAATTACATATAAAAAATGAAGCCGTTTCATAAACAAAAGAAACGGCTCTCGATCTTACAAGTGAGGCTTCTTTTTAACAGGCGGCGGGGAAAGCAAGGCAAGTATACCAGCTGCAAGTGGTAAAAACATCATGATCCATAGGATTTCATTGTAACTTCCAAAATAGTCGAACGCCATTCCAAATGGAAGCGGTCCAAGAGCAGAACCAACCACGACTGTTGTGGTGGCCATACTTTTTAATTTACCAAGGTTATTCAGTCCAAAATAGTTCGGCCAAATAATGTTATTGCATATTTTTGTAGTGCCGTCAAAAACACCCCACAGCACAATATATATCACGACGAGCCAAATTTGCTGAACATATATCAGCATAATGAGGGTAGCAGCGTTTAAGATAAAACCAGCTGAATAAACATGGTGTATGGGAAGTCTTTCTACGATAAACCCTGCAGCTAAGGTGAAAATAAATCCTGCTATCGGCATTAAGCTTAATAAAAAGGCGATAACGGTTCTTTCAATTCCTTTTTCTCCTAAAATCGAAAACAAATGAATGGTAATTCCAGTATTTATTAAAGCTGGTACAGCAGCACAAAGCATGGCAAACCAAAATTGTCTTGTTCGAACGGCTTCCTGGACGGTCCAAGAGGATGCTTTTCTTTTTTTGGCAGACTCTGCGGCAGCTTGCATTTGGTCTTTGCCCTTTCCTGCATCATCTGGAAGCAGTCCAACATCTTCTGGTTTATTTCGAATAAAAATAAAAGCAAGTGGCACAAACACGACGAGTAATAATATACCCCATAGTTGCCAGGCAAAACGCCATCCCCATGTTTCCATTAAAAATAGATTAATAGGTGGAAGAGCAGCCGCACTAATAAGAACGCCGAGTGTCATAAAACTCAGTGCGCGCCCGCGCTGTTTGTCAAACCATTGCGGGACGAGTGTGTTCGGTACAAGTGTCATAGAACCTTGCCCGAATAGACGAAGCAAATAAAAGCCGATAAACATCATAATCGGTCCAAGCAGCATACTATTCCAAAAGCAAGCGATAGCAAGCATTGTCCCCACAGTAACAGCCATAAAACGCTGACCCTTTTTATCAATTAATCTCCCGATTAAAAATAAGGATAAGCCAGCACATAACGTGGCTGCTGAATAAATACCGGAAATGGTTGTCCTTGAAGCCGAAAAGTCTTGAATATAGGCATCAAAGAAGACAGAAAAGGTATAGGTTTGGCCGGGACCGGAGAAAAACGCCCCTAAGCCGGAAATGAGGACAATAATCCAACCATAGAAAAAAGGAGGATTGACGGGGAGTTTTTGTTTAGCCGCTGGTTCAGCGGAAGATTTGCTCATGTTAGTCATGCTCTTCCCCCTTTTTGATTTTTTCGAGACACTAATATATCTTACCAGTCCCTTTGGGAACTGGCAATAAATAGGAATTAATTTTGACAATCATAGATTTCAAAAACGGTGCATACATTGAAATAGTGTTAACACAGAGAAGGGCAACGATGACGTAGAGATTTTTTAGTCCTTTAAGACAACCTGTCTATGAATTATCACCTCAGATGCACAAAATGGAATTATTTTAAAACATATATAAAGGAGGGCCATTCATGGGAGCTGAACGTTCGTCAGCACTTACATTTAACTTAGAAGAATCAGTATGGCTCGATAAAGGGCAGAAAATGAAGGAACTGCTGTCGCTCGGACTTGAACCTGACATTCGAATTGAAGAAAATATGGACTATGTCGCTATTAAAGGAGGACTTCATTTAAAAGGAGAATATCGGCCGTTAGGAGAAGAAGAACGAAGGGAGGAGCCAGCGGACGATAATCCTCCACCTCAATATGTGAAAGAAAATGAACAAAGAGATGACGGAACTGGTGAAATTAAACACTTTTTCCCGGTAGATGTGACCATACCGCTTAATCGCATTCATAATCTTGACGATATTTATGTGCAAATTGATGGTTTTGATTATGATTTGCCAGAGCCAGATTGTATTCAACTCACAGCAGATGTAAGTATAACGGGTATGAAAAATGAAGATGTAAGCCGTGAGGAAGAAAAACGAGAACCACTCACAGCACCGGAACCAATGCCACGATGGGATATGGAAGCAAAATATCAGCCAGAAGAAGCTGCACCTCCAGATTTCCCGCGTCCATATGATCGTTCATTTTCTTCTTATTTTCAAACCTCCAACCAGGAAAACGTAAACAATGATACAGACGAAGCAGTGGTGAGCCAAGAAGAAGCGGAACAAAGTCAGGAGCAAGTAGAAAACGAGATGGAATTTGAGCCAGAAGTAATACAAGAAACTAGAGCCGAAGAAACGGAAGAAGAAACGGAAGAAGAAACGGAAGAAGAAACGGAAGAAGAAACGGTAGAGAAAGAACCAACAGAGAAAGAACCAACAGAGGAAGAAGCAGATCAAGAGGTATCGGAGGAAGAAGTCGATACCGAGCCTCCTATTGTTACTTCTTTTCATAGTCGCACTGAAGCTGATGACACAGAAGAAGATACAACAGTAATAAGTGAAGAAGATATTGAAGCAGAGGAAGAAGAGCTGACAGAGGAAGATGAAAACGAAACAAAAACGGCATCCTCGTCTGACCGTGATGATAATGCTTTGTATTTGACAAAAGTGATGACAAAAGGGGAAGATGATTTTTCCCGAGTGAAAATGTGTATTATCCAAGAAAATGAATCATTAGATACAATAGCAGAACGTTATGATATTACGATCAGCCATCTTGTACGATACAACCGCCTGGACAAAGAGCATTTAGAAGAAGGGCAAATTTTATATATTCCCGCGTCCGCGGCAGGAAGTAATAAAAATGAAGGGTAACCTTGAAAGCATTCTTCAGCGCTACCCCCTCCATCCTTTACGTGTACAGCCATTTAATAAAGTAGCAAGAGTGGAAACTGCAGAAGGCATATTTGCGCTGAAAGAAACCCAATTAAACAAAGAGCAGGCGGAGCGTTTTTTACAGACGCTCCGTTTTTTTGAAAAGCAGCAAATGAAAACGGTAGTGCCGGTGCTGAGAAATAATTATGGCGATTGGTGCTGTATCGAAGATCATTATATGTATTATGTCACGCCATGGGGAAAGGAATGCAGCGGACTTCGGCGTGAATCGGAATTTTTTAAGGCATTAGCTATTTTTCATCGCTCTACTGAGTATAAAGAGACCATTCCGGAAAATGTATGGAAAGAACAAGGAGAGCTGTTAAAAAAGAAACGTGATCAGCAACTGCTGGAATTAGAAGCGTATGCGGATAGTATTGAAAAAAAACGATACTATTCTCCATTCGAGCTGGCGTTTCTTATGCATTTTCCGTTTTTATATCATCTCCATAAAGATTCCCTTTATTGGTATGATCAATGGGAAAGAAAAGCTGCAGAAAAAGAGAAGATACGCATCGTACGCTGCCATGGGCGCCCCTCCCCGGATCATCTCGTAATAGATGAATTTAGTAACTACCGTTTTATTAATCTCGAATACACCGCAGATGGTCATCCATTGTATGATGCCGCCTATTTGTATCGCTCTTGTCTAAAAGAAAGAATGTGGGAGCCTGTCCAGGCATATCCGTGGATAAAAACGTATGATTACCACTTTCTTCTTAAACCAGGCGATGAAGATCTTCTGAAAAGTCATCTCCTTAGTGAAGCCAATATTTATCCATTTTTAAAACAATCAAGCAGCCGTACCCTTGAAAACGAACCTGCCTTTACCTTCCAATTAGAAGAACGAATTTGGCTTATGGAAAAAATAAAAGAGGACCTAGCCACTTGGCCCGGCTCTTCTAAGAAAACAGAAGATTAATGAAAATCTCCACACAACAGAAAATTTTCGCTGTGTGGAGATTTTTATTTTTTTAACAAGTGAAATAACAATAAACTGTTAAACTGACAAGGATAATTAATAACATTACATCAAAGCTGGTCGGAAAAATTAACGTACGAAATAATTGAAAACATACAAGCGGCACTAATATTTGCGAACATGCTAACTTCCATTTTTTCCACCAGTATGGCTTTGAATTGTGCTTTTTCTTATGCTTTTTTGGGGGAGGATAATATGGAGGACGCGGCGGCCCGTGGTAAGGAGGATAATACCCCATTTTTCACCTTCTCCGCAAATAATGTTTTCTTTAGTGTATGCAGGTGCAGGGAAAGAGTGAGCCAGTGAAAAGAAAGAATCAAACAGGTTTTACATAAATGCAATGATAAACATAACCTCATCATATAAAATGTGAACGAGACTATTATTTTTGGCAGTGAAAAGGGATAAGGATAGTTCAAGGATGAAGACAATCGAATATTTCCGACTGGAACTTGATAATACGCGGTTATCCTTAATAAATTTGTTTACAGTGAGTTAGGATGATCAAGTATTGGTTATAAACGATTACTCAATGTGAAGAAATTTAGGGAATGTACCAGGAAAAAAGGCACCTCCTTGCTTAAATGGAGGGCTGCCTTTATTTACAGAAACACGATATTAAAAACTGTAAATTAGTAAGCTGTTAAAAATTAAAATGAAAGATATTACGAAAAAATGAGAATATTTGTGTGGCTGCAGGAAATTTTATTTAATTAAATGCATCATTTTCTTAAGGATGATTTGATATTTTCACTAGTTAGCACTGAAGTTAAAACGTACTATAGACCTCATCACATTCACCCTGTATTGGCTCATAAAAACAATGAAGTTTATATCGACCTACAAGGGGTTGGCCAAACCAGGTTGGTGGACAATCTCCTGGAGGCCGATGATACCATAAGCTATACTTAGCTGGCCACCGTCTTTCTCCGTTTATATTTCTTCGTGCTAACCGTTTTTCACTCTCTCTTGCTCTTTGATAAAACATACCATGTTCGACTGCTTCATAAGCATTAGGTTGATAAATCACTTGCGGGAGGGTCCGTAACCCTTCAAAATCGGAGCAATTGACTCTCGCTCGATTGACCGTAACAGCTCCTACATGTAGCATTCCTAATTGTCCTTCTCCTACGGCTTCGGCTCTCATCAGTCTGGCCAGAAGATTGATATCCGCATTGGAAGCCTTTATAACCGCCATAATGCACCTCCGTTTATTGAGCTATCTTTATAAATATGAGTCTTCGATTAAAATAATGACCTGTGAAGAACTTTGTTATTTTCTGTCTAATTTATTATGGGTGTATATAAACTGGTGTTCCTATTGGGATAATACTTGCCAACTCTTCTACATCTCGATTATGCATTCGAATACAGCCTCTGGACACCGCTTGGCCAATGGAGCTCGGATCGTTTGTTCCATGAATCCCATAATGTTCTTTGGACAGACTCATCCACATGGTACCGAACGGTCCTCCTGGGTTCGGTGCTTTATTAATGACAATAAAATTTCCGATTGGGGTCGCATACAGCATTCTTCCCACGGCAATCGGATACTGTTTTTGTAATACACCATCTTTTAATAGCCGGAGCCAGCGATTATGAATAGACACTTCTATTTGATATGGAATGGTGTCGGGGGATGGAAAGCCTGGTATAACAATAGATTGACCAGGATAAATAATATTTGGATCTATAGATGGGTTTGCATCGATGATTACAGAAAGCGGGATGCGATAATCTCTTGATATCTGTGTCAATGTTTCACCTGGTTTAACTGTATGAATCAGGGTATACACCTCCATAGGCTTTAGGTATCGCCCTACAGTATATGTAAAAGGTGAAGAGAGTTTACTAAAGGGGAGTGTTCCCTTTATAACCGGTCATTAAGGGCAAGAGAGAAGAGAGCTGGTCCAATGGGTGCCAGCTTGATTTATCCGTGTTAAGATTGTATTTTATTTAAAGCATAAATTAAATATTAGTTAATTTTATAAAGATAAACGAGTATATCTTTTTTTACGGCCTGCTTTCAAATAAGCTAAATTTGTATAGGGTCTGCTTTATCATCTATATAAGTAAATTTTCAATGGAAAGAGGTCGAGTACATATGTTTCGTTTATTTGTTGTTATTGGTTCTATCTTATTATGGGGAGGAATATCGTCAGGGTTTGTCTCTTCAGATGAGCATAAGTCAGATGGGTTGTCTGAAGAAGTTAAAAAATTATCTCGAAGTACAGAATGGAAGCAGGTAGAAAAAATAGATCTGGATTTTAACATCCATCACCCGCAGGGCATGACAAAAATTGGTGATCTTTATTACATTTCATCGGTTGAAATTCTTGAAGAAACAGAACAGTACGAAGAACCCAAGGGTGGTTATGAGCGTAGCCCGGGAGAAGGAATCGGCCATTTATTTATTATAGATGAAGAAGGAAATTTAGTTGAAGATCTGGAGCTTGGAGAAGACGATATGTACCATCCAGGCGGGATTGCTTATGATGGAGAGTATATTTGGGTTCCGGTTAGTGAGTATAGGCCTGATAGTCATTCCATCATTTATAAAGTTGACCCAAAAACAAAAGAGGTAACAAAAGAATTTGAAGCAGATGATCATATCGGCGGGATTGTAAAAGATGAAAAAAACAATAATATTTATGGAGTAAACTGGGGTTCGAGACAATTATATGAATGGAATGGAAAAGGAGAATTAAAATCTGTACAAGATAATAATAGCCATTTCATTGATTATCAAGACTGTGAAGGAGTCGATAAAGGGAATATGTTATGCACTGGTTTAGCTGAATTGACTGCTGATACTGATGAAACATATGAATTGGGAGGATTGGCTTTACTGAACAAAAAGACGAAAGAAATTCAACATGAAATTCCAATTTCAGAGTTTTCCTCTAATAATCACAATATTACTCGTAACCCCGTATTTGTTGAAAAAATGGAGAAAGGACTAAGACTTTTCGGTGTTCCCGATGATGACTATGCATCCCTGTATATTTATGAAACAGAAACGCAATAATATTGTGGAGCATTTTCAAGTTTGCATGAAAGCTTTTAGTACCATTAACCGACATGTTCGATGAATCATAAGGCAGGGATAACTCAGGCAAAAATCAGTTCGTTTAATTAATGAGTACCAATCATTAGTAGATTCTCACTTTATATATATAGAAATATGAGTCGGAGAGAGAAAATATAGATACAAGAAGCTGTCAAAAAGGGTGCCCTATGACAGCTTCTTTTACATTTTAACTTAAATTAAAACCAGTTAATAGGCTGCGGTGCGGTATTTTCAAAGACGTGTTTTACTTCGGTGTATTCTTCGAGCCCTTGTTTTCCCAGCTCTCTGCCGATACCTGAGGATTTGTATCCTCCCCATGGAGCTTGGGCGAAGTAAGGGTGGAAATCATTAATCCAGACGGTTCCCATGCGGAGCTTACTGGATACTCTTTCAGCTTTTTTAATATCTGTTGTCCATACAGCGCCGGCAAGCCCGTACTTGGAGTCATTTGCTAATTGTGTCGCTTCTTCTTCGGTGCTGAAGCGCTCAACGGATAATAGAGGTCCAAATGTTTCTTCCTGAACGATGCGCATGGACGTATCGCAGTTTGTAAAAATAGTCGGTTCAAAAAAGAAACCGTCCTGCAATTCGTCTGCTTCAGGGCGTTTCCCCCCGATAACCAAGTTAGCACCTTCATTTATACCAATCTCTACATAGTTTTCTACTTTTTCACGATGCGCTTTTGAAATGAGCGGACCGGATTGGGTGGACTCATCAAAGCCGTTTCCTAATTTTATTTGTTTAGTTCGCTCCACTAAGGCCTCAACAAACTTATCATGAATCGTGTCTTGCACGATTAAGCGCGCCCCTGCAGAGCATACCTGGCCGGCGTGGAAAAAGACAGCATTCAAGGCCTGGTCCACAGCTGTGTCAAAGTCTGCATCATCAAATACAACATTTGGATTTTTTCCGCCCAGTTCAAGGGCGATCTTTTTAAAGTTTCCTGCAGCGGCTGTCATGATTTTGCGACCGATTTCTACGCCGCCGGTAAAGGAAATAAGGTCTACGGCATGGCTTTCGGCAAGAAGCTGTCCAGTTTTTTGGCCGGCCCCTAAAATTAGGTTCACTACTCCTTTAAGAACACCAGCTTCTTCGATGAGCTCGGTTACTTTAATAGTAGTTAAAGGAGTAATTTCACTTGGCTTTATAATAATTGTATTTCCTGCAGCTAAAGCGGGAGCAATTTTCCATGCAGCCTGCAGCAGTGGATAATTCCATGGTGTGATTTGTCCGCAGACCCCGACAGGTTCTCGTACAACTTTGCTTTTGGAATCAGGGATAGGCGATTCAATCAATTCTCCGCCATCTTTATCGGCTAGGCCAGCATAGTAGCGGAAGACTTCTGCAATATCGGACATATCTTCATGACTTTCTGTCAGCGTTTTGCCTGTATCCAGGGTTTCAAGCTCTGCCAGCTCTTGTTTGTCGCGTTCAATCAGCTCGGCGATCTTCAAAACAAGTTTTCCGCGCTCAACTGCTGGAGTGTGCGGCCAAGTTCCTTCATCAAAAGCTTTTCTGGCTGCATCAATGGCAGATTGCGTATCCGTTTCGTCACCTTCTGGGACTTCTTCAATTGCTTCCTGGTTGAATGGATTAATGATAGTGCGGGTTTGACCGCTCGCAGCAGCAACCCATTCTCCATCTATAAACATTTTTTTAGCGCTCATATCGTAACCTCTTCCTTTATTGAAAATTTAACTAAAAACGCTTGTGCTGTGAGGAGGCTGAACTTTTGTATTCGGATCAATATAATGCTTTGCCTGGCTGATTGCGGTTGGAGCTTCTCCAAAGCCTGTAGCAATCAGCTTTACTTTTCCGTCGTAGGTTGCAATGTCGCCAGCAGCATATATTCCAGGAATGTTAGTCTCCATCTTCTGGTTTACCAAAATTGAATTTTTTTGAAGCTCCAGTCCCCATTCTTTAATAGCTCCAAGACTGGAAAGAAAGCCGTGGTTCACAATCAGAGAATCTACTTCTAAATTTTCGGAGGACTCGCCTTTGTTTTTTTTTAATACGATGGATTGGATAAAATCCTTTTCCCCAACCAATTCATCAATGATCACAGGAGTCTTAATGTTAACCGTAGAGTCTTTTAATTGGTTGACGCTGTGTTCGTGAGCTCTAAATTTATCTCGGCGGTGAACAAGGGTAACTTCGTCTGCGATTTCTTCGAGCATAAGAGCCCAGTCCACAGCTGAATCTCCTCCGCCGGATACGCAAACTCGCTGGTTTTTGAAGGCCTGCAGGTCAGTGATAGAATAGAAAAGGTTCTTTCCTTCGTATTGTTGGGCGGATTCATCTTTAAGACGCCGAGGTTGGAAGGCCCCTGCTCCGCCTGTGATCAAAATAGTCTTAGCGTAGTGAACAGCTCTTGTCGTAGTCACTTTGAAAAGTTGTTCTTCAAGCTTTTCAACATACTGAACGTTTTCTTCCAAGCATATTTCTGGATCAAATTGCTTGGCTTGTTCTTCGAGGTTGGCTACCAAGTCTTTGGCTAATACTTTTGGGAAGCCGGCAACATCATAAATATATTTTTCAGGGTACAGTGCCGCCAGCTGGCCACCGACCTGCGGCAGACTGTCAATCAGTTTGACCGACATTTCGCGCATACCGCCGTAAAAGGCGGCAAATAATCCTGTTGGTCCTCCGCCAATAATAATGGTGTCAACGACATGTTCAGAACTTTTCATATCAAATCACCTTCTCGTCCATTAAATTACTTATATACGATAACGTCTTCGTCCTCTATTCTTACGTTAAAGCTGGCGAGTTTTTTGCTTGGATTAGCCAGCATTCTTCCTTGGTTTTTCATATCGAATTCTCTTCCGTGCCAGGGACAGCGGAGAATCTCGTCTTTATGGCAGTAATGATAATCTCCGGGTGTACTTTCGTCAGTAGTTGCTCCGCAAATAAGACCTTTACCGATAGGAGCCCCCTGGTGGATACATTGATTCATAAAGGCGTAGAAATTGCCGTCCTGCGTTCGGCAAACGATAATATTTTGCTTACCGAAAAACGATTCAAGTATTTCACCGGGCTGTATATCAGATGTTTTACAAATAACTTGTTCCTTCATCATTATCCCTCCTTTTTATCAGGCAGTTTCGGATAAAATGCTCTAGCGTTTTCAGCGAATATTTTCTCTTTCAGTTCAGGTTCCATATTTGGAAGCGCACGTGTTGGAGAGTCATAGTCCCAGTGGGGATAGTCTGTAGAGAAACATAGCATTTCATCTGTCCCCATTTGGTCCAGAACGGACATAAATTCCTTTTTTGTTAATTCTTCAGCAGGCTGAGTAGTAATTCGTACATGTTCTTTCATGATTTCACTTGGCTTTCGTTTCAGCCATGGTACTTCATGGCGTAAATCCCGAAATTGCTGATCCATCTTCCACATCAAGTGAGGGATATGGGTAAAACCGCCTTCTATCATCATCAATCCGAGTTTTGGAAATTTCTCAAATACCCCGTTATAGACCATATTGGCAATTATTTTCATATGAGCAGTCGGGATTAAAGTATGCCATTCGATAAAATATCTCGGCCACTTGCCGTAATAAACGGGCGGTTCATTGTGATGCATGCCGATCATTAAATCGTGTTTTTCCGCTGCTTCAAAAATCGGGTGATAGTATGGATCTCCCCACATAATGTCATCAATTGGGAGTAAAATCTGCACCATTTTAGGATGAGAGCCGGCTCGTTCAATTTCTTTAATGGCTTCGTCACGATCCTGGGCTGCAATGTGAACAGATCCATATAAACGATCATCTTTTTCCAGCCAATGTTCAATTTGCCAGTCATTATAAGCGGTTGCCAGAGCAGCCGCCATTTCGTACCAGCCGTGCATCGAGGACGGCGAAGGGTCTAGGGCGCCGGTTAAAATACCAAACTCATGCCCCACGTCATCTAAAAGCTGTTCTTGCATGAATGCTAAATCTGAACCGGCAGGCCGGCCGTCAGGAAGGATAGCATCTGCCCGATCTACCCCTGCTGTTGCAGGCTGGGTATAAGGCATATGTTTTTCTTGGATCCAATGACAGTTCTTCATATAATGTTTGAACGGTTCGTCAAGATACTCAAGGATATCTTTGTAGTGAACTCGCTCATGTATATCCGTATCTATTAATCGAATTTGCTGCTTCGCCAATGAAATTCCTCCTTGTCGTTTACTGTATGTATCATTTAAATAGTAACAGGGCTTAAAAACAGCGCCAAATCCGCTGAGAGCGATTGAGTATAAATTAGATTGTTCAGTGAATCTCAGTGAACCTCAGTGAAGTTCAGTGATAGATATTTAATTTTTTTAAGAAAAATTAAATTTTTAAAACAAGGTAAGTGTGGAGAAAAGAGCTTAGTCATGCCTTTTAAGACGGGCCTTAGATAGATTTTTAGATAAAGTAATAATGCGGCACTTTATGTGTCTGTTCGGCACATCTCGTTTGCAATTCATTAGAAACATATGTAAGATAAGAAACTGTTGCAAAAATCCATCTATAATCACTGTTGCTTTCTAAGAAAAAAATCATTAGATAAGAGGTGAGTATATGAAGAACGCAACCTATGTTTTTTGGTATAGTATCGCGGTTTGCGCATTGGTTGTTTTGTGGGGAGGTATTGCACCGCAGCATTTAGAGGCTGTCACAACAAATGCGACTACCTTTATCTCTACTAGATTTGGATGGTATTACTTATTGATTATTATGATGATGCTGGCTTTTTGCGTTTATTTAATATTTTCACGATTCAATAAAATTAAGCTCGGTAAGGAAGACGATAAACCTGAATTTAGCCTTCCTACCTGGTTTGCTATGTTGTTCAGCGCTGGAATGGGGATTGGGTTAATTTTTTGGACAACCGCTGAACCAATCTCTCATGCTTTCATAAGCAGTCCGAGTGGAGAGGAAGGTACTCCTCAAGCTATCAAGCAATCTCTCGAATATTCTTTTTTCCATTGGGGAATTCATGCATGGGCGGTCTATGCCCTTGTTGCATTAGTGCTGGCTTATTTTAAATTTCACAAAGGTTATCCAGGTTTAATTAGTGCTACACTAGTACCTTTATTTGGTCAAAAACGGATGGAAGGTTCTGCTGGGAAACTAATTGATATCTTAGCTGTCTTTGCAACAGTGGTGGGTGTAGCTGCTACGCTTGGCTTTGGTTCTGCCCAAATAAATGAAGGTCTGGCTTTTCTATTCAGTACCCCGAATAACTATGGATTTCAATTATTAATACTGGTTGTGGCTACTTTTTTATTTATCATTTCAGCCTGGTCCGGTCTAAGCAGAGGAATTAAGTACTTAAGTAATGTGAATATGGTATTGGGCTTTTTACTAATGGTACTTCTTTTAATTGTTGGTCCTACCTTGTTAATACTGAATATGTTTACTAACTCTATTGGTGGATATATTACCAACTTTTTTGAAATGAGTCTTAGGCTGGAGCCGTTAAATCAAGAAAATCGTACGTGGATTGACAATTGGACAATCTTTTATTGGGCATGGTGGATTTCATGGTCTCCATTCGTAGGGATTTTTATTGCACGAATTTCAAAAGGACGCACGATAAAAGAATTTATGGCAGGAGTTTTATTTGTCCCTGCTATTGTTTGTTTTATCTTTTTTGCGGTATTTGGCGTTTCGGCATTAGAAGTTCAAGAGGCAGGTCTTGCTAATCTAACTGATTATTCTATGGAAACGACGACATTTGCAGTCCTTGAACATTATCCGCTAGGAACGATTTTGTCGATCCTTACTATCGTGGTTATTGCTATATTTTTTATTACCTCCGCAGATTCCGCAACCTTTGTTTTGGGTATGTTGTCGACATCAGGTTCGTTAAACCCTCCACGAACGGTAAAGATTGTATGGGGATTATCCCTATCAGCGATGGCTGCTATCATTGTATACTTCGGTGGCACAGATGGATTGCAAAATGTGCTTATTGTCGCAGCATTTCCGTTCTCGATTGTCATATTGATGATGGGATACTCGTTTTATTTAGCGGCTAACCAAGAAGTAATGGCTTCAAAAAAGAGAACAGAGATCAGAAAAAAAAGAAAAGAAACCCGCCATGTCGAGTCTATGTAAAAGAAAAGCCCTCATATACTAGAAATTCTAGTATGTGGGGGCTTCATTTGTATTCATGTATTATTCCATTACTTCATAAAATGCTGCCTTCTAGTGAAAGATATGAACGGAGGTGATAACCGTGCCAGCACCTGGAATTTTTCAACTTCCAATTGGAGACTGTCCGCTATAGCGCCATTTTAAAATCAACCATGAGAATGCGAGGATGGCTTAAAATACCTCCATACTATCACCCGCCTGCGCCTGTGAACAAACATCTTAATGCCATATAAATTGTTTAACAGCTTATTTGGACGTCCCCAATTTTGTATATTAAACTAAAAGAGGAAAATTAAAGTTTCTTTATATTTTCTAATTATTGACACAGGAGAGGTTAATATGAATATTAAGGACCAGGTTGTGTTAGTTACCGGAAGCAGCAGAGGTCTCGGAGCATCGATAGCAAAAGCGTTTGGAAGAGAAGGTGCCAGCGTAGTCGTTAATTATGTAAAAAATGCCGATAAAGCTTTAGAAGTATTAGAGAGCATAGGCGATGATCATGCGTTAGCAGTTCAAGCAGATGTAAGAGATGAATATCAAGTGGATGAGATGTTTAAAAAAGCGAAAGAACATTTTGGGAAGCCGGTAACCACAGTAGTGAATAATGCTTTAATTCATTTTACTTTTGATGCGGTGAACAAAAAAAACACAGATACACTTACCTGGGAAGATTACCAGGTGCAGCTGGAAGGAAGTGTGAAATCTGCATTGCACACCGTACAAGCCGCTAAACATGACATGGTGGACTTAGGTTTTGGAAGAATCATTAATATTGGAACCAACCTCTTTCAAAATCCTGTCGTTGCTTATCATGAATACAATACAAGCAAAGCGGCGCTCCTTGGTTTCACGAGGAATATGGCAAGGGAGCTTGGTTCTGAAAACATAACGGTTAATATGGTGTCGGGCGGCTTATTAGAAAAAACGGATGCTAGTGCTGCAACGCCAGATGAAGTTTTTCAGGTCATAAAAGAAAATACACCGTTGCAAAAAGTAACAACTCCAGAAGACGTAGCTGATGCTGTGCTGTTTTTCTCATCTCCATGGAGCCGCGCTGTAACAGGACAAAATCTTGTAGTGGATGGAGGCTTGGTAATGGATTAAATTTTGAAGAAGAGGCAATATAACGATTCGGAAAAACTTACCGCACTGGTAAGTTTTTTTGTGAAATATAACTGGGTGACCAAGGAAGGTGTAATTAAAAAAAACCGCTTACATATATTTTTAAAGACACCAGGGAATAAAGACATATTAATTCGTACTACAAAGGGGGCAGGTCTAGACATGGCTTCTTTTCAGCAGGGCCATAAGGAGACTGATAAGTTCGATGCAGTCGTGGTAGGTGCAGGATTTTCAGGTCTGTATATGCTTCATCG
The DNA here is from genome assembly GCF_041949975.1 of Alteribacillus sp. JSM 102045. Taxonomy (NCBI): domain Bacteria; kingdom Bacillati; phylum Bacillota; class Bacilli; order Caryophanales; family Bacillaceae; genus Alteribacillus; species Alteribacillus sp. JSM 102045. Next base: position 208,695 of record NZ_JBHFQG010000003.1, on the reverse strand, counting down.
CTTGCGGGAGGCGGGCTTTACTACTAAAGTGTTTGAAGCAGGAGAAGATGTAGGCGGCACATGGTATTGGAATCGTTATCCGGGAGCTCGCTGTGATTCAGAAAGTATTTATTATAATTATACTTTCTCGGACGAGCTTTTGCAGGAGTGGACATGGACATCAAGATACCCAGAGCAGCCGGAAATTCTGCGTTATCTTAATTTTGTAGCGGACAAGTTTGAACTGCGGCGTGATATTCAGTTCAATACAAAGGTTATGACGGGTCATTATGACAAGGAAACTAATAACTGGTCCATTCGAACAGATGATGGAAAGGACATATGCGCTCAGTACTTCATTACAGCTGTCGGCTGTCTTTCTGCTGCCAATTTACCTGAGTTTAAAGGTTTAGAACAGTTTAAGGGAGAATGGTATCATACCGGACGCTGGCCTCATGAAAAAGTCGATTTCAACGGTAAACGTGTTGGTGTGATAGGAACAGGCTCAAGCGGTGTGCAAGTTATTCCTGTTATTGCCAAAGAGGCAGAACACCTGACTGTTTTTCAGCGTACGCCTCAATATAGTGTACCTGCCAGAAACCATCCTTATGACCAGGAGTATATACAAAAAACGAAAAATAATTATAACGAAATCAGGCAGCAAACTAGAGAGTCTGTATTTGGTGTGCCGGTAATGCCTAGTGAACGATCGGCATTAGAGGATCCTCCAGAAGAAAGAGAAAAAAAATATGAGGATGCTTGGCAAAAAGGCGGTATTTTCCATTTACCAACCACTTATGGGGATTTGACCATTGATAAAGCGGCAAATGAAACCGTATCCTCCTTTATTCGTTCCAAAATACGAGAAGTTGTAAAGGATTCGAAAACAGCAGAAAAGCTAATGCCTACGTATTATTACGCAACAAAACGACCAATTACAGACACTAATTATTTTGAAACTTATAACCGGGATAACGTTACTTTGGTAGACGTTAAATCGGAATCAATTAAAGAAATTACTGCAAAAGGCATTCGAACAGCTGCAAACGAATATGAACTAGATACTATCATTTTTGCAACCGGTTTTGACGGAATGACGGGTCCTTTGTTTAAAATGGATATTCATGGAAAAGAAGGCCAATCCTTAAAAAGAAAAATGGGAAGACGGCGCGCAAACGAGAACGTATCTTGGCATAGCCACTGCTGGTTTCCCGAATCTGTTTATGATAACTGGGCCAGAAAGCCCTTCTGTCTTAAGCAATATGCCTGTCTCGATTGAACAGCATGTAGAATGGGTTTCTGATTGTATTGAATACTTGCGGGATAATGATGTAAAAACAATTGAATCTTTAGTGGAAGCAGAGGAGAATTGGAGTAAGCATTGCAAGGAGGTAGCTGATAAAACACTTTATCCTGAGACCGATTCATGGTATACGGGAGCAAACATTGCTGATAAGCCTCAAAGATTTCCAATTTATCTTGGGGGAGTAGGTCCTTACCGTGAAATTTGCAACGAAGTCGCCGCTAATGGATATGAAGGATTTTCCTTAAAATAGTTAGAATAATCTGAATTAAGAATTGTTAAATTCAATTATTATATCAAGGAGGAATAATTCGATTATGACTTTAGATCCTCAAGCAAAATTTATTTTGGAACAAATGGAAGCAGAAGAGGCTCCATTATTGCATACGCTCACTCCTGAAGAAGCGAGAGAATCAATCGACATGGGACCGCTGGCGGGTGAGCCTGAAGAGGTTGGTAAAGTAGAAAACAGGACAATCCCTGGTCCTGCTGGAGACATACCAGTTCGCATTTATACACCGCAGGGTCAAGGTCCTTTTCCAGCCCTGGTTTATTATCATGGAGGCGGCTGGGTCATTGGAGATCTTGATGGCGTTGAGGTACCTTGCCGTCTTTTAACTAATAGAGCCAACTGTGTAGTTGTTTCTGTCGATTACAGGCTGGCTCCGGAGCATAAGTTTCCTGCAGCTGCTGATGATGCCTTTGCCGCAGCAAAATGGGTAGTAGGAAATGCTTCAACTATTCAAGTCGACGCTGAGAGGGTTGCTGTCGGCGGAGACAGCGCAGGAGGAAATCTTGCTGCTGTAGTTGCACAGATGGCAAGGGACAAGGGAGGTCCTTCTATTTGCTTTCAAATGCTCGTTTATCCGGTGACCAACCATTCTTATGAAACGGACTCTTATCATGAGAATGCAGATGGATATTTCTTAACAAAAGATAGTATGGTCTGGTTTTGGAACCATTATTTACGAGATGAAACGGACGGAAAGAACCTTTATGTTTCTCCGCTGCTTGCTGAAAACCTTAGCGGACTCCCTCCGGCATTAGTTTTAACCGCAGAGTACGATCCTTTAAGAGATGAAGGAGAAGCTTATGCTGAGCGGTTAAAAAATGCAGGAGTTCCAGTAGAGGTAACGAGGTATAGCGGAATGATTCACGGATTTTTCTGGATGCCGGGTGTGCTCCAACAAGGAAAACAAGCTATAGAACAATCAGCAAATGCTTTAATAAAAGTGTTTTCCAGGTAGTTTATTTTAAAAAGGACACTTCCGTTTTAGGAGGTGTCTTGCTTTTTTAAGGGAAAACATAATTTTCTTAAAAACTCTTATTTGTAAATGGTTATATAATTATTTAATATGAAAAAGAGCGGATGATATCAAAAATAAACATGATCGAAGGAGAGAAAGTTTTGGTTCAAGAAATATTATTAAATAATACGTTAATAAAAGTAAATAAATTTAAAAATGAAAAAGTAAATGGTTTGCACAAGATCTCCTTTAATTTTAAAGTAAGCAGTGAAGAATATTATGAAATCACCACATTATTATATAGAGGGACATTTCAAGTGAGCGTTCTAGAACAGAATTTAACCTTTAAAGGAACGATTCAGCAATATTCCTCTTCTATCACGAATTTGTATGAAAAGGGACAAACAGGCGATTTTCATTTGAGCTTGATCGAAGTGAAACAGTAAGAAAGAAGGCAGAGAACATGAAGCTGAGTATATTAGATTTATCTCCAATTTCGTCAAATCAAACAGCACACGAGGCATTGAATGAATCGATGAAATTAGCGCAGGCTGGGGAAATGATGGGGTATTCGCGTTATTGGACAGCAGAGCATCACGATCTTCCTGGACTGGCTTGTCCGGCACCGGAAGTGCTGCTGAGTTATATTGGCGCCAATACTAGTACAATTCGGATTGGCTCAGGAGCTCTTTTGCTTCCGCATTATAAGCCATTTAAAATTGCAGAACTATTTAATATGCTGGCAGTATTGTTTCCAGGACGAGTCGATCTCGGAATTGGACGGGCCCCTGGAGGGTCTGCGGAGGTAACGAATGCTTTGTCTGATAACTTTTTAAAAAACGTTGGAAAAATGCCAGAGTTAGTAAGAGATCTGCTTCATTTTTTAGACAATGACTTCACAGAGGAGCATCTGCATACAAAAATTACAGCATCGCCCTTTCCAGAAATCCCACCAGCACCATGGATGTTAGGGACAAGTGAAAAAAGCGCGCTGCTTGCGGCCGAGAACGGCGTGACTTACACATTTGGTCAGTTTATGAGTGATCAAGATGGAGCAGCGATCATAAAGAGCTATAAAGAAAACTTTAAGCCAAGAAAAAAAGGGGACAGGCCGCGTGTGATCGTTACGGTGTCTGCTCTTTGTGCAGAAACACCCGAAAAAGCAGAAGAGATCGCGCTAAGTTCGCTCATTTGGGAAGTACAAAAAGATAAAGGAGAAGGACAACTTGGTGTTCCTTCTATGGAAACAGCAAAGCAGACAGAATTAAATCAGAAAGAAAAAGAATCATTATATAAAAGAAAACAAAAGATGATAATCGGCGATCCTAAAGATGTAAAACAAAAACTAATTGAATGGGAAAAGCATTATCAAGCGGATGAAATGATGATAAACACGATTACATACAATCCGAAGGACAGGCTCCATTCTTATGAATTAATTGCAGATCATTTTATTTCGTGAAGTACCTTATGAAAAATACATGACTTCCGATTCCATTTCATGTATAACAAAAGTATAGTGTCTTTCATTCGCAGAAAGAAATATGAAAAAGGTAGGTCAAAATGACAGCAGAAAATGAAAATATTACTAGACTGGAAGTGAATAGCAAGGAAATTATAATTATCGGCACGGCTCATGTTTCTAAACAGAGTGCGGCTCAAGTAAAGGAAGTTATCGAAGCAGAAAAGCCGGATTCTATTTGTGTTGAATTAGATGATCAGCGTTACCAGTCGATAATAAATAGAAACAAATGGCAAGATATGGACATTTTTAAAGTGATTAAAGAGAAAAAGTCAACGCTTCTGTTAATGAACCTTATTATTTCCTCTTATCAAAAGCGAATGGGAAGTCAATTTGGTGTTCAGCCTGGCCAGGAAATGATTCAGGGGATTGAATCTGCCAAAGAAACAGATGCAAATCTTGTATTAGCAGATAGAGATATTCAAATCACCTTTTCCCGTATTTGGCATGGGGTTGGATTTTGGGGAAAAATGAAATTGTTCTTTCAAATGATTTACAGCTTTTTCTATAATGAAGACATTTCTGAAGAAGAACTGGAAAAATTGAAATCTCAAGATATGCTTGATTCGATGCTTAACGATTTAACCATTTATTTTCCCAAATTAAAGGTTCCCTTAATTGATGAACGAGATCAGTATTTATCCCAAAAAATTAAGGATGCACCTGGTAATAAAATAGTAGCGGTGTTAGGAGCTGCACATGTACCCGGCGTTAAAAAAGAAATAAGAAAAGAACATGACTTACACCGGTTATCCCAACGTCCGAAAAAATCAAAAGCTCCTACTATTATTGCCTGGAGTATACCGCTTCTTATTCTTGCAGTGATTGCCTATACCTTTTATGCCAATCCTTCTGTTGGTTTGCAGCAATCCATCAGCTGGCTTCTTTGGAACGGTTCGTTTTCCGCTCTTGGAGCAGCGATTGCATTAGGTCATCCGCTAACCATATTAACAGCTTTTGTGGCAGCCCCGATCACATCTCTTTATCCACTGGTTGCAGCTGGATGGTTTGCGGGAATTGTACAAGCTTATATGAAGCGTCCGCATGTGAGTGATTTTGAAACCTTAAATGAAGATGTTTATAGTGTGAAGGGTTTTTGGGGTAATAAGGTAACTCGCATTTTATTAACTGTTATTTTGGCAAATTTAGGGAGTACATTAGGAACGATGATCGGCGGAGCTGATGTTGTTCGTTTATTTTTAGAAAACTTATAAAAAGTTAAATTTCTGATAAAACAGCCCGTGGAGTGATGCGGGCTGTTTTAAAATTGGATAAAGTAAATGACAGCAATTAAGGAAAGTATTATGATAGAGACAAAAAGTAAGGAAAACTTTCGAGAAGTATAAGCTTCTTGTATCTCCTCCCAGTTTACAGGTTTCATTCCGCTCAGCCAAAATACGACAATAGCAGAGAGAACAATAGATGAAATGTTCACTAACAATAATAAGAGCGGAGTAAGGGCAGCCTGCCATTTGGCAGCACCCACTGTCATTCCAAGTACCACAGCAGGAGGCAGCAAGGCAACAGAAACCATAACCCCTACAAAGGCTTCTGCCACTCTTTTTAAAAAAGAGATTGCTCCTGCAGCGCCAGAGGCCAGGGCAGCAACGATGTCAATCAATTCTATATTCATACGCGACAAAAATTCTTGACTGTTAACGGGAAGAACAAAAAAATAACCGAATGTTATCGCAACCCCTAATGGAATCGCCAGTCCATATAGTGAAGATATTATAGACTGACGTAAAAGCTTATAGTCCCCAAGTACAGATGCAAATGCGACTGCAGAAAAGGGTCCGATAAGAGGCGCGATCATCATAGCCCCGATAACAATGGCGGGGCTGTTTTTAATAATGCCGGCAGTGGCTACCAAAGCAGATAGAAATAAAAACCATGAAAAACTCTTGCTTATCTCACTAGATTCATACACAACAGAATAGAGTTCATGACGGCTGGCCCGGATAAGTTCTCTTTCCTCTTCTTTTTCTTCTTCTGCTTTCTTTTCTAGTTTATCTTGTTTATCTACGACATGGGGGATATACGTTTGCAAGGAAAATAATAGAGCTTTTAATTCCTTGTTTCGGCTGGATTCTTGTTCTAAATAGTTAAGAACGTCTTCTGAATGTTTAGTTTCCACTAAAATTCGAATAAGCATATTATCCGAGGATTCATATGAAGTCCAATGCGAAATAATATCAAACTTTTCTAATTCAGTATTAAACATAGAGAATGAGTCTTGCGGGACATAAACCTCAATGAGCTGCATCGACATTTGTTTATCCTCCGTATACGGATCTACTGATTAGTTTTCTATATTGAAGAAAATTTTAATCTTAAAAAAGAGGCTGAAAAAACAAGACGGCAAGCTAGCATTTAGCGGGCCGTCTTTCTAAAGGAAGTCTGAATTTATTTCCAATTTTTTAAATGATATCCAGGAAGCGGCATTTACTAGCTGAACGTTCCGATTTATTGTCCGTCTTTTCCACGATACGATCCCTTCCATCCGAAATACAATTCAACCACATTCATCTATTTCTTTTTGGCTTAATGTCTGTTTCTTCGGCATCCATATCTATCTGCTCCTGGACATCATATTGAATCTTTTTTTCAGTTAATGTATCTTTTTTAAAGTTTACATCGGGCTGCATGTTGTTATTTCTGCTTGCTTGTTCGTTCCAATCACTCAAAGTCATTCACTCCTGCCAAAAGTTTATTCATAGTCTGCGTTTTCGGCATTAATTTTATGAACGGATTATGAAAAGATATAAAAGTATCTATTCCATGGCAGCATCTCGAATATGTTACAATAGATCATAATGATAACGATTAAGAAAAAGGAGTGAAATTGCATGTCTGTGACAGAACACCGTCAGGAAGCACCAAACATGGTTGGCTGTATGGTTATTACCGTTTCCGATACGAGAACAGAAGAAAATGATAAAAGCGGCAAGTTAATCCACGAATTTCTTGATTCCTGCGGCCATAAGACGGTAGATTATAAAATCGTCAAAGATGAATATAAAGAAATTCAGCATTTGATACAGCAGGCTTCTCAAAATGAAAAAATTGATGCTGTTTTATTAAACGGCGGCACAGGAATTGCAAAGCGGGACACTACATATGAAGCGGTACAAGATATCTTAGAAAAAGAAATACCAGGTTTCGGTGAATTGTTTCGGTATTTAAGTTATGCAGAAGATATTGGGTCTGCTGCTATTCTAAGCCGGGCTGTGGCAGGCGTTTATAATGACACAGCTATCTTTTCGATGCCTGGTTCTTCAGGAGCTGTACGTTTGGCTATGAATAAAATTATTGTACCTGAATTAGCGCATGTGATTAGAGAGGTTCATAAAGATCTTTAAACTGCCGTCAGAACCAGATAAAGGAAGCCCTTAAGTAAACACTTTTGCGGCTTTTTTTATACTGTTAAACAGTATAAGTAAAACTACGGCATACGCCGTAAGGATTCGGTGATAAGCCGAGTTTTTTTATTGTTTAGAAAATTATGTTTTTACAAGCTGTGGATAACTATCTCCATATTGTTTGTTTGATCCGCGTCTAGCTTCAGCGCCCAGCCTCTCGGGGTTAAATAACCTCCAGTCATTAAAGGCAAAGAGCGCCTTTATTGCCTGGAGAACATTTACCTATCGAGGCTTACCAGGGCGCTTGCGCTTATGTTCATGAGATGAAGAAAGAAGTAATGATTGAATTATAGGAAAGAACCGTGCATAATTTGAAGTTAAGGTTTTTATATTTTTATTATAAAAATTAACTGGAAGGGAAGGTGAAAAAATATGTCGGACCGTTCGGAATATAAAGATAAAATTACGTCCTTACAGTTCCGATTAGGACCATTTGGTGCTGCAGTACCGCTAGTCTTTTTTGTTGCTTGGGCGGTAACCACTAGTGTCTTACAAATCTCTTCTGAAATCAGTTTAGTCATGGGAGCTATGATTGGCTTAACTGTCGGTTTGCTTCTTTGTAAAAGCCGGTGGGAACATTATGCACAGGGCTTGTTTGAAGGCTTATCACAGCCAGTGGGTGTTGTAGCTATTGTGGCATGGTTTTATGCGGGCATGTTTTCTCAAGTGCTGCAATTAGGAGGATTAGTAGAAGGTCTTGTTTGGATCGGTATAGCTACAGGAGTAACCGGAGGGATTTTTGTAGCGCTGACTTTTGTTCTGGCTGCGGTATTTTCTACTGCGGTAGGAACAGGATACGGTACTACGGTTGCCTTTTGTACTTTAATGTTTCCGGCTGGTGTAGCGACCGGGGCAGATCCTGTTATGCTTTTTGGAGCCATTTTAGCTGGAGCTGTTTTTGGAGATAATTTAGCACCTGTATCAGACACAACCATTGTTTCTGCTACGACACAAAATGCTGATGTGCCAGGAGTCGTGCGAAGCCGTTTTAAGTATTCGATCGCTGCAGCTGTACCTTCTATTTTTTTATTTGCACTGTTTGGGGGAGGAGGTTCATCCTCGTTAGGAGAACAAGAAGCGCTTACTTCTATGATGAATTCAACGGATCCAACTGGTCTTATTATGTTGCTGCCTTTTGCATTAGTACTTATATTAGCGTTAAGCGGTCACCATCTATTAACTTCTTTAACATGGGGCATCATTTCTTCCATCCCATTAATCCTGTTATTAAACTTAGGGACATTCAGCGATATTATTCATTTTGATGCAACATCTGATGATATCATACAAGGTGCGCTTATTGAGGGGATTAAAGGATATGTAAACATGGCTGTATTAATCTTATTGATTGTAGCGGCAGCACATCTTATGCATTTAGGGGGAACGATGCAGGCGATTACAAATGGAGTGATCAAATGGGTTCGTTCCTCTATGCGGCGGGCTGAATCGGCAATGTGGGGCATTGTGGCACTTTTAAATAGTGCGATTACAATTAACACTGCTGCCGAGATTGCTGCTGCCCCTTTTGTAAGAGCCATTGGCGAAAAATACCGTATTCATAGATACAGAAGAGCCAACATGCTTGACGCTGTCACATCATCTTTAGGCTATATATTCCCGTGGGGAGCACCTGTTTTACTAGGCTGGTCCACGATTCAAAGCATGCAGGAGACGTATACTTGGCTTCCAATTGTTCAGCCAAGCGAAGTATTTCCGTTTGTTTTTCATGGCTGGTTTTTAGCTCTTATTATGCTTTTTGCCGCTTTAACCAGCTGGGGATTACGTTATGAAGGAAAAAAAGGAGAAGCTCTGAAGTACAAACCAAAAGATTAGCCTTAAAAAGATTTCATGAAAGCCGTCCTTATAGCCAGGGACGGCTTTATTGCCATTTAGAAGATACTTGAATATAAACATTTATTATTCTGTTGGAAGCTTTGTATAGAATGGTGGTTTTAACCCTGCCTGTTGAGGAATAATAAAGATATTCGTAAATGGAGCAGTGAAAGGAGGAACAAATGACGCTATGAATCAAGACTCTATAAAGCAAATGATAGATCAAGTACGGCATTGGTTAAAAGAGCATGAGGACAAAGCTTTTCGAGAAATGTTTCTTGATTGGCACGGGAACGATCAGATGCAAGTCATTCGGGAACTGGAAAAACAAGAACGGCTGCTGCTTTATGATTGGCTTACGCCAGAAGAGTTTTCCAATATATTTCAAGAGATGGACTATGAAGATCAATTTTTTACTATTAAGGAAATGGACGAAAATTATGCCGCTCAAATGCTGAATGTAGTAAGCGCAGACGATGCCGCTGCGTTTTTTGATAAAATTCCAAGGGAAGAAAGAAAAGAATCTCTCCTTAGAATGATGGATCCCGCTGAAGCAGCAGATGTAAGAGAAATATTGTCCTACCCTCGTGAAACAGCCGGTGCCATCATGACAAAAGAATATTTAGAGATATTTTCTGATCAAACCGTTGCTGAGGTCATGACATTTTTAAGAAAGTCCGAGCAGGATGTAGAAACCATTTATTATTTGTATGTGGTAAATGAAGAAGGGAATCTTGTCGGGGTTGTATCGCTTCGTGATGTGATCGTAAATAACGAAAATAAAATGATTCGAGATATTATGAGCACGAGAGTCGTTTCTGTAGAGGATGACCTTGACCAGGAAGAAGTAGCGGAAATCATCAAAACATATGACCTGCTGGCTGTGCCGGTTGTTAATAAACAAAAGGATTTGGTAGGGATTGTAACCGTTGACGATGTGATGGATGTGCTTGAAGAAGAAATGACAGAAGATATTGGGGAAATTTCAGCATCAAAAGGGTCAACAGATGCAAATTTAACCGCATTTCAAGCGGCTAAAAAAAGAGCACCCTGGATTGTGCTTCTTATGTTTCTCGGTCTGATCACCGCCAATGTTATTGGGCAATTTGAAGAAACGTTAGAAGCAGTCGTGTTATTATCTGTTTTTATTCCATTAATTATGGATTCAGCTGGCAATACGGGCACGCAGTCATTAGCTGTGGTTGTTCGAAGCTTGGCGACCGGTTCATTTGAACGAAAAGGAATAAGGCAAATGCTGAGGCGTGAACTTGGCACCGGTGTTTTGATGGGATTGATATGTGCTGTGGTGCTGGTGATTACGGTCAGCGTTTTATATGGAAATCCGATGCTTGCCGGCATTGTAGCTGTTTCCATTTTTCTAACTTTAAGTGTGGCTGCATTCATTGGAGCTCTGCTGCCGCTTATTATTAATAAGCTTCATATTGATCCTGCTGTAGCATCCGGTCCTTTTATCACTACGCTGAACGACATTATTGGTTTACTCATTTATTTCACCATTGCTACGGCATTAATTCAATATCTTTAAAAAGAACACCTGCTGAAGGATCATCAGGCTGTTCTCTATCTTTCTAGGACTCATGATAAATTACAATTTTTCCGAAAAATTTCTGGCTTTCTAAGGCCTGATAAGCTTTTTTAGATTGTTCAAACAAAAAGACAGTATCTACGACAGGGTTTAATTTTTTAGCTTCGATGAGGCTGTTCATAGCTTCAAAGTCATCCCGGCTGCCTACTCCAATCGTTCGGATGGAAGCTCTGCCAAACAAGTCAAATTAATCGATTTTTCCCCCACCCGAAAGCTCTTTTGTAATCTTTCCCCAGCTTGGTTTTTTTATAATTGATGACTTCTTTTGTACCTCCTTTCAGCTTTTTCCTCGTTAGAAGTTGTAGCAATGACATTTGCCGCCGTTTCCAAGCGTTAGTACAGTACCTTCAGTAGCCAATGGGCGCGAAAATAATAAAAAGAGAAATGCTCTGCAAGCGGATATAAAATTGGCTTTAAGAGCCGGTTTTTATAAAAGGAGGACAGGTGAATTTCCATCCGAAAGGTAATCAAGGAAGTTTGTCCATACGTTATGTTTTTAATTTCATAGTATAAAAGATGAAAGGAGGGTTTCAAATGAAACTCTATTTAGATCCGGGTCACGGAGGGAACGATACCGGGGCAACGGGTAATGGCTTACGAGAAAAGGATATTAATTTAGATATTGCATTGAGAATAAGAAATATTTTGTTAAACGAATACCAAAATGTAGAAGTACGGATGAGCAGAAGATCGGATAGAGCAGTAAGCTTAAGCCAGCGTACGAATGATGCGAATCAATGGGATGCCGATTATTTTTTATCTATCCATTGTAACGCCTACAATGGGCAGGCAAGAGGCTATGAAGATTATATCCACAACAGCTTGTCTGATTCTTCTCGAACAGCTCAAATCAGGGACAGTATGCACCGGCATATCGTGTCTATGAACCGTCTATCAAACCGGGGAAAGAAAAAAGCAAATTTTCATGTTTTACGAGAATCAAGAATGCCGGCATTACTAACAGAAATCGGTTTTATCGATAACAGCAGTGATGCTGCAATTATGAGGGAATCTTCCTGGCGCCAGGCTGTGGCCCGAGGACATGTTAATGGGCTAGAGGAAGCATTTAACCTGCAGCAAAAACAAGACTATGGCACTTTTTACCGGGTCATAGCGGGATCCTTTGCAAATAGAGAAAATGCAGAAAATCGAGCATCTTATATTGAGGAGAACGGGATTGGTGCCATTGTTGTATTAACGACTATTTCAGGGCAAGTTAGATACAGAGTTCAAGCAGGTTCTTTTAAATATAGAGAAAATGCCGAAACAAGAATAGATCGGCTAAGGCAAATAGGAATCGAGGATGCTTTTATCGTAATTGATCAAGATAATACCAATGAAGATGTTAACGATGGAGAAGAAGCATATACTATTATGGGGCCTGCTTTATTATCTCCTGAACTTTTAAATCGGTTTGCAAAAACTGTTAATCCTGACGCACCAGAATTAGGATATTACTACTTGAAGTATGGAGAATACTATGGAATAAGAGGAGATGTGGCTTTTGCCCAGGCCATACACGAAACAGATTATTTCCGATTTACTGGGGTTGTGAAACCTGAACAAAACAACTTTTGCGGTTTAGGAGCAACAGGTCCGGATAATCCAGGAGCAAGCTTTGAAACACTAGAAGAAGGGGTGCTTGCTCATTTACAGCATTTGTATGCTTATAGCTCTACTTCTGAACTGCCCCGTGAATATCCATTAGTAGACCCTAGATTTCAGCGTGTCGAAAGAGGTTCAGCTACGACCTGGATTGGTTTGAATGGCAAATGGGCCGTGCCAGGAGACAGATATGGACAAATGATATTAAACATTTATGAAAGTAATGTAAAAGCCAGTCAGCAGACATTAGATGACTTACTCGAACAAATTAGAGCATAGGGTAAACATGAAAGACACAAGGATGGAATAATCATTTTTGTGTCTTTTTTAGGATTTTCTTTGAATATAGTTCTTAAGGAAATAAAAAGGAAAAGATAGAATAACAATGACTAATAGGATACTTATTTTGGAGCTGTTTCTTATGAAAACAAATAGAGGGCACATGAGTAATGAATTAGGTATTGTTTTAAAGGAATCAGAATTAGAAGGGTTCCTGCTTCTCTTCCAAAACTATCTCACTAGGTCAAGCAATAAAAAATATAGTTTATATTTCTATCAAAATGTTCCATTGCTAAAAACAAAAATGGATGAACTTTCTTTCGAAGAAAAAAATCTGTTAAAAGTGAAAATTGATTCTTTTATTGCATATCTCGATAATGTTAATAAAATTCAATTTCCTTCTCCATTTATTATCGGGGTATTTACAGCGGTCGTATCGCTGGTTTTAGGAATTATGATAAGAGATCCCGCCACGTTTCCCAATTGGGCGTTTTTACTTGTAATATCTTGTTTTGTATTGGTTATTCCGGGGATCTCCTGGCTTAATTTGGACCAATCGGTAAAAAACGCAGAAATTAAAGAAGTTTTAATCATATTAAAGGGGATATTAGAAATGAATGGTTAATGAACGCCTTAAATTTTAATATAAGGGAGCTTATTCAGAAAGGAGCATGTTTTTGATACCTACCTTTTTTGGAAATAATATTATGTTTCAATTCACAAAGCGCCAATTTTAATGTTTATATATAGTAGATAGATGAAGCAGTCTCACTTCCCATTATTAAAAAAAAGCACATAATTAATGAAACAGTTTATACGAATAGAGTAGAATTCCATACATTATTAATGTAATAAGTTTATAGTTCAAAGGAGGAATGTAATATGTCTTTTATTTCACGTAAACCAGTTAGCAACTTTGCGTTAATAGTTGTACTGTTCATTCTTTTAGTTATCGTTGGTACAGCTTTTGTATCTTGGTAAGATGAAGCAGTAAAGTCTCTGTATACTGTAAAAACCATTCTACAACACCTCCAATCTCCTTTAGCAGAAAAAGGCAAAGGCAATAATTGCTTTTGCCTTTTATTTTTCTAACTTTACGTGCAATCTACTTCAAATTTGTGCCCATTCCTAGATTATTTCTTATTCGATTTCCACTGGATGTAGAGTACAGAAAGATTACTAGGATACCGCCTTTTAAATATGTCACAAACAATTTTATCAAAAGTAACATATGGTATAGGAGTGCATTTTTATTTTAGGAGGAAAATATTAATGAACATGCCAGTGGAAACAGCTGCGCGAAAATTTCTTCAACAATCATTTCCTCAATGTGATGTTGCTTTTTTGGCTGGAAGTGCAGCAAGAAAAGAGTTAACCGAACGTTCCGATTTGGATATCATTATCCTGGATGAAACACAGTCATCATCATTTCGACAATGTTTTTTTTGTTATGAATGGAAAATAGAAGCGTTTGTTTATAACCGAACGTCTCTATCTGTTTCTTTTCAAATGAGTCGTCTAGAAGGTATCCCTTCGATACCCAGAATGTGTGCCGAAGGGATCATTCTTAAAGATGATGGATCAGCTAAAGAAATTCAAGATGAAGCCAAAGAATGTATAAAAAATGGTCCTTCCAAATGGTCAGAGGAAAAGCTGGAACATTCGCGGTTTATGATCACCGATTTATTAGATGATTTAAACAGCTATACCGATGACAAAGAAAAAATCTTTGTGGCTAATAAGCTTTTTGATATCGTTTCTGAATTTCTGTTAAGAGCAAATGGACATTGGATTGGCCAGGGAAAGTGGATGTATCATTCTTTACTTCAATACGATAAACTTTTTTGTGAACGGTATGTAGAAGGCTTTCAAATCCTTATGAAGACGGGAAATACTGAAGTTTTAAGTACATTGATCGATAAAATTTTGAAACAACATGGCGGTAGGCTGTTTGAGGGGTATAAAGAGTTATTATTTTAAATCAATAACTTCCTATTGTCCCTCAATTATTTATCCACACCGTTTTATAAAAAAATCGGGCTATATGTTGGAGGGCTCATATGCTTAATTGAAAAAAAGCTTGTATGTCTCAACAGGATAAAATCCTTTTGAGATTTTTTTTGTTCGTTCTTTTTATTGACTGGGCAGTAAACACTCCATTTCTGGATTGTCTACTAAAAAATTTAGGCATTTGAATCAGGAACATTACCCAATTATCTTTCATAGTTTGTTGGGGAGGGTGATACGAAGTATTAATGATTCAACTGTTACACAGTTATTTTAAAATTATTTTCGTTTTGCTCCTCTTTTATGTTGTGAAGCACCCTATTAATTTCATTTAGGAGGTTATGAAATTGGATGAATTTCAAAACGATCTTCAAAAGTTGAATGTTGGTGATTTCCAGGCGAATGAGGCAGTTCCATGGGACCAAAATCAATATCAAATGGATCAGGCTCGCCAATGCGGAGCTCGTTGCTTCTTTTGCTTCTTTTGTTTTAACTGCTCTAATTGTTTTCGGTGCTCTAATTGCTTTAGATGTTCTAATTGTTTTAGATGTTCTAATTGCTTTAGGTGCGGAGGTAACTGCGGTGGCCGTTGTGGCGGTCGTTGTGGAGGCTAATCATTTAAGTATGCTGCGAAAACTGCTGCTTCCCATATGGATAAAGAATGCCCCTGCAAGAGTTGTAAGGGGCATTCCTCTATAAAATAAGACATAAGAGACAAATTGAACTACATAGGATGTAAGTGGAAGTGATATTTCGTTTTGAGTACAGCTGAAGGTAAGGAGGAATGAAATGACAAATTTAACATCTTCTATGCGTTTGAAAGTGAAAAGAGACACTTTTTTTCTCCCTGATTCAAACAGCAGTGTTTATTTTAGGAATAACTTAAGTTCATTTCGTATGGAAGGCAGTATGGTCGATAAATGGGTTGAAAAGCTGGTACCGATGTTAAATGGGGAACATACATTGGGTTATTTGACAGACGAATTGCCAACCCCATACAAGGACCGCGTTTATGAAATTGCAGAAGTCCTATATCAAAATGGATTCGTTCGGGATGCAAGCCAAGACCGTCCGCATCAATTACCGGATCAAATTGTTAAAAAGTATGCATCTCAAATTGAATTTTTGGATAGTTTTGGAGATTCGGGAGCTTACCGTTTTCAAAACTATCGTCAGGAGAAAGTATTGGCAGTGGGAGCTGGTCCTTTTGTTATTTCCTTAGTTTCTGCATTATTGGAATCTGGATTGCCAAAGTTTCATGTGCTGCTAACAGGCCAGGAACCAACTAATAAACATCGGTTAAAGGAACTCATAGAACATGCCCGTAAAACGGATCCTGAGGTGAAGATTGACGAGGTCAATCTTCAAAAGGAGAGTATTAGTTGGCGGGAGATCCTTCAACCGTATGAGACAGTAATGTATGTATCACAAGCTAGTGATATAGAGGAATTGAGAGTTCTTCATGAGGTTTGCAGGAAAGAAAAAAAGACGTTACTTCCTGCTGTGTGCTTACAGCAGGTGGGTTTGGCAGGTCCTTTGGTCCACCCAGAATCTGAGGGGTGTTGGGAGTCTGCGTGGCGCCGTTTGCATCAATCTGTGATTTATAAAGATGACGAGGAGATTGCAGCTTTCTCTTCGACAGCAAGTGCTATGATGGCTAATCTCATCGTGTTTGAATTATTTAAAAAAGTTACGGGGGTGATTGAACCAGAACAGAAGAATCAATTTTTCCTGCTTAATTTAAATACATTAGAAGGAAATTGGCATCCGTTTATTCCTCATCCAATGGTAACCGGAAGAGTTGAAGCAAAATGGCTTCAAAATTTTGATATTCGAGAACATAACTCAAGGAAAGAAGACTCGGATGGGTTGCTAATTTGCTTCAGCCAGTTAACTTCAAAAGAATCAGGGATTTTCCATATTTGGGAGGAGGGAGACTTAAAGCAGCTTCCGCTGGCTCAGTGTCGTGTCCAGGCTGTCAACCCGTTGTCGGAAGGACCAGCTGAGCTGTTACCACAAATTGTCTGTACAGGTTTGACTCATAAGGAGGCACGAAGAGAAGCTGGTTTGACTGGGATTGAGGAATATGTATCTCAAACGATTGGTCAAATTGTTACAACACCATCTCCACATCAGGAAATGACGGATAGTATGATCAAACCGAAGGAATTTGTTGGTATTGGAGCGGGCGAAACGATAATGGAAGGTGTTTGCCGCGGGTTGAAAAGCTGCTTGGCTGAAGAGCTGCGAAAACAGATTGATCAGAAGAATTTTGTCTCTCCGGTAGAATTAAGCGCGGTAGAAGATGAGCAATGCCGGTTTTATTTACAGACTCTAACCACAATGGAAGGTGCCCCGTTAATAGGTTTAGGAAAGGAAGTGTCCGGATTCCCTGTAGTATGGGTAGGTACAAACGGAATTTGGTATGGCAGTGCAGGTTTAACTAGAACTCTTGCATTACGCAAAGCATTACAACGTCCACTTATGAAGGCACAAAACCAAGAGGATTGCCTCACAACACAAGTGTTTGAGGTTTCGTCCGTAACTTTGGAAGAAACCATGCCTCAAAGCATTGTAATCATGGAAGAGACGACACAAACGGAAGTCTTGCAGTCAGCCATTCAAGTCTTAGAACGGAACCAAAAACGTTTATCCGTGTTTGAGCTAGAACTGGAACCAATATTAAAAGAGGAACTAGCAGGAGTGTTTGGTGTGCTGTTACGAGAGGAGGAAACCCGGTGAGTGCTGTCGTGGTTATTGTGGGAGAAGGATTCTTGGCAGATCGCTTATTCCAAGAACTGTCCCCCCAATATGAAGTAGTTCATCATAATGATTTTAATAGAGAAGTACCCGAGAAAGCTGACTTGGTTTTAGTATTGCATGATACTTGGATACCCTCTATACATCAAAAAGCGGAAGAGGTGCTGCGTCCAACCGAAATCCCATGGTTAAGAGGGTTTGTTTCCTTTGGAGAGGGTGTGGTTGGACCGCTGGTTCGCCCAGGTAACTGTGGCTGCTCCCAGTGTGCGGATATGCGCCGACTCATGGCAGCACGGGACCGGAAAGAGATGTGGGAGATTGAACAGAGGTTGAAGTCCCACGGAAAAAGGTCCCGTGATGTGTGGGCGTCGCGGACAGGGCTTTTACAAATAGCAAATCTGCTGGTGGAAGAAACACAAAGAGTGTTGCAAGGCAGCTTAGCCCATTCGGATGGACAGATCTCTTTAATGAATATGAAAACACTGAAAAGTTCATGGCATTCTTTTCTTCCCGACCCGTTATGTCCAGTTTGTGGTCAATTACCCGATGATTCAGCGGCAATGGCAGAAATTTCGTTAAAATCAAGTCCAAAAATTAGCACGGATTCTTATCGCTGTCGTTCAATGGATGACTTGAGTAAAGTACTAGTTAAAGACTATCTGGATGCAAGGACCGGATTTCTGAACGATAAAATGTATGACCTCGTGCCGCCTTTTGCCGATGTAGGTGTAAATCTTCCGTTGTTTACTGGGAATGAGGGAGTAGGAGGTCGGACTCATTCCTACGCGGAAAGTGAATGGACTGCTATTTTGGAGGGATTGGAAAGGTATTGCGGTCTAGCACCCCATGGAAAACGAACAGTGATTCATGACAGTTACCGTAATCTGGAAGATCAAGCGCTTAATCCTGTTAAAGTAGGCGTGCACGAAAAAGAACAGTATGAACAACCTGGTTTTCCGTTCAAACCGTTTCATCCTGATCGTTCCATCAATTGGGTATGGGGCTATTCGTTTTTTCAAAATCGTCCTATTTTGGTTCCAGAATTACTTGCTTATTACAGCTTGGGCTGCGGACAGGGATTTGTCTATGAAACTTCAAATGGATGCGCACTAGGCGGAAGTCTGGAGGAGGCTATATTTCACGGAATTTTGGAAGTGATAGAGCGTGATTCTTTTCTCATCACTTGGTATGCACAGCTGCCCCTTCAGCGCATTGATCTTTATTCCGCTGACGACAAAGAATTGCACTTAATGGCCGACCGAGTGCGGGCAGTAGCGGGATATGATTTGCATTTGTTTAACTCGACGATGGAGCACGGTATTCCAAGTGTCTGGGCGTTAGCAAAAAATAGGAAGGAAAAGGGATTAAATATCATTTGTGCGGCCGGAGCACATCTAGATCCGCTACGGGCAGTGAAAGGAGCCGTCCACGAATTGGCTGCCATGATGCTAACACTTGACGACAAACTTGCGGAGAATCAGGAGGAGTATGTTCGAATGCTGCATGATTCATCCTTAGTACAGAAAATGGATGATCACGGCATGCTGTACGGTTTACCGGAAGCACAAGAGCGACTACAATTTTTGCTGGACAATAATCGTCCGTTACAAACATTTGACGACGAATTCAAGTGGGAGTCAAGACATTCAGACCTGACTGATGATTTGCAGGACATTTTTCACGAGCTTCAGCGATTGAACCTCGATGTAATTGTAGTTGACCAGACAACACCGGAAATCGAACGAAACGGACTGCATTGCGTAAAAGTTCTGATTCCGGGGATGCTGCCAATGACATTCGGACATCACCTTACCCGCATAACAGGACTAGAGAGGGTGTTGAAAGTGCCAATGGAACTTGGGTATACGAAACAACCACTGACACTTGAACAGCTCAATCCATACCCGCATCCGTTTCCTTAAGTAGTGAGTAGGAGGTAGGAGGATGAGTCTAGACGCATTTTTGCACAATCTACATTTTGACATTGACAAGATAAGCCCACCGGATTGGGAAGTGGATTGGGAAGATGCTCCGCTTCCGTATAAGCTCTACCTTGGCTTACCAGTGGTTCCGCTTTCTCCAGAAATACCGCTCACACTTGAAGAGCAAGAAACACCTGTAAAGCCACAACATCGCGATATCGGCCATTTTCTCTGGTATGTATATGGTCTTACCGAATTTTCCCAGTCAGTCTTGAACACGGGACCTTCAAAACACGCACCGGGCCTTATGGAGTCTTACCGAAGGTTTGTTCCTTCCGGCGGTTCATTGTATCCAAACGAATTGTATGTGTATCTGAAGGTGGAAGATTTACCTACTGGAGTGTATCATTTTGATGCAGCACATCACCGCTTAGTTTTGTTACGAGAAGGGAATTTTGATTCATATATAGCTCGTTCTGTAGGTAATCGCTGCAACGTTTCCGCTTGTTTTGGTACTGTTTTTGTGTCAACGATGTTTCTGAAAAATTTCTTTAAGTATAATAATTTTTCTTACCGTCTCCAAGGTCTGGATACAGGTGTTTTGATCGGACAGCTGCTGGAAGTGGCAAAGCGGTTTGGCTTTAAATCGGATGTGTATTTTCAATTTCTGGACCGGGCCGCTAATCATCTTCTCGGGTTATCTGAAAAGGAGGAAAGCGTTTATGCGGTAATCCCGTTATCCGTAGAACCTATAACTCAGTTTCCTAACGAGGAAGGCATCTCATCAATCCAATTATGTCGAGATTTGAAAAGGAAGGAGTTTAATTATTACGTCCGTTCACAGAAAGAGATAGAGTTTCCGATGTTAATCAAGATGAATGAAGCATCCATGATCGAATCAACAGAATCGATTCGGAAGATCCAATCAAAATCAAAAGAGGTTATGAATGATGAAAGTCAAATGATACCTCTTCCTCAAGGAAATAGGTTGTCTTATGATCTGGTGTCAGTCTGCAGGCAGCGATACTCCCCAGACATGGATTTTGTTTTGGGGAAGGTAAGCCAATACCAACTTGCAGCCCTTCTACGTGAGGCAAAGGCTTCCTTCTTGTATCAAAATGATTTGGACGGAACAAATCAGAAACACGAGGCGCGTGTCTCATTGTATGGTTGTTTGCATAACGTTGAAGGCATTCCTGATGGTGCTTATTATTATGATGGTGCTGCTCATGCGTTACGAGAGATACACCCTGGGGATCATCGACTACGTTTGCAATACGGAATGTCTATGGACAATGTAAATTTGTTCCAAGTACCGCTATGCTTACATGTTGCAGGAAATAAAAACCACTTTAAGACGATATTAGGATACAGAGGATATCGCATTCAACAAATGGAAGCAGGAATGCTTGTGCAACGATTACTATTAGCAGCATCTGCAATCGGATTTGGGGGGCACCCGCTTCTCGGATTTGATGCAAAATTGTGTGATGAGATTTACAAAATGGATCGACAAGATATGACGAGTCTAATCCAAGTCCCGATAGGTCCCCATCACCATCGGCCTTGGTTGAGAGGAAGTTTGTATAGCTAAAAACATTTATGTTTACAGATAGCATCGTGTAGAGCATGAGTTTACGTGTATTCCTTCTCTCTCATTGTTTGTTCATTGTAAAAGTGAAGCTGAAATAAATCATGTATTTGATGAGTTATCAGAAGGAGGAAATGTTTTAAAACAGCTGGCATCCAGTAGTATTTGGTTGTGTTGAATATAAATGCCGGGTGACCTGGCAACTGAATGTAATAAATAACCTAAATAACAGAAGAGACCCGTCCAAACATTCTAGAACTTACGATTTCGGTGTGTGAAACTGGGGGCGGAAGAAGAGAGGGGGGAGCCTCTTATCCGGTTTCGCAATAATCATTCGGTCTGTCGACGAGTTTAACTAATACGTGAGCTATGTGGTTGCGTTCATCTTTGTTAGATACGTTCCACATTTCACGTAATAATGGTTCTTCACGGTTTCTCGGCTCTTCATGTTTCGCTAAATAATCAGCGAGGCGTTTTGCATTCTTCGTCAAGGCATCTTCGCCGATTCCGACCTTTTCCCCTGTTTCAACTTTATGACCTAAAAAGTCACGAAACTCTGTAAAGTTCTTCATAATGTCATCTTTTTTCTCTTCGCTCAATTCTTTCACTTTTTCTTCTGGTCTAATCATATTTACCATTTTTATCTTCCTCCTTTAAGTATTAAGTAGAGGGTTTCCTTTATCTTCGAAATGTTAAATAACGTGCAATTCTTACATAATAAAGAATGTCTACAAAGGCCATCCTATTAAAAATACATGTTGAGGAGGAGTTGTATGAATGAAATTCGACGTGTCTCTTGTTTCACGAATGAGTGATGAGATTGAAGAGTCCGGCAAAAGGATAAGAGAGATGGTTAACTCGCCGGAAGAGCTGAAATCGGAAGTACAGAAGCTTGAAAGCAGTCTTCAATCGTTGAAGTCTTTAACAGAGGAAAACAATGCAGCAGGAGCAAACGCAAATACTACACAAACATACCCTGACCAGAATCAAAGCTGACAACGTAAAAAGACCGCTCCCTTTATTTGTTGTGGAGCGGTCTCTTTTTAGCCTTCTGCTGAAGAAGCGGAAACAGTTGGTTTTCTGGATTGGGCTTTGTATACGTAGTATAAAAGAAAGGCGATAACCGATAATAGGATACCTGAAACATATGGCAAGCCAATGGAAACTGAAAAGAGCCAGCCCCCTAATGGAGGACCGACAATCCTTCCAAGCGAATCGAAGGAAGACAAAAAACCTGTAGCACTGCCATACCCTGCAGCCGATGCTTTTGTGATTAAAGCTGAAACACTAGGACGAATCACACCGTTTCCGATTCCAAAAATGCTTAAAAAGATAGCTGCTGTGGCAAAATTTTCTACGAGCAGGATTAAACCAAATCCAATAGCAGAGGTTACAATCCCAATTTGGATGACGAATCCTTCTCCAAATTTCTTCGTCAGTTTTCCAACCAGACCGCCTTGAACTAATGCACCGGCAAAACCCATGATCATAAAAATATAGCCTAGTTCTACGGTGCCCAATCCCGCTTTTTCAGCAGCAAAGTATGCAAACGTTGCTTCTAAACCCGATAGGGAGAGTGATACAAATAACTGCAGAAAATACAAAATCGATATGGGACCGTTCCATGCTTTACGGATAGGTAATTTAACAGATGATTCTTTTCCATTTGCTGTAGTTAAGGATTCTTTCAACACGAACATAATAAGTAAAAATGTAAGCAAAGAAGAAGCACCAGCTAAATAAAAAGGCAGAGCCAAGCTTGTTTCTGAAAAAATACCGCCAATCGCCGGCCCGAAAACAAACCCAAGCCCGACAGCAGCTCCAATGATACCCATTCCTTTACCGCGGTCTTCTTCACTTGTAATGTCGGCAGCATATGCCATAACAGTTGGCATGTTAGCTGCAGATAGAAAACCTCCGATAATTCTTGCGGCAAAAAGCATCCACAGCTCTGTTGCTGCTCCCATAAAGAAAAAGGAAAAAGCGAGCCCGAAAATTCCCATCATCATAACAGGCTTTCGGCCGATTCGATCAGAAATTCTTCCCCACATTGGTGCAAAAACCAGCTGCATAAACGAATAAACAGCCATTAATAGCCCTAATTGGGCAGGGGAGGCACCGAGTTCTGCTGCATAAAATGGAAGAACCGGAATGATGATTCCAAACCCCACCATGACTAGAAACATGACGCTAAATAATATAGGTAAAGCTTTTTTTGTGTCCAAAAGTTATGTCACTCCCGCTGCTGATAGTTATATGTAATCTGTACAAAATACCTGCTTATACTAATATAGCGTATAACATACAAACTCCGAAAGCTAAAACGAGCAAATTGCATAAAACTACCATTAAAAAAAGTGTCCCTGCTGAAGCAATGTGCAGCGACACTTTTAAAATAAGCCGATTCCAGTTATTTAATCATTATTACTATTTGTTGTTTCTTCTTCTTGCTGGTAAGCTTCATCGGCTTTTTTAAATTCTTTCGGGTAGAGAACCTCTTGTGTATTGCTTAATCCGTTACTTTTATCGGTCATTTGCTTATGAGGCGGTTTTTTCTCATCCATCACTATTCTCCTTCCTCATTGAATTGGTGGTACTATGTTTCCCAATGAATTCGACAATTAATCGTTTATAAGCTTCTCTATGTTTAATATTTGAGATTATTGTGTATGAGCATAACAACAGTTTTTTTAGCACTGTTAGGAAAGTGTAAAATTTTTATTGGTAAACAGTATAAGCAAAACTACGACGCCATAAGGACTTGGCGACAAACCAAGTTTTTCTAATAAAAACATCAAATGTAATGGAGGGGTAAGATGCTTACCACAAATCAAATAAATGAACAGAAAAATAAATTGCTAAGTATGAAAGAGGAAATCGAACAAACGCTGCCTGGGGGGCAGAATGAAACAGAAACACCTGAAAGAGCAGAAGGAACAGGGGAATTATCAAGCTATAGCAATCATCCAGGAGATGAAGCAACGGAATTATTTGAAAGGGAGAAAGACGCAGCTTTTAATAATAATTCCAGAGAACATTTAAATCATATTGAAACAGCATTAACAGCGATTGAGGAAGGAACATACGGTATTTGTGAAATTTGCGGAGAACCGATTTCTTTCAAGCGTTTAGAGGCTGTTCCGGAAACAAGAAGGTGTATTGAACATGCTGATAGTGAAGGAATTTTAAATGACAGAGCGGTAGAAGAAGATGTTATTCAATCTTCTGTAAAAACACGGGACAATAGGGAAGAAGTTATTTTTGACAGAGAAGATGCTTGGGATGCCGCAAGTGATCATGGGACCTCCCAAACTCCATCCGATGATTCGTCCAATCAAGGATATAATGAAGATACACAGGGAAAAATCCGGGGAAGAGCCTGGTAAAACAGAAAAAGTAGAAGATGCCCCCGTTGCTGACACCGGATATAATGCCAACCAACAAGAACGCGGCGAAGACAAAAGAAAAACCAATTATTAATAAAATGGGTGGTGCCTGTCAAAGTTTGGGACAGGCACTGTTAATGACAACAGGCTCAAACGCGGTAGAAGAAAAAGTATCAGAATTTTCTGCATGATGTGAATGTCACTCAAATGAGGAATTACCTTGTA
This sequence comes from Alteribacillus sp. JSM 102045, assembly GCF_041949975.1. Taxonomy (NCBI): domain Bacteria; kingdom Bacillati; phylum Bacillota; class Bacilli; order Caryophanales; family Bacillaceae; genus Alteribacillus; species Alteribacillus sp. JSM 102045. The sequence goes on along the minus strand of NZ_JBHFQG010000003.1, from coordinate 184,008 downwards.
TGCAGCTCCTATTTATCATGAGACGAATAGTATGATAAAAGGGGTTGTCATATCGCATATTAATATCACCGAAAGGAAGCAGCTCGAAATAAAGCTGAGAGTATTAGATCATCTTACAAACCTATACAATTCGCAGATACCTAGAGAAAACGCTAAATGAAGGTCGTTTAGCATGCTGAAAAACACGATTCATCCTTCTCTGTCGTCATGCTTGATATTGACCATTTTAAAGAGATAAACGATGACTTTGGAAATAAAGCTGGTGATAAGACAATAACAAAAATCTCCACCCTTCTAAAAGATAACCCAAGATAACTTTCGAAAAACAGACATGTGTGCTCGTTTGGTGGGGATGAGTTTGTTATCTTTTACCAGAGACAAACAAAGATGAAAACTTAGCCGAAAGAATTTCCCAAAGTATTCAAACAGCTGAACTGCATGTATGGGATGAAATGTTAAAAGTTGACCGTCTTGATGGGAGTCGTGACATTAACATCTGATTATAATAGAGAACAAGCTCTTCAAGTAACGGATCAGCATTGTTTAGGGCAAAAAAAAACAAGGCCGCAGCTAGCCAACGCTATCCCATAAAAAATGGCTGTGCTGTTATGGAGAAGCAGAATTTAAAAAAGCCGAGGTTTAAGATGGACGATAGTTCCAAATTCCATTAATAAGCTCTTTTTTAACCTGTGTGGTCGCTTCTAAGTAATCCAGGTGGCCGATAACTTTTGACATTACCAGTGGAAACAGCTTTTCATATTTTTTCTCGTAATAAGATTGCGCTAATGAATTAGCGGTTATCTCTCCATTTTTAATCAATTGCAAGAGAGCTGCGGCTTTATTATTTATCCCATCTAATCGTTTCTTCACTAAAACTTCTGGTTTTTTGATTAACGAGCCGTGTCCGGAAAATATCAGCTCCGGCTGCAGCTCAACAGCTTTTTTCATGGATTTTATATGGTCAAGCAGAGGAGTTGTACGATGGCCGTTCAAATCAGGTTCGATCAGTGCATTGCTTGATATATGATTAATCAACAAGTCGCCGAACAGCCAATCCTTCTTCTTATCGTAAAAAGCAGCTTGGTCGTCTGCATGACCCGGCATTTCAATTATTTTTAAATTTTGGAAGAAAGATTTTAACGGAAGTATTTCTGCTTTTATGGCTTGATTTTTATTTCTTTGGAGAGCTTTCTTCAAATAAGATATGTGTTTTTGTCCTCTTTCCCCGCAGCCTGCTTCCTTGTATAAATTCTCAAAGAAACGGATTCGCCTTTGCAAAAAGTTCTCGTCTCTTTTTAAACGGGGATCGAGTGCGTATGAGCATATACTGGAATAGGATGTTCAGAAATAATACGATTTATAAGACCAATATGATCAATATGATGATGAGTTAATAGAATTTGATCGATATCTAATAGGGAAAACCCATTTTCTCTTAATGTTTTCAGTAAGCTGTTCCAGCAGGCTCCACTGTTTATACCGGCATCAATTAATGAAAGAGAGCTTTCAGCTTGGTATAAATAAAATTATAACTTTTTAGATTATTATCTGCAGTAACAATGACAGGATAGACATATTTTCTTTTACTAATGTTAATGAAGATCCCCACTTTCGTTCTTAATCTGTTCATCACTAAATTATGGTAGCAAAATTATTAAAAAGTAGCATCATTTTAGTAAAAAGGCTTCTCTCTAGGAGAGAAAGTCTTTTTTATTTTACAATCTTTCAAAAATCCGCTTTTAGTAAGAGTTATTATCCTACAACAAAATGAACCTAACTTACTATAATGTGAGTACCTCGAGAAAAAAGGAGGGTTACCATTGGCCCAAAGTAGGCTTAGTACTGCTAAAAGAAAAAGGAAAAGACTCCGTAAAAAAATAGAAAATTTGGAAAAGCGTATAGCAAAAGAGAAAGCCCGGCCAGCTAGAAAGCAGCATTAATAAATTAGTTTTTAATAAATTTTTTAGATTATTCAATTAAATTCATAAAATGGCTTTCTATAACCTATGAGGTCTATATTTCAGAAGACTAATTCAATAAAGATGGGAGAGATTTAATTGGCGGAAAACAATAATTCTAGACTTAATAGATTAAATTCTAGAAGAAATAAATTGCTTGCAGAGTTGGAAGAGCTAGACAAATTCATCAATAAAACACTAGAAAGTGAGAATAGTGAGCTTTCCGGAGAAGAATATAATGGTCCGCTAAATGTGGAAAACAATGCAGAAGCAAATGCTGAAGCGGAGGCGGATTCAGAGTCGGAATCGGATGCTGAGGCGGAAGCGGATTCAGAGTCGGAATCGGATGCTGAGGCGGAAGCGGATTCAGAGTCGGAATCGGATGCTGAGGCGGAAGCGGATTCAGAGTCGGAATCGGATGCTGAGGCGGAAGCGGATTCAGAGTCGGAATCGGATGCTGAGGCGGAAGCGGATTCAGATTCGGAATCGGATGCTGAGGCGGAAGCGGATTCAGAGTCGGAATCGGATGCTGAGGCGGAAGCGGATTCAGAGTCGGAATCGGATGCTGAGGCGGAAGCGGATTCAGAGTCGGAATCGGATGCTGAGGCGGAAGCGGATTCAGATTCGGAATCGGATGCTGAGGCGGAAGCGGATTCAGAGTCGGAATCGGATGCTGAGGCGGAAGCGGATTCAGAGTCGGAATCGGATGCTGAGGCGGAAGCGGATTCAGAGTCGGAATCGGATGCTGAGGCGGAAGCGGATTCAGAGTCGGAATCGGATGCTGAGGCGGAAGCGGATTCAGAGTCAGAATCGGATGCTGAGGCGGAAGCGGATTCAGAGTCAGAATCGGATGCTGAGGCAGAAGCGGATTCAGAGTCAGAATCGGATGCTGAGGCAGAAGCGGATTCAGAGTCAGAATCGGATGCTGAGGCGGAAGCGGATTCAGAGTCAGAATCGGATGCTGAGGCAGAAGCGGATTCAGAGTCAGAATCGGATGCTGAGGCAGAAGCGGATTCAGAGTCGGAAGCGGAATCCGAATCAGTAGCATGGGCAGACTCCGAGTCGGAAGCAGAAGCAGACGCGGAAGCAGAGGCAGAAGCAGAAGCAGAAGCGGAGGCAGACGCAGAGGCAGAATCGGAGGCAGAAGCAGAAGCAGAGGCAGAAGCAGAAGCAGAGGCAGAAGCGGAGGCAGAAGCAGAAGCAGAGGCAGAAGCAGACGCGGAAGCAGAAGCGGAAGCGGAGGCAGAAGCAGAAGCAGAATCGGAGGCAGAAGCAGAAGCAGAGGCAGAAGCGGAGGCAGAAGCAGAAGCAGAAGCAGAGGCAGAAGCAGAAGCGGAAGCAGACGCGGAAGCGGAGGCAGACGCAGAGGCAGAAGCAGAAGCGGAGGCAGACGCAGAGGCAGAAGCGGAGGCAGAAGCAGAAGCAGAGGCAGAAGCGGAGGCAGAAGCAGAGGCAGAAGCAGAGGCAGAAGCAGAAGCGGAGGCAGACGCAGAAGCAGAAGCGGAAGCGGAGGCAGACGCAGACGCAGACGCAGACGCAGACGCGGAAGCGGAGGCAGAAGCAGAGGCAGAAGCAGAAGCGGAAGCGGAGGCAGAAGCAGAAGCGGAAGCAGAGGCAGAAGCAGAGGCAGAGGCAGAAGCGGAGGCAGAGGCAGACGCAGAAGCGGAAGCAGACGCGGAAGCAGAAGCGGAAGCGGAGGCAGACGCGGAAGCGGAGGCAGAAGCAGAAGCGGAAGCAGAAGCGGAAGCGGAGGCAGACGCAGAAGCGGAGGCAGAAGCGGAAGCGGAGGCAGAAGCGGAAGCGGAGGCAGAAGCAGAGGCAGAAGCAGAAGCGGAGGCAGAGGCAGAAGCAGACGCGGAAGCAGAAGCGGAGGCAGAGGCAGAGGCAGAGGCAGAAGCAGAAGCAGAGGCAGAAGCAGAAGCGGAAGCAGAAGCAGAGGCAGAAGCGGAGGCAGAGGCAGAGGCAGACGCAGAAGCGGAAGCAGAAGCAGAAGCAGAGGCAGAAGCAGAGGCAGAGGCAGAAGCGGAGGCAGAAGCAGAGGCAGAAGCAGAGGCAGAAGCAGAAGCGGAGGCAGACGCAGAAGCAGAAGCGGAAGCGGAGGCAGACGCAGACGCAGACGCAGAAGCAGAAGCAGAGGCAGAAGCAGAAGCGGAAGCGGAGGCAGAAGCAGAGGCAGAAGCAGAGGCAGAGGCAGAAGCGGAGGCAGAGGCAGAGGCAGAAGCGGAAGCAGAAGCGGAAGCAGAAGCGGAAGCGGAGGCAGACGCGGAAGCGGAGGCAGACGCAGAAGCGGAAGCAGAAGCGGAAGCGGAGGCAGACGCAGAAGCAGAAGCGGAAGCGGAGGCAGAAGCGGAAGCGGAGGCAGAAGCAGAGGCAGAAGCAGAAGCGGAGGCAGAGGCAGAAGCAGACGCGGAAGCAGACGCGGAAGCAGAAGCGGAGGCAGAGGCAGAGGCAGAAGCGGAAGCGGAGGCAGACGCAGAAGCAGAAGCGGAAGCGGAGGCAGAGGCAGAGGCAGAGGCAGACGCAGACGCGGAAGCAGAAGCAGAGGCAGAAGCGGAGGCAGAAGCAGAGGCAGAAGCAGAAGCAGACGCGGAAGCGGAGGCAGAAGCAGAGGCAGAGGCAGAAGCGGAGGCAGAGGCAGAAGCAGAAGCAGAAGCAGAAGCAGAAGCGGAGGCAGAGGCAGAGGCAGACGCGGAAGCAGAAGCAGAGGCAGAAGCAGAGGCAGAAGCGGAGGCAGAAGCAGAGGCAGAAGCAGAAGCGGAGGCAGAGGCAGAGGCAGAAGCAGAGGCAGAAGCAGAAGCGGAAGCGGAGGCAGAGGCAGAAGCGGAGGCAGAGGCAGAAGCAGAGGCAGAAGCAGACGCGGAAGCAGAAGCGGAGGCAGAGGCAGAGGCAGAGGCAGAGGCAGAAGCAGAGGCAGAAGCAGACGCGGAAGCGGAGGCAGACGCAGAAGCGGAGGCAGAGGCAGAAGCAGAGGCAGAAGCAGAAGCGGAAGCAGAGGCAGAGGCAGAAGCAGAGGCAGAGGCAGAAGCGGAGGCAGAGGCAGAAGCAGAGGCAGAAGCAGACGCGGAAGCGGAGGCAGAGGCAGAAGCAGAGGCAGACTCTGAATCAGAATCCTCTACTAGCTTTGACAATAATACGATTACCGCAGATGCTGGCGGAAATACACTGACAACAGGGGACAATACTCTAATTAATATGTACGATGGAGGTACTCAGCCGATAGCTATGGCTATATCTACACTTGTTATGTTAGAAGCACTCCAAGGTAAGGATACCGATGCACTTATCTCCAAGCTAACAAATACACTAAACGTAATGTCACAAGAAGGTGATGTTAAACGCAAAGCTATAATGGATGCTGTTAACTCTCTTAAAAAAGAATAAATTATTAAATAATTGGAGGAGATAGGATGGCAAAAAAGAACGTATCGCGCTGTTCAATACCTGTAAGAAATAAAAAGGAATTGTATGTAAAAATAAAAAATAATAGTGCTGCACAAAAGCCCCGTAAATTAAACATGAATGCATACGACAAAGACTCAGTTGAAAAAGAATCATTACCGATATATTTAAATGATCAATTAATTAAAGCAGACACCTTAAAATATGGAGAAGAGAAAATTTATAAAATAGAAGCAGCTAATGTGAAAAGAAAAGTTGTTTTTGAAACTACCCAAATAAAAGGAGGATCTGGTCTCACGGTATCTTCTAAAAATAAAGGAGCCATTCACGCTGAAATAGGAATCAAGTAACGGATGACGCCCATCAGAGATGACTCTGTTGGGCGTCACTTTTATTGTAATCTATTTGCTTGCTGCTTTACTTTCTCATTTATGATCTGAAAATTATCTTCTATCACTGAATTTTTCATAGCATCCCTATATATCTGATCGAGTTCTTCTTTATTTCGTTTCGCTTTTTTTAAGAAAACCCCGCCTTTTTTCATATAGCTTTTATATTTTGCAGTAAGTTTATTTATTTCCTTTTCGTACTTTTCATCTGTACCCGGCACTACCGTTTTTTTATAGAGATCAATGATTTCATCGCTGTCTTTCTCTGGGAGATATTCATGAGGATCAGTACTGTCAAAAACGCAAAAATCAAGCTCTCTCACGATGAGCATATCCATGCTTTCTGGATCGAAGCCGCAATGATACATTTCGACATCGAAGCCAAGTTTTTCGGCGGGTGCAGCTAATTTTCTTAACAAGGTTGATTTACCAGTGCCTGCGCGACCTTTAATAAAATATCTTTTCCCCAAATCCTCAGTCAAATTGGGGATGTAGTCTATCACACCGTTTGGGGTGGAAGCGCCAAAAAAACGATGCTTTGTAATGGAATTTTTTCCTGTTGGTTCTAGAGTGCGGTATAATTGTTTTTTTACATCGATGGCGAGTTGATCTGCTTTCGCAAAATCCATGTTTTTAATGTAAATGTCTTCTAAATCATCATGAACGAATAAACCAGTTTTAAATAATTCGAGTGATGACTGAAAAGCTCTATTTATTCGGTGATGGTAACGATTAATCGTATTGTCCTGGTCTGCAAGACGTTCTTTCCTTAGAAATTCGTCGTCTGTGTTTATCTCTGCTTCTGAAACAGTCTCTAATGATATATCACCACAAGCGCTGTCATAAATCCCAATTTTTAAATCCGGAAAAATAATTCCGTCCAATGCTTCGTTGTTTGAGGAACAATGAATCCATTCAATGCTGAAGCCTTTTCTTTGCCATTCCTCTGCAATTTTTTTCATTGCCTCTGATTTTACCGAACTAGAGACACCTGTTAATTTTATGACAAGGTCAAGTCCTTGAAAGTTTGTTGTATACAACGGGTAAAATCCTTTAGCTGTGTAGTCTCCAGCGAAATAGTGTTTATCTTTTTCAGCCATGCCAAGCACACTCCCTAAAAGCGTAATCCGTTTCACTTATACAGTAAAATATGCAGCGTCAGCTTATAGGTGAATGTCTAATTGGCATGAACCTGCTAGTTTTCTGTTTGAGGTTCCTCATTTATCGTCCAGTTCTGGTCTTCATCTGTTTCGATAACTCCTAACGTCACGTCATCTATATCCGGATCGTCTAAAATGTTTTCACGCAGCTGGAATTTAATATCCTCTGCCTGATCAAGAGTAAGCCCTTTTCTCAATTCAACATAACTTTCTACATGATATTGCCGGCCTTCTTGAAGGATTCTCATCGCTTGAATGTCCTGTACGTCCTTATGGTCCAATATTAATCTGGCGATACGGTCCGTCACCTTTTTAGGTGCTGCTACACCGATTAATCCAACGGTATTGTCATAGCCGAGTTTTAATGCAATGATAACTAGCAGTAAACCAATAAACAAGGTGCCCACTCCATCTAAAACATATAATCCTGTAAAATGAGCTAAAACAACAAAGACCAAAGCAAGAAAGGCTCCAAAAGTGGCAATAATATCTTCATAAAAAACCAGTCGTGTCGGCGGCGCTGCATATTGAATATTTTTAAAAGCGGTCGGAACAATTTGAAAACCTGTCGCACTGGAATGGGATTCTTTCACTACTTCTTTCATGGCTTTGATTAATACGAAACCATCAATTAATACAGATATCATAAGGATAATCACATTCAACCAAAAGTTTGAAGAAGCTTTTGGCTCCTTGATCGTTTCCCAGCCTGTTAATATGGTTTCATATGACATGATGGCAACAATAATAACGGCCACTAAAACAAAGAGATTTACAACACGTCCAAAGCCTGTTGGAAACCGTTTGGTCGGCTCTTTCTCAGCGAGCGCGCTTCCGAAAAAAACAAAACCTTGATTGGTGGCATCTGCCAAAGAATGCATGGTAGTAGCAAACATAGCACTGCTTCCGCTGATCGCAGCAGCAAAGCCTTTGATTGTAGCTAAAACAATATTTCCAAGCGCAGATATAGCTGAAGATGTGTTGCCTCGTTTTAAAAAGTTGATAATTCTCATATTTTTATCACCATCCGTTTTATGTCATTCCTTTTTAATATGAACGAAAATATGAATAGCATGCCGAGGCTTTTTGTACAGATATTAAATACAGGGTTTCTGCCTTTTTTTTATTTCTTTAAAGCCTGGGACCGCATGTCTTCTTGACGAAAAAACGATAGATGTATAAAATGTGACTATATATACCAAGATAAAGCGAAAACAGGGAGGAGTACTTTCATTTCCGCCTGTCCAGAGAGAAAAATCCTTGGCTGCGAGATTTTTCAGGTTAAATGAAAGGAAGGTCGCCCTCGAGCAGCTTCCTTGAATGAAAAGTAGGGGAAGACGGTAGATCCGTTATCCGTTTAAGTGCACACAAGGCAAGCATGTCTAATGTTTACTTTTGCGTGAATAAAGGTGGTACCGCGATCCTCTCTTCGTCCTTTAAAGATGAAGAGGGGTTTTTTGTTTAGCAAAAAAAGTGCCGTTTTTTAGTTAAAGTTCTGAAGAAAAAAAGAGAGCCGAAGAAAGCAGTAGAAGAGCTGAACCGGATGGAAGAGAGCTGAACCAGGCGAGAAAAGAGCGGAAACAAGCAGGATAAGAACCGAATCATCAGAGAGAAGAGTTGAAACAAGCAGGAAAAGAGAATGGAGGATCGAACCATCCAGGAGAAGAGCCGAACCCTGCGAAAACAAAGAAGCACCGCATGTTTTGCTTAAATAAACATACCGACGAAGGAACAGAAAAAAGGAGAGTGTAAGATGGCAAATCAAGAAACAGCAATGCCGACAAAGTATGATCCGAAAGACACAGAAGCCAAATGGTATCCGTTTTGGACGGATGGAGAATTTTTTAAAGCAGAAGGAGAAGGCGATAAAGAACCCTATACCATTGTGATTCCTCCTCCAAATGTAACCGGGCGTCTTCATCTCGGTCATGCATGGGATACAACGCTGCAGGATATTACTTCCCGCGCCAAGCGTATGCAGGGCTATGATATGCTTTGGCTTCCGGGAATGGATCACGCCGGTATTGCAACACAGGCGAAGGTGGAAGGTAAACTAAAAGAAGAAGGTAAGAGCCGATATGATCTCGGCCGTGAAAAATTTCTCGAAAAATCATGGGAGTGGAAGGAAGAATATGCTGATTTTATCCGTCAGCAATGGGCGAAATTAGGCTTGTCCCTCGACTATTCCAGAGAGCGTTTTACATTGGATGATGGGCTTTCCAAAGCTGTGCGCGAGGTATTTGTCACTCTGTACAATAAAGGATTGATTTACCGAGGCGAATATATCATTAACTGGGATCCGGCAACACAAACGGCTCTATCTGACATTGAAGTAGAATACAAAGATGTTCAAGGTCATTTTTACCATATGAAATATCCGTTAAAAGACGGCTCCGGACACATAGAAGTAGCAACAACCCGTCCAGAAACGATGTTAGGTGATACAGCGGTAGCCGTTCACCCGGATGATGAGCGTTACCAGCACTTGATCGGCAAAACTGTGGTTCTTCCTGTAGTTGGACGTGAAATGGAGATCATTGCTGATGATTATGTCGATATGGAATTTGGTTCAGGAGCGGTGAAAATTACGCCGGCTCATGATCCGAATGACTTTGAAATGGGCAACCGCCATGAACTGGAACGGGTGCTTGTAATGGATGAAGGCGGAAAAATGAATGAAAACGCCGGTAAGTATCAAGGCCTGGATCGTTTTGAGTGCAGGAAGAAGCTCGTAAAAGATCTCCAGGAAGAAGGCATTCTCTTTAAAATCGAAGAACATATGCACTCTGTCGGTCATTCAGAGCGGAGTGGCGCCGTAGTAGAGCCTTATCTTTCCACACAATGGTTTGTAAAAATGAAACCGCTGGCCGAGCAGGCAATACAACTGCAAAAGCAGGAAGGAAAAGTAAATTTCGTGCCGGACCGTTTTGAAAAAACATATTTGCACTGGCTGGAAAATATCCGGGACTGGTGTATTTCCCGACAGCTCTGGTGGGGCCACCGTGTACCTGCCTGGTACCATAAAGAAACAGGCGAGATTTACGTAGGCCATGAGGCGCCAAAAGATGCACAAAACTGGGAGCAGGATGAAGATGTATTAGATACATGGTTCAGCTCCGCTCTATGGCCATTTTCTACGATGGGCTGGCCGGATACCAATTCTTCTGATTTTCAGCGGTTCTATCCGACGAATGTTCTTGTTACGGGCTATGACATTATCTTTTTCTGGGTATCCCGTATGATCTTCCAGGGTCTTGAATTCACCGGAAAGCGTCCGTTCAACGATGTATTAATTCACGGTCTGGTTCGTGATGCAGATGGCCGGAAAATGAGTAAGTCGCTTGGTAACGGTGTTGATCCAATGGATGTTATTGAAAAATATGGAGCAGATGCCCTGCGCTTTTTCCTGGCGACCGGAACAACACCGGGTAATGACTTACGTTTCCACTGGGAAAAAGTCGAAGCCAACTGGAACTTTGCCAATAAAATTTGGAACGCTTCTCGTTTTGCGCTTATGAATATGGGCGGCCTAAGCTATGAAGAGATTAATTTGGACGGGGAAAAAACGATCGCAGACCGCTGGATTTTAACGCGCCTGCAGGAAACCATTAAAGATGTAACCCGCTTAATGGACAGCTATGAGTTTGGTGAAGTGGGACGTCTTCTTTATAACTTCATTTGGGATGATGTGTGTGATTGGTATATTGAAATGGCAAAGCTGCCGCTTTACGGCGAAGATGAAAATGCGAAAAAAACGACACGTTCGGTGCTGGCGTATGTTCTTGATCACACCATGCGGCTGCTTCATCCAATTATGCCGTTTATCACAGAAGAAATCTGGCAGCATCTTCCACACAGCGGGGAATCGATCACAACAGCTGCTTGGCCGGAAGCTAAGGATGAATATATTGACAGTGAGTCCGTTAAAGATATGGAGCTGTTAAAAAGTGTGATCCGCTCTGTGCGTAACACCCGTGCTGAAATGAATGTCGCTCCAAGTAAACCAATTGATTTGCAAATTAATGCCGCAGATCAAAATGTGCTTACCCAATTAGAGCGCGGCCGCAGCTATCTCGAGCATTTCTGTAACCCAGAAAAACTTATAGTGAAAACCGATCTCGATGCCTCGGAAAAATCTGTGTCGCAAGTACTAACTGGTGCAACGCTCTATATGCCGCTTGCTGGTTTGATTGATCTTGATGAGGAAGTCGCGCGCCTTGAAAAAGAAAAAGAGAAGCTTAATAAGGAAGTGGAACGTGTACAGAAAAAACTTTCAAACGAAGGTTTTGTTAAAAAAGCACCAGAACATGTCGTAGAAGAAGAAAAACAAAAAGAAAAGGATTATCTGGAAAAACGCGAAAAAGTAACAGCTCGTATTAAAGAGTTAAAAGCATAAATGAAAGAAAGACCACCGCGGTAGTCACGCTATGCAGCAATTAAAGAAGGCTCTAGAGTAAATGTTGTGGTGTCTCCTTTAAAATTGGGGAAGAACAAGGCCCGTGGACAAATGGTACGTTATTTTCATGAAATCCTTGCGAAATAGGGGGCACACGGACATGGAATCCGCTATTTACTGCAAATCGAGCAATATCCATCGTTTTTGGCACGTAATAGCGGAATAGATGTCCGATAAACTTTCCATATCTCTGTTTTATGCGAAATAACGGAACAAATGTCCGACCCGTCCCGCAAAAGGTCGGATCAACTTTTGGGACAAACCCATTCTTTCTTTCACACAACATTTGACAGAGCTCCTTAAAGAAAGGGGTAAAGAAATGAATACATATCAGGAAGCGAGACAGTGGCTGCAGGATTTTACAACTTCTGATATACGTCCCGGTCTGGACCGTGTTCGTATGATGCTTGAAGGTGTAGGGAATCCGGAACGCAGGCTCAAGGGGATTCATGTCGGAGGCACGAATGGTAAAGGATCTACCGTAGCTTTTTTGAAAGAGCCGATGAAAGAAGCCGGCTTAGTTTGCGGTACATTTACATCTCCTTATGTTTATGAGTTTCGTGAAAGAATAGCAGTCAATGGAGAGCCTATTTCTGAACAGGATTTTCTCGAATCTGTAAAGGCGGTTAAACCTGCAGCAGAAAGTATAGCTAAAACGCCCTTTGGCACCCCTTCTGAATTTGAAGTGCTGACTGTTATTGCAGCATACTATTTTGCAGCCAAAGCTTTTCCGGATGTTGTTATCTGGGAAGTCGGTCTTGGGGGACGGCTTGATTCAACAAATGCTATGTATCCTATGATTTCTGTTATTACAAATGTCGGTCATGACCACCAGCATATTTTAGGAGAAACGATAGAAGACATAGCCAGAGAAAAAGCAGGAATCATTAAATCTGGTGTGCCGGTTGTAACATGTGAAACAAATCAGAAAACCCTTTCCGTTATAGAACAATCAGCAGCAAGTACGAACGCTAAATTATATAAGCTGGGACGGGACTTTGATATTGTCGGCGTGGAAGCGAACGGAAGCGGCTGGTCATTTTCGTTTCAATCCCTGTTAAGCGGTATAGACAATTTGGAGATAACTATGCTTGGGAGACATCAAACAAAAAACGCAGCAGCTGCTTTAATGGTGTTTCGCTATTTAAAAATGTATTATGCTTTACCGGTGGAAGAAGAGCATATCCGCACCGGTTTAAAAAAGGCTTCGTGGCCGGGACGGTTGGAATACAGAGAAGAAGACCCGCCTGTGCTGCTGGACGGAGCCCATAATAAAGAAGGCATGGAAAGCCTGGCTGATGCACTGAAAGAACACTTTAATGGTCGGCCCATTCATTTGATTGTAGCTATGACAAAAGAAAAAGATCCAGCGGAGCTGCTTGCACCATTTGTTGAGCTGCCAGTAGCATCTGTTTCAGCAGTGTCTTTTGATTTTGAAAGAGCAGCAAGTGGAGAAACAATTGCAGAAAAAAGCCCGATCAGCAGCACACAGGCCTTGGAGGATTGGGAATCGGCCTGGAAAAAGGCACAAAACCAAGCAGGAACCCAGGACCTTATTGTTATCGCCGGCTCACTTTACTTTATTTCTGAAGTGTCCAGGCATATGAATTCATAAAAAAAGGGCCAAACTGCAGTCCTCAAGATGGATAAAAGTTTTTTATACGCATTGAAAGGATGTTATTCGGTTCGTGTCTATACCAAAATAGACCCAGCGGAAAAAGAACCATCTGTATCCAGCAACCGATCTTCTCCCAATAAACGTGGGGTAAAACCAAAAGGATTCTCCATTATCAAGTCAAATGAATGTATACCGATACAGACAGCCGTAAATGGCCCCAGGGTCAACGGCAAACAACGTAGGACCTCCTGCAGCTGTTGGCACGATTTGCGGAGGCGGTCCTGAAGGTCCTCCTGGTCCAGGTCCGGGGCCAGGACCAAATCCGGTACCAGGTCCAGGACCCGGTCCTGGGCCAAATCCAGGGCCTCCCGGACCAGGTGGAAATCCAGTTTGACGATATGGAGACATATTCTTTCTCCTTTCCATGTTAAAAAATTGATGATGGTTTCTTTTTTAACCTATGCAATGCAAACAGGAAGGTGATATTTGCCTAACTGTATGACAAAAGAGAACTCAGCAGCGGTGAGCTTGTCGATTGGACCCTAGTTTCTCTATATTTGTTGAAATGAAGTTTTTGATAAGTGTTGTGGACCCTCACCCTCATTCCGCTATAGGCTAATAAAACGGTTGGTATTGCTTGATTTGAGGCTTCTTCTGTCCTTCAACACGCCCTGAAGCAAGGATTTCTAGGAGATAGCAGATCTCTTGTCCATTCTGAGTTGATCCACCTTACAGTAATCAGAAAAAGCGAGAGCTAAGGCAGCTATCGCTTTTTCTTTGCTTTTTTATCCTGTTTAGCGATGCACACATAAGTAAACAACAAAAAAACAATGACACATAGTGAACAAATACGCTGCAGCAATGGAAGCCATTCGATAGGGATCACCTCTTTATTTAAACGTTTTGTAAAACAGCTGGTATTTATTCACATCTGCTGTATTAGAAAATCTAACTTTGCACATAATATCTTCACCGGTATTCTTTGAAAGGGAGGGATTCCTTTTTATGGATAATGTTATGCTTTCTCGTATGCTTTTTGGTTCATCTATGGCATTTCATATCATTTTTGCCACGTTAACCGTTGGTATTGCCTTAATGATCTTTTTCGCTGAAATCATGCGAACAGTTCGAAAAGATGAGGATTATGCAATCCTTGCAAAGCGCTGGACAAAGGGACTGGCTATCCTGCTTGGAGTGGCGATTCCTACAGGAACAATTGTCGCTATTATGCTGTCTCTTTTATGGCCGGGTTTCATGGAAATAGTAGGCCAGGTCATTGCTCTCCCTTTTCAAATCGAAATCTTTGCTTTTTTTCTTGAGTCTCTTTTTCTAGCCATATATGTATATGCTGCAGACCGTATAAGCCCTCCTATGAGGATTGTTAGTACGTTTTTCGTTGCTTTTGGAGCGGTGGCGTCAGCGGTATTGATAACGAGCGCCCACGCCTGGATGAACACGCCGCGAGGATTTGAAGTTGTCAATGGTACTATAGAAAATGTAGACCCCTTGGCTGCTGCACTGTCGCCTAGTTTTTTCGCCACCTCTCTTCATGTGGTAAGCTCTGCATATATGGCAGGGACCTTCGTCTTGTTAGCAGTGGCAGCCTATAAACTTATGAACCCTAAGCTTTCCGCTCGAGAAAAACAGTATCACCAAAAAAGTTTTGGGCTTACATTAATATTTGCTTTTCTCATGTCGGTGTGGACCGCATTTACTGGGCACGACACAACTGTCATGCTTTATGAAGAAATTCCGGTAAAATTAGCTGCTGCCGAAGGGCTGTTTGAAACCCAATCAGAAGCAGGCCTGACTATTTTTGGGATACCGAGTCCTGAAGCAAATGAAGTAATTGGAGGAATTGAAATTCCGAAGCTTCTCAGTTGGCTTGCAGCGTATGATACGGATGCGGTTATTCAAGGTTTGAATGATTTCCCGCAAGAGGAGTGGCCGCCTTTATTTGTACATACGCTCTTTAATGTTATGGTTTCCATCGGTTTTTTCTTAATAGGGGTTTCAGGATTAGGTTTATTGTTTTTATATCTGCGCCGCAGAACTTCCCGCGGTTTACCTAATTGGCTGCTTGCTTTGTTTGTGGCAGGAGGGCCGCTTGCCATGATCGGTATTGAAACCGGCTGGATTTTCAGCTGCACAGGAAGACAGCCCTGGACAATTTTTCAAGTTCAAACGACAGCTGAAGCAGCAACCGATTCAGGCAACCTGGGAATGATATTTTTCTTTTTTGTTGTACTGTATCTGGCGCTTCTCGTTATAACAGGGGTTGTTATGTATTATTACTTTAAACGTAACCCTTTAAAGCAAGATATTGCTGGATATAAATCCTTTTAATACATGATAAAGAAAGGAAGTTTTTTCTTGGAGCCTGTTTATGTTGCTATTCTGCTGATGTGGGTGTTTTTCTTTATTTATGCCATTTTAGGTTCGATTGATTTTGGCACTGGGTTTTGGGCTATGTATTATCAGCGCAAACAAAATGATGAAGCAGCTACGATTGCGAATAATTATTTGTCTCCAGCCTGGAAGGTGACCAATGTTTTTCTCGTTCTGCTCGTTGTCTCGTTTGTAGGTTTTTTTCCAGGGGCCGCCCCTAACCTTGGCACGCTTATGATTGTTCCTTTTTGTCTTACTTTACTGTTGTTAACAATTAGAAGTGCTTTTTTGGTGTATGCTTACAGCACAGACAAATATGCAGAGCACCTTACCGTTGTCTCTGGCGTTAGTGGACTTCTCATTCCGGCCATTCTTGTCAGTATTCTTCCGGCTGCGATTGGAGGGTTTATTGATTATTCAACCGGACAGCAGTACATTTTAGTAAATAAATTGTTTGCCAGTCCGACTTTTTATACTCATATTGGGTTTGGTCTTTTTACCGAGCTATTTTTATCCTCCCTGTTTTTGAGTGATTATGCGAGAGAAGGCGGACAATTAGAAACATACAGGACCTATAGGAAGAATGCTGTGTATCTTGGGCCGATTACACTCGTGTTTGCTGTCGCTGTTATCTTTACGCTTATTCCGGAAGCTCCATGGATGTTTGATAAATTTTTAGATGTATGGTGGATATATACCCTTTCATTGTTTGCCTTTGCAGGAGGCTACAGCGCGCTGTGGTGGCCGTCTAAAAAAACAGGCAGGGGTCAGCCGCGGATAGGCTTTCTACTCATCGCTCTGCAATTTGGAATTGCTAGTATCGCATATGGCTCAGCACTTATGCCTTACTTTTTGTATCCTGATTTAACAATCTATGATGCGTTTACAAATGAAACGATGTATCAGTCGCTGCTCATTGGCTATATGATTGGCATGGCCATTTTAGTTCCTGTATTTATCGGCTTTTGGAGATTGTTTTTGAAGGATAAAAGATATTTGACAAGTGAAGGAGATTAAATAGAATTGAAAAAATTCCCCCTAAAGGAATGCTAGCAATTCCTTGGGGGAACAATTCGTTTAATTTATTTAAGCAGAACTTCCGGTACCAATTGTACCAAGAATTTCTTTAATACAATTAATTACAATTTGCTGTTGTTTTGAGGTACCGACAAGCACGGCTACTAATAGAGCTAAAAGAAAAAGAAGTGCGATAACAATGGCTACTAGATTCATCTCCATCCCTCCTTTTACTAAGGAATTAAGAGACGTCTCCTATATTAAATAGATTATGTCTAAAAGCATTGATTGCTTGACCAATAGCCTTCGTTGTAAATAAAAAGGCCATACAGCCAAGATAATCAGGATTTACAAAGAGTTGAAAATAAAAGTTTTAAAAAGAACCTATTAAATGGTATGATAGATTTACCATAGTTAATTCGTATCATATTCGTTCTTTTTATTTTTTCACCTAATGATTTATCCCCTCCTCAATTTACTCTTGATTAACTTCACTTACTATCCCAACAAATACTTTCTATATCCTTAAGAAAAAAGATACTCTTACTAATTTAGTACAGAAGGGAACAAAAGATGGAACTGTTTTGGTGGCTTTACATATTTATTGTTGGCCTTGTTCTTGGTTCATTTTTTAATGTTGTTGGGCGTCGCCTGCCTAAAGGAGAGTCTATTATTCAGCCGAGATCCCATTGTGAATCTTGCAGACAAACATTAAAGGCAGTTGATTTAGTGCCGGTTTTATCCTTTGTTATTCTAAAAGGTAAATGCCGAATGTGTGGAATAAAAATTGCCTTTATCTATCCATTGTTAGAGCTGATATCAGGGATTCTTTTTTCGGCAGCTCTGATCACTTTTGGATGGAGTTGGCATTTCGTTGCAGTAATCTTACTTATATCTTTACTTCTTATTATTACAGTCAGTGATATGGAATTTATGTTAATTCCTGATAAAATTCTGATAGTCTTTGCCATACTCATATTCTTGCTCCGTGTAACCATGGCTCCTCTAGATCCATGGTGGGCATTATTGGCTGGATCTGTAGTAGGTTTTTCTCTGCTATTGTTTATAGCTATCATTAGTAAAGGAGGGATGGGTGGAGGCGATATTAAGCTTTTTGCCGTACTTGGTCTTTTTTTTGGGGTACAAGAGATTATTCTTGTTCTATTTCTTTCGATATTTTTAGGAGCTTTTTTGGGCGGTCTTGGTATTCTTATTGGAAAAATAAAAAGAGGAACTCCAATGGCCTTTGGTCCTGACATTGCAGGAGGAAGCTTAATTACTTTATTCTTCGGCAATGAAATCGTACAGTGGTACTACCATTTTTACTAGATGATTTTTATTTTAAAAATGTTAGATACCGAGTACAATTGACAATCTTTTTGAGAACAAGACGACAAGAGTCTTGTTCTTTTTTATGCAGGCTGTGCTAGTGTATTCTTAATCGATATCGTGAAACGTCGAAAGGGGAGCCTGCTATGAAAAAAGACAAGCCTGAGGTTTCTTTTAAAATTAACGGAAAAAAGATAGACCTGGAAAAGGAAGAACAAAACAATCCCGGCCCTCCTGAAACTCAAGAGCATATACAGCTGGACATAGAAGGCATCACAATAGCAGATTGGAAGGAAAAACGAGCTGCAGAAGAAGAACAGGCAGCTGCCTTTTGGGAGAACGAGCCAAAACGACCGAGTGTTCCATATAAGAAAATACGCAAAAAAGCCAATATTCCTCAAAAACCAAGAAAGCAGAAAAATCAACGCAAAACCTATCCGTTGTATTTTATTTCTTTAACCATAGGAGCAGTAGCACTTGGCTTGTTGTTTGGGATTGTCATGCTTCAGTTATTTTCTGAAAATAATTCTTCTACAAGTGCTGCCATTGACATGAATGAGGAAGACCCGCCTATCGTGGCAAACTTTAATGACAGCAATGTCATGCATGTCATCCAGGCTGGTGCTTTCACCAAGAAAGCAAAAGGGCTTGAAATGCAGGAACATCTTCATTCTGGTGGCTACCCTGCTGTTTTAACACATGACGGTGAATATTATTATTTGTTTTCTGGAGTTTCCTTTAATAAAGAAGGGGCGGAAAGCTTGAAAGAATACTACGAAGCTGAAGGTCTTGAAATGTATGAAAAAACCCGGACTATGCCAGAGCCGGATGAAAATGGTAAAGGCAGTGCGAAAAACCAAGAATTACTCTTAACGAGCAAACAGCTGCTGATGGATATTACAGAAGCCGCCTTGCAGGATGAGGAAGGACAAAAAGAAGAGCTTGTTGGAAAAATTGAGGAACATTTGGAACAAACAAAAAACTGGGAGGATGAGAAAGCATTCGGTGATTTAAGAAAAACAATAGAAGAGATACAAAAAGAATGGGAAGAAAACACACAAGCTACGAGCTCGCTTCAAGAATTATTAATAGAATCTCTGCTTTATTATGAAGACGCTGTCTATGCTCATAATGGGGAAGGTGATAATGAGGAGAATACAGACACAAATCAAGAACCGCAATGATATACAAAAAGATAATGGACTGAGGCATGAAGGGTGTTTCCAATTATTTCTTGTTTAGCGGGTCCTGTTCTGGTAAACTTAACTCACACCTTGTACAATAAGATGAAATAAAAACTTATTGGAAAGGTGGACTCCTCTTCATGCCTTCACTACTTTTAGCTTCTCAATCTCCACGGCGAAAAGAACTTCTTGAACAATCCGGTTTCTCTTTTCAGATTCAACCAAGCAGCGTTTCTGAAGAAATAGATCAGGATCTGGCTCCTTTTGAGGCAGTAGAAGAGCTGGCTTGGCGTAAAGCAGAACATGTTTTTGCCGAAAATAAAGATAAAACAGTACTCGGCGCGGATACAATTGTAGCTTCGGGGCCTACTATTTTAGGAAAACCTTCCGATAAATCAGAAGCAAGGTCGATGCTGCGTAACCTTTCTGGTCAGTCCCATTATGTTTATTCCGGTACAGCAATCATATCCAGGGTTGTCACAAAAGTATTTCACGTTAAAACAGAAGTGGTATTTTACCCGCTTGAAGATAAATGGATCGAACCCTATATTGCAACAGATGAACCGTACGATAAAGCAGGCGGATACGGTATTCAAGGAAAAGGACGTTTATTTGTAAAGGAAGTACACGGCGATTACTTCAATGTCGTAGGGCTTCCTATTGCGAGAGTGGCACGCGAGCTGGAGAAATGTCATGTACTTCCTTCCTTCAGACAATAGCCCCCCTCTTCTAAAAAATAGCAGGATGCTTAATCTTTTTTGAAAAAGGAGGAATTTTTATTGACAGACACCTCTATCATGATTAAAGACATACCAATGAGCGAACGGCCAAGAGAAAAAATGGCCAAGGAAGGTGCTGAGCGGCTGTCCAATCAAGAACTTTTAGCGATACTGCTTCGGACAGGTACAAAGACAGAATCAGTGTTACAGCTATCTCAGCGCGTACTTTTTCATTATGACGGGTTACGTTTATTAAAAGAAGCTACGATTGAAGAGCTTCAATCAATTAAGGGGATAGGCAAGGCCAAAGCCCTTGAATTACAAGCCGCTCTGGAACTTGGCAGACGTATATATACTTTTCAGGAGGACGAGCGTTATGTGATTAGATCTCCTGAAGACGTAGCTGGTTATGTGATGGAGGAGATGCGTTTTTTAACTCAGGAACACTTTGTTATTTTGTGCCTTAATACAAAAAATCAGGTTATTCATCGGCAGACGCTGTTTATTGGAAGCTTGAATTCAAGTATTGTGCACCCGCGTGAACTTTTTAAAGAAGCCCTGCGCCGCTCCGCTGCTTCGGTCATCTGCCTTCACAACCACCCTTCCGGGGATCCTGCTCCAAGCAGTGAAGACATTGAAGTCACAAACCGTTTAACAGAATGCGGACGGATATTAGGAATTGACGTGCTGGACCACGTTATTATCGGAGATCGAAAATTCACCAGTTTAAAAGAAAAGGGCTGCATGTAACTGTGGATATTTTCCCTTTCTCATCCTCCTTCTTCCCCTTGCTGAAACTATCCGTTTCTTATACACTAATAAGGTTGCTTAAGAAATTGGAAATGCCTCTAAGAAAATTAGATTAAAATTCTGAAAGAAAACGGAAAGTCTATGTTTTTCAGATTATTTTCAGTATAATAGGGCATAGTAGGCATTTTTTCTGCGTATGATGGAAAGGCCATAGATTAAAAATGTAACTTTTGGGTAATAGGTTTATTATTCTATTAGCCTAAAGATGGAGATATTAGATAAAAGAGTTAGTGAAGGATGAAGGGAGATACATAGATGTTTGGTGGTTTTTCAAAAGACCTTGGTATTGATTTAGGTACGGCAAATACATTGGTATATGTAAAAGGTAAAGGTGTAGTGATTCGCGAGCCGTCTGTTGTGGCTATGAGAACAGATGCTGGGTCCATTGAAGCAGTGGGAAACGATGCAAAAAACATGATAGGCAGAACACCTGGAAATATTGTAGCTGTCCGGCCGATGAAAGACGGTGTGATTGCGGATTTTGATACCACAGCAACTATGATGAAATATTTTATCGGTCAGGCCCAAAGAAACAGGTCTATATTCACAAGAAAGCCAAATGTTATGGTTTGTGTCCCGTCTGGCATTACAGCGGTAGAAAAGCGGGCTGTTGAAGACGCAACAAAACAAGCAGGGGCAAGAGAAGCATATACGATTGAAGAACCATTTGCTGCTGCGATTGGTGCTGATCTGCCTGTTTGGGAACCAACGGGAAGCATGGTCGTTGATATTGGCGGCGGTACAACAGAAGTAGCAATTATTTCGCTTGGAGGTATTGTAACCAGCCAGTCAATTCGCGTGGCAGGCGATGAAATGGATGAGGCGATTATTCAATACATCAAGAAAAAGTACAATTTAATGATTGGTGAACGTACTGCAGAAGCTTTAAAAATGGAAATTGGCTCTGCTGGTACCGCGGAAGGAATTGAGGATATGGAAATCAGAGGACGTGATCTTGTTTCCGGCCTTCCAAAAACCATTTCGGCATCGGCGGAAGAAATTTCAGGAGCGCTTGCTGACACGGTAAATACAATTGTAGAAACAGTAAAAACGACTCTGGAAACCACACCGCCTGAACTTGCGGCAGATATTATGGACCGGGGGATTGTGTTAACCGGAGGAGGTGCCACCCTTCGAAATATTGATAAAGTGTTAAGTGAAGAAACAAATATGCCGGTGTTAGTAGCGGAAGATCCGCTCGATTGTGTAGCGCTTGGCACGGGGAGAGCACTTGAGAATCTTCATCTTTTCCGGTCCAAAGCGGGTATAACGGCCCGATCGAACCGGAATGCACAGTAGAGTAGGTGTGCGGCTATGCCTCATTTTTTCTCAAACAAAAGACTTATCATATTAATGGTCAGCATCATTATTTTGGTTGCGCTCATTGGCTTTTCGATGCGAGAGAGAGATTCGGTAACCTGGCCCGAGAAGTTTGTCCGTGATTCTACTGGCATCGTTCAGTTCGTGTTTAGTCAGCCCGCTCATTTTGCAGCGGGTTTCTTTGGGGATATAAGAGATCATCTGATTGTATACGAAGAAAATAAACTTTTGAAATCGCGCCTCGATCAATATGCTTCTCTTTCAGCAGAATTAGAGAGCGTAAAGCAAGAAAATGAAACGCTGAAAGACATGATAGATGCAGATGAAAGTCTCACAGATTATGTGATGCGCTCGGCCCTTGTTATTCATCGCTCCCCGGACCGCTGGACGGAAACAATCGGCATTAATAAAGGAGCCCAAGACGGCGTAGAAAAAGACATGGCAGTGGTGACTTCTGAAGGCTTAATTGGTAAGGTTCAAACAGCCTCAGAATTCACATCAACCGTCCAGTTATTGTCCGATGGAAACCGGACAAACCGTGTGTCAGCTATGGTTAATACAGACGGAGATCCCGTATATGCTTTTATTGAAGGATGGGATGAAGAACGAGAAGGATTAATGCTTAGAAAAATCGAGTCAGATGCAGAAATTGAAGAAGGACAAATGGTGATGACTTCCGGTTTAGGAGGTATTTTTCCTAGAGGATTGGCAATTGGTGAAATAGTGGAAATAGAACCTGATGAATATGGCCTGACCTATAATGCGCTAGTGGAGCCGGCAGCTAACTTTTATAATATTGAGCAGGTCAATGTGATCGAACGAACCAGCGAAAGATTGGATGAAGATTTACAAATGGAAGAGACCGAAGAAAAGGAAGAAGATGAGGAACCGATTGACCTCCAAGAAGAAGATCTTCAGAATGGAGGCACTCCATGATCCGTTTTCTTCTGCCCGCAGTTGTATTTGGATTATTTATACTAGAAAGTACATGGTTTCAAATTTTCGTTCCTCTTTCGCTTGATCAAGATTATATTCTTGTCCCTCGGTTTGTACTTATAGCGGTGGTGTTGATATCTATATTCCGCGGACCAGGTATTGGCGTTCTTTTTGGAATAACCGGTGGATTATTATACGATTTTGTATACACGGACCTGCTAGGTATTTATATGTTTAGTCTTGCCTTTACGGCTTATATTAGTTCTTTTACTTATACAGCTGTTCGCATTAGTTATTTGTGGCAGATGGTTATTATGCTGGGAGCTATCTTTATTTTTGAATGGATGACTTATGGATTGTATTATGTTATTGGCTATACCGATATTTTATTTGAAGACTTTTTTATAGTGCGTCTGCTGCCTTCTTGGATTTTAAATGGATTAGCAGCGCTTTTGCTTCTATATCCTTTTCAAAAGCTGTTTCATCGGCTGGAAGAATCTGAAGCTTTGCAGCAGCACTAACCAATCGACAATATCTGAAACGATTGCAGGATTAATGAGCTTCTTTGTGGAAGTTAAGTAAATCAGGGCGAACTAGGTGATGATTATGGCTCAAGCTCCAGAGGTGAAGCAGATGAGTACAGGACCCGCAAAAAATTTAGTTACAATAAAAGGAACAAAAGATGGGCTGACTATTATTCTTGATGATCAGTGCTCTTTTGAAGATTTGACGAAAGAATTAAAAGAGAAAATTTCACAAGATAAGCAAGTGTTTGGAAATGGTCCTGAAGTAAAAGTGAAGGTGGATGCGGGTTACCGTTATTTACAGGAACACCAGGAAAAGAAGATTAAAGATCTTTTAGAAGAAGCAGAACCAATCCGAGTCGGAGAGTTTCATTCAGAAGTTATCAGTAAAAAGGAAGCTAGGCGGGAGCGGGAAGAAACAGGCTTAACCGCTGTTACAAAAATTGTTCGTTCTGGACAAGTTCTTCGTATCAGAGGGGATGTGCTCTTGCTTGGTGATGTGAATCCCGGCGGAATTGTAGAAGCAACCGGCAATGTGTACATTCTTGGTACATTAAAAGGAATTGCACGAGCAGGTGTGGAAGGCAGTAAAAATACTGTTGTTTGTGCTTCCGTTATGGCCCCGCACCAAATATCAATTTCCGATGTGATCTTTTACGCGCCGGAGCGATATGAAAAAAAAGACAGAGGGCCTTTGTTTGGAGAGCCCGTTTATGCTTACATAGCAAATCAGGATCTGGAAATTTCGTTTGAAAAAACCAGACTTTTAAATCAGTTTCAATCAGCAGCTGCAGCGAACCAAGGAGAATCCTTCGGTACGTAACGGCTTAGGAAGCTCTCTTGACGTCTGGAAGGAGGAATTGCAGTGGGAGAGGCAATTGTTATAACATCCGGAAAAGGAGGGGTAGGGAAAACTACCACCTCGGCTAATATTGGAACGGCCCTTGCTTTACAGGGAAAACACGTTTGCCTGGTCGATACAGATATTGGCTTGCGTAACCTAGATGTAGTAATGGGACTTGAAAATCGCATTATTTATGATCTGGTGGATGCTGCAGAAGGACGGTGCAAAATCCAGCAGGCATTGATCAGAGATAAACGATTTGATTGTCTTCATTTACTGCCTGCTGCTCAAACGAGTGATAAATCAGCTGTAAATGCAGAGCAAATGAAACAAATGATAGAAGAGCTCAAACCTGACTATGATTACGTCATTATTGACTGTCCAGCTGGGATTGAACAGGGTTTCAAAAATGCTGTATCAGGTGCAGATCAAGCAATTGTCGTAACAACCCCTGACACTTCAGCTGTGCGGGATGCCGACCGTATCGTTGGATTGCTTGAACAAGAAGACATGGCCCCTCCAAAGCTCGTAGTCAATCGAGTACGCAGCCATCTTTCCAATGAAGGGGATATGCTTGATGTGGATGACGTGGTGTCTACCCTTGCAATTGATTTACTGGGCATGATCGTAGACGACGAAGAAGTCCTGAAAGCAGCGCACAAAGGGGAACCGATTGCAATGAACCCAAACAGCAGGGCTTCGCTCGGCTACCGTAACATAGCAAGACGGATTCTTGGCGAATCGATCCCGCTTATGGCTATTGATCAAAAGAAAAGCTTTTTTGCTAAAGTAAAAAGCTTGTTAGGATTAAAAGCATAACAAATCAGCTGCTTCCTATAGAGGGAGCAGTTTTTTGATTGTTTTGGAAATTATGTTTTTACAAGTTGTGGATAACTATCTTCATATTGTTTGATCCGCATCTAGCTTCAGCGCTCAGCCTCTCGGAGGCCCAAGACGGTTTAAGGAACTTTTGCTAGAATCGCGAACATCGTGTTCGCAACGCAAAAGTCAGCACATTCTGTGCAAGCCAGTTCGACGTTGTCACAGGACGTGACGTTCTCAGTCGAACATCCTTTAGGACCCTTCTACTAAATACGCACACGTTGACGCACAGGACGTACTAATGTCGCCAATGCCACAGGACGTGGCGTTTTTGGCGACGAAAGTGCAACGCAGAAGTCACTACATCCTGTGGAAGTAAGAGCGCCTTTCATGACTGAAGAACATTTACCTGTCGAGGCTGAACAGGGCGCTTGCGCTTTTGTTCATTCCGTAGCAGCAGTCTAGTCTTCCGGAAGGTAAAATGACTCTTTCTCATAAGGCCGTTAAAAAATAAGTAAGTAATTTCATTGCACCATGTAATGACTTACTATATACTATTATTAAATCAAAAATATTTGATTAAGGGGATGACCATGAAATCTTTGCCGATTAAGGATAACAGCAAATCTAATATTTCTTTTAACCACTATAAACAGAAATTTAAAGCATTGGCTGATGAAAAGCGTCTTGAAATCATGCATGAACTGGCAAGACACGAAAGCGTGTGTGTTTGTGACTTAACCGATATTCTCGACCTTTCTCAGTCCAAATTGTCTTATCACTTGAAAATATTATTAGATGCTGGTTTTATTTTGAAGGAAACAAGAGGTACATGGAGCTATTATAAGCTGAATGAACAAGAAGTTAACCATGTACTGTCCGAAGAGCTCTGCTGCTTGTTTCGAAAAGGTGCTAAACATTAAATCTTATTTAGATGGCTGTTTTCATAAATCGATATGATAAACCTTGGCTTTTCACCTTCTGAGTGATAAGCCAGGTTATCTTCAATAAATTAATCAAAAAAATTGATTAAAAGGAGGAATATTAATGATTCACGTTGGACTTAATGTCACAAATTTAGAAAAATCTATTCGTTTTTAAAGGAGGATTACGCCAAGTTTATGCCGTCTGGCATTCCGGTAAAATTCACTTTAAATGAGAGTGAAAAAGCAGAAGGAAATCAAATGGGTCATTTCGGTATTCAGCTCCTGAAAGAAGAAGAGGTGCAGCACCACAAAAAAACGGCTCAAAGCCAAAGGTTATTTTTCAAGAGATGAGATCAAAACGACCTGCTGTTATGCGCTGCAAGACAAATTTGGATAACAGATCCTGACGGCAATGAGTGGGAATATTTTTATACAAAAGCGGATACGGATGAAAACCAGGCACCTGACAATGCGTGCTACTACCTAAAGTAAAAGAAAAGGATTTCTCCGAAGGTATAACAAGAATGTCAGAGGAGGGCAGGCAAACTTGCCGACAGAGGGAGCCTTAATACGGGACTTTTTTCAGTGGGGGGTGATCGGACCACAGGCCCTGGCTTCTTCCTGGATCGTTTGTCTTCCTCCCAATGACCGACTGTATCTGTTTTTTGTGCAACGGTCTTCAAGCATCTTCTATAGTGCCAGTTGATCTAGAGAAATAATGGAAAATGTCATCAAGCGTTGATTATAGTGCCCGCTCCACTAGAAATATTATGGGGGTGGGGTTACCAAGCACTTTCCATAGTGCCGTGGCCGTTCTTGTTTCCTTGTAAAACGTCATTAAGGGTTTTTCATAGTGACCACTCATTCTTTTTCCCTTCTGTCTCGGGCACCAAGCCTTTCCCTTGGTGCCTATTTAAATGTCCATTTTCGAATTCAATTTTCTTTCTTCATACTGCTATTGGTACAGGGGAGACCGCTGCACTATAAGTAAGAAAATGCAGCCCATCACTTTGGAGTACACCCCTTCATATGATAAAAAGTGTTTGGTGCAAAGAGATATTGAAAACAGAAAAATTTACTTTTGGTAACGTACTATGGTATATTTTGAAAAGATAATATGTTTCATGCCATCATTTTCCTCGCGAGCGGAAGTCAACCTGACTCATTCTACTGTAAATCTCCTTTTTTCAAAAAGAAACCAGAAAACATGTCTAAAAAAGCTGGAAGTTGCCATAATGACAAATGTACAGGGAAATCCGAGTTCTTTAAAAAAGGAGGGAAAATCCTTGATGACTACGGAATATGACTATTTGTCGGCGGAAGAAAAAGACAAGATTGATGAGCTTGAAGAAAAAGTAAAACATGCAGAAGATGATGATGCCCTTAAACGATATACAACTCAAATGACATTGATATATGAAAAAGCGAGAGTTCGTGAAGAAACAAGCCGCACTTGATACAAAAAGAGCCTAACACGGCAGTGAAGGCTCTTTTTTTACATAAAATGACGGCTTTTCGACATTAAGACTTGGCGATAAGCCGAGTTTTTCTAACGTTTCTTTGGTTTTTACACCCTGGAATGCTCATTTTTTAAGGCGATTCGTTTGTATGGCACTATTACTGTTTTTCCTTTATGATTATCTGCTGTTCTAGCTATCCATTTTCTTTCCTGATAAGCCCGTCCTTCTAGTACAGGATCTTGCGTTTGGGAGGCAAGAAAGCTGTGATTTATAACCCACCAAGAAGCGTTCATCCCGGCACGGTTAAGGTCCTGTTCCAGTCTTTCGGCTTCCAGCACCGGCGTGGTTTCCGGAAGCGTAATAATGACGACGGACGTTTGCTCGGGATCACGCAAGCACGGCAACAGTTCTTTTACTTCTTCAGGCAGTTCACCAGAAGAGCGCAGCACTTCCTGATGATAAGATTCTGCTGCATCAAGCAGTAATAACGTATGCCCGGTTGGAGCAGTATCCAGAACGACAAACTCGCCTTCAGAACGGGCAGCGGTTTTAGCGAACGCATGAAAAACTGCAATTTCTTCCGTACAAGGTGAATCGAGGTCTTCTTTTAAATACGCTAAGCTGTCTTCATCCAGTTCATCACTTACTCGCTCTATAACACTCTGTTTATATTTTTCCGTTTCCGTTTTGGGATCTATACTGCTAACCGTCATATTAGAAGGCAGGCTTCTTTTTCCAAGAGTATGATGCAGATGATTGGCAGGATCTGTTGTTGTCAGATGAACAGGATGGCCCTCTTCTGCTAATCGAAGGGCAATTGCTGCGGCAGTCGTCGTTTTTCCTACGCCGCCTTTTCCCATGGTCATAACAAGCCGGGAATTTTTATTTAAAATATCTTTTATCATCGAATCCAGGCCCGGCAAATCAGGAACAGGTAAGGAAGACTGGTGCATTGGGTCATTTTCAGGTATTGGGGCTTGCATTAGTGCACGAAGTCCTTCTACTCCCTCAATATTTTCAGGAAACAGTGGGATTTGGTATTCCTCTAGATGCTGTAATTCTTCAGGCATTTCATTTACAGCCTGCTGCTGGCGCAGGATATATTCTGCGGCGATTTCATCTTTGCTTTCTTGGAAAGGATGAATCCCATTTAGCAGCAGGTACTGGTTTTCAATCCCAAGCTCTTTCAATTCAGAACTGGCCCTGCCTGCTTCTGACAGAGAAGAGTTTTCAGGTCTGGCTACTAGAAACAGTGCGGTTCTCATTGGATCGGCTAGCGTTTTGACTGTCTGGTTATAAAGGTTTTCTTTTTCCTGTAAACCAGCCATTGGTCCCAGGCAAGAAGCACCGTGTGTACTGTTATCAAGAAAATCGCTCCACGCTGCAGGGAGCCGCAGTAAGCGCAAGGTATGACCGGTGGGAGCTGTATCAAAAACAATGTGGTCAAAAGCGTCATTGGTTTCTGGAGCAGCGAGCAGGCTTGTAAATTCATCAAAAGCAGCAATTTCTATGGTGCAGGCACCAGATAGCTGCTCTTCCATGCTTTTAATAGCTGATTCCGGCAGTTTCCCCCTGTAAGGACCTATTAATTTTTCCCTGTACGCGCGTGCTGCTTCTTCTGGATCAATATTAATGGCATACAAGCCGTCCATATTAGGGATGGCAGTTTGGTTATTAGAAAGCTCCACGTGAAAAACATCCTGTAAATTGGATGCAGGATCGGTACTAACAATTAATACTTTTTTTCCTTCATCAGCCAGCGCAATGGCGGAAGCTGCAGCCGTTGACGTTTTTCCAGCTCCACCTTTACCGGTGAAAAATAAATGCTTTATTTGAGGCAGATGTTTTCGTTCAAAACGCATGATGAATAGCTCCTTTAGTTTATGGAAATGTCAACTTTTGATGTTTTGGTTCCCTTTTCTAATGTCTCAAGAGGGATGTTGAGCCATTCGCTTAGTTCCGATCTAGATGGATATTCTCGTGTCTTAATAACCTCGTCATCTAGCACTGTGATCGGAAGAATATCTGTTCCTTTTTCTTCCATTAATTTTCCGACTTCTGTCTGCTGTACAAAAGGCTCCGGTTCTTGAGCAAGATTATAACGGTTTATGTTGATTCCTTTATTTTGAAGAATATGCAAGTCAGAAGCAATCCTGGTTAGTTCGGGGTCAACATCGGGTCCGCAGACCCCTGTAGGACAGCAAAGGGCTGGATCAAAAATTTCTAATTTCATTTCCATACGTCCTTTCGTAGAAAAAGATATTTATTCATTGACATATAATTATTTGCTTATATTATAATAAGTCATGAGCTGTTTATTTTCAAGATAAAAAGATGAGAGAAGGGAGGAATTATATGAAAACGATGGCGGAAGTACCCATTGAAAAAGCAGCACCAATATTAAAATTGCTTGGTGACAGAACGAGATTGACGATGACGGCGCTTCTGGCGGAAGGAGAGTGCTGTGTTTGTGAATTCACAGAAATTTTTAATATGAGCCAGCCATCCATCAGCCAGCACTTAAGAAAACTGCGGGATGCCGGTGTTGTGCATGAAGAAAGAAGAGGACAATGGGTTTTTTATTCGTTAAACACAGAAAACGAACTTTATCCATTAGTCGAAAGCTTGATCAGTCAGCTTCCATCACAAAAAGATAAACTGGAAGAACTCAAAAAAAGCGGGAATCGTATTGTTTGGTGCGATATCCGCAGATAATATTTGTGGAGAGAAATCATCATAAGGGAGATTAGAGACAGATGACCGACGTAATCATAGCCGTTCTGATCTTTTTGGTGACGCTTGTGTTCGTCATCTGGCAGCCAAAAGGACTGTCGATTGGATGGTCTGCTTCTATAGGTGCTGTAGTGGCTCTCTTAGCTGGTGTGGTCACTTTTTCAGATGTCGGCGACGTTACCAATATTGTTTGGAACGCGACCTTAACGTTTATAGCTATTATCATTATTTCATTAATATTAGATGAAATTGGATTCTTTGAATGGGCGGCTTTACATATGGCCCGTATAGCGAACGGCAGCGGAGTAAAAATGTTTATTTATGTTGCTGTTCTTGGTGCCATAGTAGCAGCGCTATTTGCAAATGACGGTGCTGCTCTTATTTTAACACCAATTGTACTTGCAATGGTGAGGGCGCTGAACTTTAAAGAAGCGATGGTTCTGCCGTTTGTCATGGCAAGTGGTTTTATTGCTGATACGACGAGCCTCCCTTTTATTGTAAGCAACCTCGTCAACATCGTTTCTGCTGATTATTTTGGCATTGGGTTTGTAGAGTATGCTTCAAGAATGATTGTTCCTAACCTGTTTGCTTTAATTGCCAGCATCATTGTGTTGTATATCTATTTTCGAAAAGACGTCCCTTCATCCTATAAGATGGAGGATTTAAAAAAGCCGGCAGAAGCTATTCAGGATCTAAAAATGTTTCGTTTATCCTGGCTTGTGCTTAGCTTGCTTTTAATCGGGTATTTTGTCAGTGAATTTATTCCCTGGCATAATCCGGTTACAGGGGAAGCAGAAGCATTTCCAGTGTCCTTTATAGCTGGAGTGATAGCGATTTTCTTTGTACTCATGGCGCGGCGCAGCCCGGCTGTGGAGACATCTGCTGTTATGAAAGGTGCACCATGGGAAATCGTTGTGTTTTCGATTGGTATG
Source organism: Alteribacillus sp. JSM 102045 (assembly GCF_041949975.1). Taxonomy (NCBI): domain Bacteria; kingdom Bacillati; phylum Bacillota; class Bacilli; order Caryophanales; family Bacillaceae; genus Alteribacillus; species Alteribacillus sp. JSM 102045. The sequence goes on along the minus strand of NZ_JBHFQG010000003.1, from coordinate 153,084 downwards.
TATGTTGTCGTTTACGGCCTTCGCAACGCAGGATTAACAGATGTGCTAGCTTCTGGGCTAGAGCTTGCTGCGGATCAAGGGTTGTTTTCAGCAACAATTGTTACAGGATTTGTTGCTGCGTTTTTATCATCTATCATGAACAATATGCCGACTGTAATGATCAATGCGCTTGCTATTGCAGATACAGACACGATTGGAGCTCTTCGTGAAGCGATGATTTACGCGAATGTGATCGGGTCTGACCTAGGGCCGAAAATTACACCGATTGGATCTCTTGCTACCTTGCTTTGGCTGCACGTGCTTTGGACGAAGGGTGTAAAAATCAGCTGGGGTTATTATTTTAAAGTGGGGATTGTGATTACAATACCTACGTTATTCATTACACTAGCCGGTTTATATATTTGGCTTTTAATTATTGGATAGGAAAAAGGAGAGAAATAACAATGAGTGATAAAAAGATTATGTATTTTCTATGCACTGGAAATTCGTGCCGCAGCCAAATGGCAGAAGCATTTGGGAAAAAGTATTTAGAGGGCTGGGAAGTATACTCTGCTGGAATTGAAGCTCATGGATTAAATCCCAAAGCAGTCGAGGCGATGAAAGAAGTGGGGATCGATATATCTGATCATACTTCCGACACGATTGACCCGGAGCTTTTAAATAAAGCAGACATGGTTGTAACCCTTTGTGGTCATGCTAATTATGTCTGCCCAACCACTCCGCCTCACGTTAAAAGAGAGCACTGGGGGTTTGACGACCCAGCCCAAGCAGAAGGATCAGAAGAAGAAAAATGGGCCGTTTTCCAGCGCGTGCGCGATGAAATCGGAGAACGCATTAAAACATTTGCTGAAAATCAATAACACTATCATAACAGTTGATTGCTTAACAGCGGTCAGCTGTTTTTTAGTTATTTAGGAAATCGTGGATAACTATCTCCATATTGTTTGATCCGTGTCTAGCTTCAGCGCCCAGCCTCTCGGGGTTAAATAACCTCCAGTCATGAAAGGCAAAGAGCGCCTTTCATGACTGAAGAACATTTACCTGTCGAGGCTTACCAGGGCGCTTGCGCTTTTGTTCTGAAATGATTAAATAAAGTTTAATGTTTAATTTGTAGGCTCAGCACTCAGCAGGCGAAATTCCCGCCATCTTTTAAAGCGTGCATGTTTAATTTTTGTCATAGTTCTTTCCCTCTACCTCATATAATTTTGCAAGGGTCAAAGTGAAACAAAGCTATTAAAAATCCATGTACAGGGTGAAAAGGGGGAAGAAATGGCATGGACAAGGATATAAATAAAGTTCGCCGGCAAATTCAAAACAAAAGAAAAAAACGAGAATGGACACGGGAAAGAGATCAGGCCTCGTCTTATGGTTATTACCCTCATCACAGCGATGCTCCGTATCATGAACCAGAATTTTATAAATGGCGTGACCAGGAAAAAGAGATGGACAGGCCGGACAAGCGCGGAGGGGCCTGGGTCCTGCAAAGTTTAATTGCGGCAACTCTGTTTTTGCTGATAGGGATTTTATTTCAATCCTCACACCCTGCTTTTGAAGGGGCCAGACAATTTATTACCACTTCCTTTGAAGAAGAGTTTCCATTTGCGGCAGCTACAGCGTGGTATGAAGAAAGGTTTGGAAGCCCGCTTGCCTTTCTGCCTTTTGAAAACAATCTAGACGAAAATCATTCCCAGCAAGTCAATGAATCTACAGATTCTTTTGCTGTTCCTGTAACAGGGACAGTGGCAGAAAGCTTTTCTGAAAATGGAAAGGGTATCATTCTCGAAACCGGGCAGAATGAAAGTATAGAAGCGATAAAAGGTGGAGTTGTCGTTCATACCGGACCTCATGAAGACTGGGATCTTGCTGTGGCTGTACAGCATTACGAAGGCGGCGAATCCTGGTATGGCATGATGGATAATGTGGAGGTGAAGCTGTACGATCATGTTTCGACAGGGACAGTGCTTGGCACAGTCGACGCTGAAAAAGGGAACGGCCGCTTTTCTTTAGCCATTAAAGAAAATGATGAATACATTGATCCGGTGGACGTGATTTCCTTTGATTAATCAATTTAGGATTTTTCGTTTTCATCCTTTATTCTGGATATTGGCGGCAGCAGCTGTTTTTACTGGTTTCTTTTATGATCTTCTTCTATTATTTCTTATTGTGTTTCTGCACGAATTAGGTCATGCAGCAGCAGCCCTTCATTACAAATGGAGAATTAAAAAGATTGAACTGCTTCCTTTTGGAGGAGTAATGGAAACGGCCGAGCACGGAAACCGGCCTATTCATGAAGAAGCGATTGTCGCCGCTGCAGGGCCGCTAGTTCATCTTCCTCTTATTGGCTTATCTTTTTTGCTGCTGCAAACTCCGTTTTGGCACTTGTCTGATCATGCCCTTTTTCTTCATTATAATCTTACACTGTTTTTCTTTAATCTGCTGCCAGTGTGGCCGTTAGACGGAGGAAAGCTGCTGTTTTGCTGGTTTACCTCCCGCTTTCCTTACCATCAGGCTCAAAAGTTGATGTGGAAAACTTCTTGCATCTTGTTATGCAGTGCAGCGGCCCTTTTTTTATGGTTTTTCCCTTTTCATATTCAAGCATGGCTTCTATTAATATTCTTTACTGCTGTACATTATACGGAATGGAAGCAGCAGCCTTATAGTTTTTTTCGTTTTTTATTAGAACGAACCAAGAATGAAAATACTCCACCTACAGTGACAGAAAAAATCTCCTGGCACCAGCGCCCCTTGGATGCGGCCAAAACGATATGTAAAAATGAAAGATGTCATTTTTATATTTTAGAAAATGGACAAACTCTCCCCGAATCTTATATCCTTGAAGCAATCACTATGAAAAGAATGGGTATGGTTAAAATAAAAGACCTTCTTTCAGATCAAGAAAAAAAGCCTACTATTCGGTAGAAAGCATAATATTTAAAAGAATCGATGGCGCATTCAATCAAAACGAGGTGCAGGAATGTTTGAGCTTATATTCAATACCGCAACCACAGAAAAGCGGGGGGCGGTTAAAAAGAACGGAAAAGTTATTGAAATATTTATAGAAAGACCAGTAGAAGAACGAATTGCAGGCAGTATTTTTAAAGGAAGAGTGAAAGATGTACTGCCTGGAATGGAAGCTGCTTTTGTAGATATCGGTCGTGAAAAAAACGGCTTTTTGCACAGAAATGAATTAGTTGGTTACAAGCAGTTAAGGGAGCCGGAAACAGAAAAAGAAAAACGCAGCATATCTGAATTTATCACCGAGGGTCAGGAAATAATCGTGCAGGTTACGAAAGAAGAATTCGGCGATAAAGGCGCCCGTTTAACGGAAAATGTTTCTCTTCCCGGTAAATACACAGTATATATGCCAGAAGGCGGTTATATTGGTATTTCAAAACGCATGGCTTCAGAGGAAATACGGGAGCATTGGAGAAATCAAGTCCGCTCTATGCTTAAAGATAGAGAAGGCATTGTCGTACGCACCAGCTGTGAAAATCGTTCAGAAAACATCGTAGAGCAAGACATTCGTTACTTGCGAGAAGATTGGTATGCTGGGCTGAAAACTGCCCAGTTAACGCGCCCGCCTGCTTTAATTTATCAAGACGGCGGTATCATCGAAAGACTTTTGCGTGATTATTCTATCAAGGAAGTGGACAAAATTACGGTCGATCATTTTCCTGATGTCCGTTATATTAAACGTTTATTACGTTTTGAAGAGGAAGATATAAAGAAGGTTTCTTATTATAATGGAAAAGAGAATATTTTTTCTGCGGAAGGAATAGAAAAAGAGATTGATAAAGCCCTGCAGCCAAAAGTTTGGCTGAAAAGCGGCGGATTTTTAATGATAGAAAAAACAGAGGCGCTCACGGTTATTGATGTAAACACAGGCCGTTTCACAGGACGGGATGATTTGGAAAAAACGATTTGTAAAACAAACATAGAAGCAGCTAACGAAATTGCACGGCAGCTAAGGCTAAGAGATATTTCGGGAATCATTGTCATTGATTTTATCGATATGAAACGAAGTGAAAATAAACAAAAAGTAGTCACTGCTTTAAAAAGAGCACTCTCCGATGACAGAACCAAAACTAATGTCGGTGACATAAGTCCGTTCGGCCTTCTCGAAATGACACGGAAAAAAGTAAGACGAAGTCTGGCTGATTATCAGTTTTCGGATTGTGAATTTTGCATGGGGAGCGGACGTCTGCTTTCGGAGGAGGCGATGGCTTACCGGACGGAACGTATTATTCATGAACATAGAGAGATGGATGCAGAGGCTATGGTGCTTGAGCTGCCGTCACGTGTGTTACAATGGCTGCATGAACGTGGAGAACCTTTATTAAAAGAGTGGAAGAAACGTTATCCGTTTTCTTTATATTTCCAACCGCATCCCGAGGCTGACGGCATTCACATTCGCTTTACCGGTACGAATGAAGAGGCTGAAAAGCGTTCCAACGCATAAGGAGGCTGCAAAAAGCTGGGGCGAAACCTTTGTTGACACTGGGATTGCCATATGATATGATGTTTTTTGTTAGTTGTTTGGCTCGCACCCAAACTACAACCGCTCAATGCAGGTTAAAAAGACCATTTAGGCACCTGTATTGGTGAGTCTTAGTCATAGGAGGTGCATATAACATGTACGCAATCATTGAAACTGGTGGAAAGCAAGTAAAAGTAGAAGAAGGCCAGGAGATCTACGTAGAGAAACTGGACGCTTCTGAAGGCGATGCTGTTACTTTTGAAAATGTTGTATTCGTTGGCGGAGATGACGTAAAAGTTGGTTCTCCATACGTGGACGGTGCCAAAGTCACTGCCAAAGTGGATAAGCATGGACGTCAAAAGAAAATTACGGTATGGAAGTTCAAGAGAAGAAAGAACTATAGTCGTAAAATCGGCCATCGTCAGCCATACACCAAAGTTGTTATCGATAAAATCGAAGCATAAGGCCTGCGTGTTATGATTGAAGTCAGCGTAGACCGAAGCAGTAATGGAGAGATCACTGCGTTTTCGATGTCCGGACACGCTGATGCGGGTCCATACGGCTATGATTTAGTCTGTGCCGGGGCATCTGCGGTGTCTTTTGGTTCGGTGAATGCTATTGCTGCTCTTTGTGATGTAGAACTGGACGTGGATATGAAAAATGAGGGAGGCTATCTTCACTGCGCCGTGCCTGATCATGTAAAAGGGCGCGTCAGGGAAGAAGTACAGCTGCTTTTAGAAGGCATGTTGGTTTCTCTTGAAACGATCGCCGAGGAATACGGTGAGCATATAAAAATTTTAGATGTATAGGAGGTGAGTCAGATGTTGAAATTGAACCTTCAATTTTTTGCTCAGAAAAAAGGGGTTGGTAGTACAAAGAACGGCCGTGACTCTATTTCCAAGCGTCTTGGTGCGAAGCGCGGAGATGGTCAGTTCGTAACAGGCGGCTCTATTCTTGTACGCCAGCGCGGAACTCGCGTTTATCCTGGTGAAAACGTAGGAAAAGGCGGCGACGACACTCTTTTCTCTAAAGTAGACGGAGTCGTTAAGTTCGAACGTCTTGGTAAAAAACGCAAGCAAGTAAGCGTATATCCAAAAGAAGCATAAGCAGAAACGTCCCATTTCGGTGGGGCGTTTTTTTGTTGTTTAGGAAATTATGTTTTTACAAGTTGTGGATAACTATCTCCATATTGTTTGATCCGCGTCTAGCTTCAGCGCCCAGCCTCTCGGGGTTAAATAACCTCCAGTCATGAAAGGCAAAGAGCGCCTTTCATGACTGAAGAACATTTACCTGTCGAGGCTGAACAGGGCGCTTGCGCTTTTGTTCTTCGCAGGTATCGTCGCTGGGTTCTTTGAAGCAAAAGTCTGGGGGTAGAAGAGCAGGTTCAGCGGTCAGGGAGGAAAGTTCAGCACTTCGGAGCAAAAGTCCGGCGTTTAAATAGGAATATTCAGCGCTTCGAACGAACGTTAATGCTAAAGGTTCACCGGTAAGTATAGAAAATGACGCTGACTTATGAAGCTCAGATTTTTCATTAAACGCTTTTACATATATACTAAAAACGAAGAAAAAAGAACAGGAGGTTTGGAAATGAAGGTGACAGTAGTAGGCTATTGGCATGCGTTTCCGGAAAAAGGAGAAGCTGCATCCGGGTATTTATTAGAACAAGATCATTATCGTGTTCTTATTGATTGCGGCAGTGGTGTCGTCTCCCAACTTCAGCATTATTGTAAACTAGACGAACTTGACGCTGCGGTTATTTCCCATTACCATAACGATCACATTGGAGATATCGGAGCACTTCACTATTTTCGTCTGCTTCAGCCTTATATCTCTGATAAAACTCCCAATTCATTTTCGATATACGGACACCAGGAAGACGCGGAAGGTTTCAACAATCTTTCTTATAAAGATATTGTACAGGCTTATCCATACACTCCTAACCAAAGTTTACAGCTTGGCCCATTCACTTTTACTTTCTATAAAACGACTCACCCCGTTCCCTGTTATGCCATGAAAATAGAAACAAATGGATCCACTCTTTTTTATACAGCAGACACTGGCTTCACAACCGAGCTTGCAGAAGCTGCAAAAGGTGCAGATTTATTAATAGCAGAATGCAGTCTTTACAAAGGACTGGACGGATCTCCTGCCGGTCATATGAATAGTGTAGAAGCCGGCCGGCTCGCTGATATGGCTGGAGCTTCTTCTCTCTTACTTACCCATCTGCCTCATTTCGGTGAGCATAGCAAACTTATTGACGAGGCAGCAAGTATTTATAACGGTCCTATCGACACTGCCTCCTCCGGTTGGTCGAAAATATTAGAATAGAAATAGGGAGGCGGAACGAGTAATTGGTAACCACCAGTATTCATGGCGCCCGATCATAGAAGATGCCGGTATTGACAAAAACGGTAACCATAAACTGGTAGTCATGAATCGCTCATGGATCCTCTTACATTAAGCTATCCTGATGACCGAAGCAGGTAACGTCAAATGCGAACGGTCAAACATGCCGCAAAATATCAAGCACAGCAAAAAAAAGCTGTCCTTTAGTGTACATCACGTTTGGACAGCCTTTTTCTAAAGAAAAATTTCATTACTTAATCCAGCAAATCAGGTTGTTCTTTTGCAATGCGGTGCCATAAAGGCTGAAATTGGAACCAGCCTGCTTTTGAGGTGCCGACCTCAGAAAAGGCTGTTTTCGCACTTTCGTCATTGATAGAAATTGGGTTTCCGGCTGCTTCGGCCATTAGCTGTGCCTGGCAGGTCCGTTCCATAGTAATAAACCACCAAGCTGTTTCATCTACCGTTTTACCGACAGTTAACAATCCATGATTTTGTAAAATAACGGCTTTGTAATTTTTTAATGCAGCTGCGATTCGAGCACCTTCTGAGGTATCATTAACGACACCGGTATAGTCATCAAACAAGCCATGGTCTTGATAAAACGCACAGGCATCCTGTGTAAGAGGATCTAGCAAACGTCCTAAAGAAGACCAGGTCTTACCATAAACGGAGTGTGCATGAGCTGCTGAGATAACATCCGGACGGGCAGCGTGAATTTGCGAATGAATAGCAAAAGCGGCTCTGTTAACAGGAAGATCCCCTTCGACGACTTCTCCATCGTGATTTACAAGCAATAAGTCAGAGGCTTTAATTTGGCTGAAATGCATCCCAAACGGATTGACCCAAAAATGATCTCGTTTTTCAGGGTCCCTCGCAGTGATATGACCAGCCACCCCCTCATCAAAACCAAATTTAGAAAAAAGCCGGAAAGCTGATGCCAGACGTTGTTTAAGGTGAAGACGCTCTTCTTTTACAGAAGTAAAGGTTGGTTCTTTCAATGTTACTCCCATCACTTACTCCTCCTTCATCTCTTTTACACCAATTCAAAAAAATACATGGAAGCTTTTGGATTAACCTTACGTTTATTTTCGCTAAATGATAGTTGATTTCCTACCGGCATTATTATTGAAGTATTTTCATTCGGAGGCTGAATAGTTTTGAATGTAGTTTCATTAGGTAAATTGGCGGGTCTGTGCGCTGGTTCAGCTAATATTTAATTTCATCTAGCTTTATTTACAAATGTTACCTGCTTGATAGATTATCCATTTTTACTTAATAAATCTCAAAATTCATTTACTTAATCTTTACACAAGCACCATATCTCCTTAATAAACCTCTTCTATACTAGCAATTGTGAGTGGGAGAGACCATTCTCCTAGGAATCTACTAACCTAAAGACAAAAAAGGAGGAAATGCTGTGAGCATGAAAAAGATCTTGATGCTTTTGGCATTAGCTGCAGCTATGGTAGTTGTTGCAGCGTGCGGAAGTGGAGAAGGAGAAGAAGCAGACGGGGGTTCAGAAGAAACAAACGGAAATGAAGAAACAAACAATGAAGATTCGAATAATGAAGAAGCTTCCGGGTCAATTACTGTGTCAGGTTCAAGTGCCATGCAGCCTCTTGTAACAGCTGCTGCTGAACAGTATATGGCAGAAAATCCAGATGCAAGTGTTCAAGTTCAAGCAGGTGGAAGCGGGACAGGTCTTAGCCAGGTATCAGAAGGCTCTGTTGATATTGGAAACTCTGATGTTTTTGCAGAAGAAAAAGACGGTATTCCGGCTGAGGAATTAGAAGATCATCAAGTAGCAGTAGTTGGAATGACAGCAGCTGTGAATCCTGAAGTAGGGGTAGAAGACCTTACCATGGATGAGTTGAAAGACATTTTCACTGGCGAAATAACAAACTGGTCTGAAGTTGGCGGGAAAGATGTAGATATTACACTAGTAAACCGTCCAGATTCTTCTGGTACAAGAGCCACATTTGTTAAATATGGACTTGACGGGGAAGAACCAGCTGAAGGAATTACGGAGGATTCTTCTAACACAGTGAAAAAAATCATTTCTGAAACAGAAGGTGCCATTGGTTATCTTGCATTCTCTTACTTCGAAGATGATGCAGTGACACCAGTTAAATTAGATGGCGTAGAACCAACAGATGAAAATGTACAAAGTGGAGATTTCCCAATTTGGGCGTATCAACATTCTTATACAAACGGAGAACCTGAAGGTCTTGCAGCAGATTTTATCGATTACATGCTAAGTGATGAGGTACAAAGCGAATTGGTACCTGAAATGGGTTATATTTCTTCTACAGAAATGCAAGTAGAGCGTGATGTTGAAGGAGAAATGACTGAAAAAGAATAATAATGACGAATGAAAACAGAAGGGATATTGGAGGGTGAACCTGACACATTTCAGGTTTACCCTGTTCCTTTGCAGCCATCTAAAGTGTTGTCATTCATGATGGTAAAAAGGTTTTTGTTTCTTATTCAAGGGGGATATGAACATGGAATGGACGGAAAGAGAGCAAACAGCTAAAGACCGTTTAATTATAAATAAAAAATCCATCTCTGTGAAAAAAGAGCGGCGTGGAAAAGTGATTATTTTCAGTACAGCTTTACTTATTATATTAGCTACGGTGTCAATAACATTGTTTCTTGTTAGTAAAGGGCTTCAGTCGTTTGTAGTGAATGGTGTAAGTCCTATTGAGTTTATAAGCAGCACGGAGTGGAGTCCGTCTAATGATAAGTTTGGTGCCCTGCCCTTTATTTTTGGGTCATTTGCGGTGACCTTTTTGTCGGCTTTGGTAGCTGCACCGCTCGGAATTGGTGCCGCCATCTTCATGACAGAAATTGCTCCATCATGGGGCCAAAGAATTTTGCAGCCTGTTGTAGAGCTGCTGGTCGGTATTCCGTCTGTTGTTTATGGGTTCATCGGGCTGACAGTAGTTGTTCCATTTATTAGAGAACACATAGGAGGGCAGGGGTTCGGACTGCTTTCTGGTACAATTGTTCTCTCTATTATGATTTTACCTACCATAACAAGTATTTCTACGGATGCTATGCGTTCTCTTCCTGGCGGTTTGAGAGAATCATCGTATGCAGTGGGAGCAACACGCTGGCAGACAATATACAGAGTGCTTGTCCCGGCAGCAACCCCTGTCCTTTTGACAGCTGTGGTGCTCGGTATGGCAAGAGCCTTTGGAGAAGCACTGGCTGTGCAAATGGTAATAGGAAACTCAAGAGACATTGCTACTTCCTTAGTTGAATCAACAGGCACGCTCACAACGATCATTACTTTAAATATCGGCCATACTACCATTGGCAGTCTTGACAACAATGTACTCTGGTCGTTGGGCTTGATACTGTTAATCATGTCTTATGTATTTATCATCATCATTCGATACCTGTCTAGCAGGAGGAAAATATAATGAATGCAAAAACGATAGATAAAATAGCTACTTCCATTTTTATATTAATGGCCGCGGTGATTGTAACAGTGCTGGCGGGTCTTCTTGGCTACATTGTCTTTCATGGTTTTCCAAAACTGACCTTTGACTTTTTAACCTCTCCTCCAAGTTCGTTCCAAGAAGGCGGCGGAGTAGGACCTCAGTTGTTTAACTCTTTTTATATATTATTGCTTACTATGATTTTCACAGTCCCTCTTGGTCTTGGCGGTGGTATTTATATGGCAGAGTACGCCAAGCCTGGAAGATTAACAGAATTTATAAGAAGTTGTATCGAAGTACTCGCATCACTTCCTTCCATTGTAATCGGGATGTTTGGTTTGCTTGCGTTTGTAAATCTAACTGGATGGGGATATACAATTATAGGCGGCGCGCTTGCTTTAACCGTATTTAATCTACCTGTTATGGTGCGAGTTTGCGAAGACGCCATCCGTTCTGTTCAAAAAGAACAAAAAGAGGCTAGTTTAGCTTTAGGTATTACCCATTTTGAAACGATCCGGACGGTGTTATTGCCAGCAGCATTTCCAGCGATATTAACAGGAGCCATTCTTGCATCCGGGCGTGTTTTCGGAGAAGCTGCCGCTCTATTATATACAGCAGGGCTAACAACGCCAAGACTGGATTGGGGAAGCTGGAATCCATTTTCTGAAACATCCCCATTAAATATTTTTAGACCAGCAGAAACGTTAGCTGTGCACATTTGGAGTGTGAATACGCAAGGGTTGATTCCTGATATTAGAGAAGTGGCAGATGGAGCCTCTGCGGTTCTTGTGCTTTCGGTTTTACTGTTTAATTTAGGTGCTCGTATAGCTGGAAGTTACATTTACAAGAAAATGACAGCTCAAAAATAATATTCAGGAGGTTGAAAAATGACAACCGCTCTTCAAGAAAGGAAAACAAAGGCAGAGGAAAACGCTGTTGTTAAGCCACCCGTCCAAGAGAAGCCAAAAAAAGAGCCAAAGGAAAAACGAACGATTCTGGATGTGCGGGATTTAAATATTTATTATGCTGATAACCATGCTGTTCAGCATGTGACCTTTGAGGTGCCGGAGCAGTCCGTTACTGCTTTAATCGGTCCTTCTGGGTGCGGAAAGTCAACTTTCTTAAGAAGTGTGAACCGCATGAACGATCTTATACCGATAAGCAGAACCGAAGGGGAACTTATTTATGAAGGGGTCAATCTTGTCGGTAAGAATATAGACGTTACAGCATTGCGTCATGAAATTGGAATGGTATTTCAAAAGCCGAATCCGTTTCCGAAATCCATTTACCAAAATATAACACATGCGTTAAAGCTTCATGGAATAAAGAAGAAAAAGATTCTTGATCAGAAAGTAGAAGAAAGTTTAAAAAAAGCAGCATTATGGGACGAAGTAAAAGACCGTCTCCATACCTCTGCTTTATCATTATCCGGCGGCCAGCAGCAGCGTCTTTGTATTGCAAGAACGCTAGCCATGGATCCAAACGTTCTTTTGCTTGATGAACCGGCTTCAGCTCTTGATCCGATTTCTACTGCAAAAATAGAAGAATTAATCTCTGAACTAAAAGAAAACCATACCATTGTAATCGTGACCCACAACATGCAGCAGGCCGCACGAGTTTCTGATAAAACGGCCTTTTTTCTTAATGGACGTCTAGTCGAATATGATCATACTGATAGATTGTTTACCAATCCTTCTAATAAAGAAACAGAAGATTATATCTCGGGCCGCTTCGGTTAAAAGGAGGGTGTATAGCGATGAGTCAAATAACAGCAATGCCAGCTGCTTATTCAGTAAATGATTTAAACCTTTGGTATGGAGAACACCATGCCTTATCTAACATTAATATGGATATTTTAGAAAAAGAGGTCACTGCTATTATTGGACCTTCTGGCTGCGGTAAATCTACTTTCATTAAAACATTGAATTTAATGATTAATATGGTGCCGTCCGTAAGAATGACTGGTGAAATTAATTATGAACAAAAAAATCTCTTGAAAGATAAGCCAGACTTAATTGAACTGCGAAAAAAGGTAGGAATGGTATTCCAAAAACCTAACCCTTTCCCAAAGACCATATTTGAGAATGTAGCATATGGACCAAGGATTCATGGCATTCGCAAAAAATCACAGCTGAATGAAATTGTAGAACGCAGCTTAAAAGACGCGTTTTTATGGGATGAAGTAAAAGACAGATTAGATACGAATGCTATGGGCCTTTCCGGCGGACAACAGCAGCGGTTGTGTATAGCGAGAACCCTGGCAACAGAACCGAAAGTTGTGTTAATGGATGAACCAACTTCAGCGCTTGATCCTATTTCTACAGTGAAAGTGGAAGAATTAATTGAGAAGTTAAAAGAGAAGTATACGATTGTGATTGTAACCCATAACATGCAGCAGGCTGCAAGGATCTCTGATAAAACAGCGTTCTTTTTAATGGGAGAATTAATCGAAATGGATAATACAGATACGATTTTTTCGCAGCCAAGTGATCATCGTACCGAAGAATATATTACCGGACGTTTTGGATAGTTTACAAGATATAAGAAAAGAGGGCTGATTCCATGACTTTTACGCGTGGTTCATTCGATAAAGAGTTAGTAGAGTTAAAAACGATGCTAGAACAAATGGGCCAGGAGACGATTTCTTATTTTAAAGAAGTTTTGACTGCCTTTTTTGAGCAGGATGCTGAAACAGGTAGAGCACTTATGAAAAAGGATGAAGCCATTAATAAGCAGGAAGATATCATTCAAGAGAGAGCTATTATGATGATTGCACGCCAACAACCAGTTGCTTCCGATTTAAGAAAAATCATTTGTGCATTAAAAATAGCCAATGATATTGAGCGAATAGCCGATTTTGCGGTGAATGTCTGTAAATCTACTATTCGACTGGAAAAAGGAGCAAATATTGATTATGAAACGATCAAAAAAATGGCGGAGCTTTCTTTAACCATGTTTTCTGAGACATTGGATGCCTATATGACAGAAGATGCAGCAAAAGCCAAAAGCTCAGCCGAAACTGATGATGAAATAGACAGTTTGCATAGTACTACACTTGAAAAGCTAATGATAGAGACGAGTCAGTATCCAAATTCGATTAATCAGCTCATTCAACTTGCTTATGTAAGCCGGTACATGGAACGGGTCGCTGACCATATTACCAACATTGCTGAACAAGTCATTTACCTTGTCAAAGGGGAACGTTTTACATTAAATAATTAGGTAAGAAAGCTTTTGTTGTCTGAACCTTTCAGATAATAAAAGCTTTTTTTTGGTTGGTACTTGAATAATAGGAAATTTACTTATTAAGGGTATATATATAATGAATAGTTGTTCATTCACAAAAAGGAGGGGTTATATGGGAAAAGGGACAACAGGACTCATACATAAAAGAAATATGCTGCCAGCTAAGTTAAATTGGGCAACGTTCTTCCTAGGCTGGAAGAGTATATGAAAGAGTTGGAACATTTCAGCACGATGACAGAACGCGAAACAAATCAAGCAGCAGCTTTTGCTGAATCAGCAAGTGCAGAAGTATTTGCCAAGCGTGGAAGAGCAGGATAAACAAATTAATCAAATGGCAGAAGACTTTCATAAGCTAGAAACAAGAAACAGAGAACTGAATATATTAGTAAAAGAATCAACACAGTAAAAATTGGCTGATTCCGGGTTCCTTCATTTTTTTCTTATATCGATTACCGGTAAAATTTTATAAGAAAAATAGTTTTCCTGGGTTTTATGGTAGAAAAGAGCATAGAAATATAGGTATAATAGACTATGATTAAAGTTTTAAATAGAGAATCCAGCGGTTTGCATGGATTTTTTCTCAGGAAAGCCGATATAAAGAATATCATACCAGTGCCATGCTGTATTTTGAAATGGTCCAGGAGGGTTCGGGAGTTGAGTCAATCAGAATATATAGAAGTGTTTATTGATGAAAGCCAAGAACATTTGCAAGCAGTAAATGATAATCTACTTCAACTTGAAAAAGAACCAGGTGATCTCTCTATTGTTGGGGAGATCTTTCGTTCTGCCCACACGTTAAAAGGTATGGGGGCAACAATGGGATTTGAAGACCTTGCTCATTTAACACATCATATGGAAAGTGTCCTTGAACTCATCCGTAATGAGCAGTTAGAGGCAACATCCGATGTGATGGATGTCGTGTTTGAAGCGGTAGATGACCTCGAAGAAATTGTAGTGGATATTTCTAATGGAGGAGATGGAACACGGGATATCCAGGAGGTGACTAATCATCTTGAAGCACTGCAGGGAATAGAATCGACAAAAACAACCGGGGAAGAAGCGGCAATGGCTGAAGCACTTGCAGGGGATACGAGCATGATCAATGAAAATTATGATGAATATGAACTTACTGTTCTAGCACAATCCAAGGAGCAAGGATATCAAGCCTACCAGATTCAAGTTTCTTTAGATGAAAAGACAATGTTGAAAGCGGCCAGAGTATATATGGTGTTTGAAGTCCTTGAACAGGTGGGGGATATTATTAAATCAACTCCTCCTGCTGAAGAGCTTGAGGAAGAAAAGTTTGTTTTTACGTTTATCATTACCTTAATTTCAGCATCAGAAGCAGAGGAGATAAAACAGCGAATTTTAAAAGTTTCTGAGATTACCTCTGTGGAAGTAGAACCTGTTCATATCGAAACATACAAACAGCAAAGCTTGAAGGAGGAGGAGACGAAGAACAAGAACCAGCTGGATACAACACCTCCGGCAAACAAGAAGACAGACAAGGCAGAGTCATCTCCTGGAAAAAAAGGAACAGAGCTGAATAAAACGATCCGTGTAAATATTGACCGTCTTGATGTATTAATGAATTTGTTTGAAGAACTGGTTATTGACCGCGGGCGATTGGAACAAATCTCAAGCGAGCTGGCCAATAGTGAATTAAATGAAACAGTCGAGCGGATGTCCCGCATTTCAGGGGATCTGCAGGAAATCATTCTGAATATGAGAATGATGCCGGTAGACCAGGTGTTCAACAGATTTCCACGGATGGTAAGAAGCTTGTCTAAAGAGCTTGGCAAAAAGGTGAACCTTGAAATCATCGGGGCGGAAACAGAGCTGGATCGGACGATTATTGATGAAATCGGTGATCCGCTTGTTCATCTGCTTCGAAACTCGATTGATCATGGTATAGAAAATCCAGAGGTTCGAAAAGAAGCAGGCAAGCCGGAAGAAGGAACCGTAGAATTAAGAGCCTATCACAGCGGAAATCATGTGTTTATAGAAATTGAAGATGATGGAGCTGGCATTAATAAAGAAAAAGTAATAGGCAAGGCACTGGAAAAAGAAGTGATCACAGAAGAAGATTTGGAAAAGATGACAGACAAGCAAATTTATGGATTGCTGTTCGCTTCAGGCTTCAGCACAGCTGAAGAGGTTACGGATATTTCAGGACGAGGCGTCGGCCTGGACGTTGTAAGAAGTACATTTGAATCTCTAGGCGGGGTAGTAACGGTCGACTCTCATCTCGGAAAAGGCTCTTTGTTCTCGATTCAGCTACCGCTTACTCTCTCTATTATTGATGTAATGTTAGTAGAAGTAGCAAAAGAAAAATATGCAATTCCATTAACGGCCATTGTGGAAACAGCTATTGTCAATAAAAATGAAGTCTACAGTGCTCATAATCAAAAAGTCATAGACTTTCGCGGAAAAGTGGTACCGCTTGTTTTTTTTGATGAAATATTTCAGGTGCCAACAGAAGAAAAAGATAACGAGTATTACTCACTTGTTATCGTTAATAAAGGTGAAAAAGTTGCTGGTCTTGTTGTGGACTCTCTGATTGGACAGCACGATATTGTATTAAAATCGCTCGGCAATCACTTAAATAATGTCTTTGCTATTTCTGGTGCTACAATCCTTGGAGACGGCCAGGTTGCTTTAATTGTTGATACAAATGCACTCATTAAATAAAAAGAGGAGGTGGAATAAGTGCCAGCAGAATCGAAGGAAGTTAACGATTTAAAGGTTGTCATCTTTCAGCTGAAAGATGAAGAGTATGCAATAGAAGTGGATTACGTGCAGTCCATTGAAAGAATGCAGCCGATTACCCGTATTCCAGGAGTCGATGCTTTTATTAAAGGGGTAATGAACCTGCGTGGAGTAATCACTCCTGTTATCGATCTGCGCAGCAGATTTGGAATTGAGAGTAAGCAATACGATGAAGCCACTCGCATTTTAGTTTTAAACAAGGAAGGTAACGAAATAGGTTTTATCGTGGATGGAGCAAATGATGTGATGGACATTCCAGTCTCTAAAATCGAACCAACTCCTGAGGTAGTAGGAGGAGTTGCAGAGGAATATTTACGCGGGGTTGTGAAATTGGAAAATCGGCTTTTTACCTTGCTGCACTTAGATAAAATTCTGCAGAAACAAGAAGGTAAAGCTGGCGCATAAAACGCCTGTATATAAAAACAACGATGAGGTGATACGATGGCTTCTGTGTTAATAGTAGATGACGCATCATTTATGAGAATGATGATAAAGGATATTTTAGTAAAGAATAATTTTGAGATTGCCGGGGAAGCAGCAAATGGGCAAGAAGCAGTTGACATGTATAACGAATTGCAGCCGGATCTTGTCACGATGGATATAACCATGCCGGAAAAAGATGGTATTGAAGCGTTAAAAGAAATCAAATCAAACAGCCCGGATGCAAATATTATTATGTGTTCTGCTATGGGGCAGCAGGCTATGGTGATCGATGCCATTCAAGCTGGGGCAAAGGATTTTATCGTAAAACCATTCCAAGCTGATCGAGTAATGGATGCGATAACAAAAGTCTTAGAGTAAAGAGAGGAGAAAGATATGCCTTCATCAGTGCAAATGGAAGCAAACCATATGAACGCGATTACAAAAGCGGCTGCTGCAATTGTTCAGGAACATTTAGGAATACAAGCTTCTTTTTCTAAACCAGTTGAAGCAGGTAAACAATTTCAGTCGTCCCATATTTCCGTTGTTATGGGGGTAAACGGAACACTTGAAGGGCAGATTATCTGTTCGATGGAAGAGGATACTGCTTTATCGATTGTAGGTACAATGATGGGCGGTATGGAAATTTCATTCATGGATGATATGGGCTGGAGTGCTATTCAGGAATTTGGCAATTGGTAGCAGGAAAAGCGGCAACCGAGCTGATAAAATCCACAGCTGTTATTGATATTTCTCCTCCTGTAGTAAATGAAGGTCTTTCTACCTTTAGAATGGAACAAACTTTTGTTACACTTCCGCTGCACAGCTCGATTGGAAATCTTTACATACATGTCTCGTAAAGAAACGTAATAAAAAGATGAGCTGCCTAGAAAGATACAGGCAGTTTGTTTTTTAGTGAATGGAAGGGCTCGACAGCCTCTTATTCTGTTATATCAAAGATTTGCACATATACTATGTAGGGTATAAAATGGTGGCATGATATATACTCAGGAGGAGAATAAATGAAAGACGAAAAAAACATGTGCAAAACCGGCCAGTGAAGTGTGCAGGATAAGCAGTCAGGTCAGGGAGAAAAGAAAAAATCAATACCTCCCATATGACCAGGTGCTTATTTATGGCTCCTGGCAGGAGCTGTCTTTATAGGCTACAACATCTTCATCGCTCTGTTTTAAAACGCTTGTATGGAAGGGAATCCCTCAATTTTACTTGAAGGGGCTCCCTTTTTTATTTGTAAGTAAACCTTCTCCACAATTTTTCCATTGGTCCCTGGTCATAGTTTCCAAGCCAAAACCAGCTTAATAGTGTTTGAACGGCATAAATAACAAGTGTAATCAATATGCCGGTGGCCGCGTAAATGGTGCCGTATAGTTGAAGGCCGAATCCATAAAAAATAAATATACAAACAATAGATTGTAACAAATAATTGGTAAGTGCCATTTGGCCCACCATCGTAATAGGCTGGAACAATTTTTTGAAAGCAGGTTTTTGGAAAAGCAGTACAGCACTTGATACGTAAAAAAGCATAAATAAAGGACCCGCAATAATATTTAAACCTTCAGCCAAGCCGTTAGAAAGCCAAGGAGCAATGGAGAAGATCCCGTTTTTCAAGCAGGCGTACAATCCCGAAAGCAGGCCGCCGCTCATAAGTGTGAAAAGGAGCAGTTTTTTCCAGAAAGAAAGATGTTCCTCTGCATTACGGATAAAACCTTGTTTACCGATATATAATCCGATCAAGAACAGCCCGAGAATATTTGGAATGCTCAATAGGAGGTTCGACAAAACGATAGGTATTTCGTTGGAAATTCTAAACGAAAGAATATCGATATAAGAACCGCTGCTATACGTGGATAGAGCTGTACTTACTGCATTTTGAGCGTCTTGTTCAAAAGCAGTCCCCTCTTGATAAGCAACAAAAAGATTGCTCGTCGTAACAAGAACTCCTAATAAGAATGCAGAGACAAGAATCAGCATAATACCCCATATAAGAATCGTTTTAGGTTTACGGTGGATAAATAGTAATAATAAAAATCCAGTAATGGCGTATGTATGCAGGATATCACCTGACCAAATGAATAAGAGGTGGACAGCACCAAGCGCAAGCAAAAAATACAACCGCCTCGAATACATTTTGCCTGCGTCTAAGCCTTTTTCTCGCATTCGTTCATAAAATAAATAAAACCCAAGCCCAAATAAAAAAGAAAACATCGGATAAAACTTACCGATTACAAACCAATCGATGCCAAACACTGCCCATTGGTTTAAATGATCAGCCGGCAGAGATGCGAGCTCTCCAGGCAGGCTCTGCAGTTGAAAAACAGGAGATTTAAAAAATGCCATGTTGGCAAAAAGAATGCCTAAAAGAGCTATACCCCGGATAAAATCAAGGGAAAGGATACGTTCATTTCTTGCAGTGGAAGAAACTTTCATTCTATTATCCACTCCTTTCTATTATTATTGTATATTTACTTACGGAAACCCATTCCCTTTTGTTGCGAAAACAAGTATATCTTAGCAAAAAGACTGCATTTTGTCTCTGTTATATGTAAATAAAAGGAAAAACAGGACTAAGAATTCAGGTCTTTAGGATAGTCATTATAGATGAAGGAGTATATCTTCACGGCGAACCGCGCTTAAGCACTAAAGCAGAAGGAGCTGTCTCTAAAGCTCTTGCATGGTAATATGAAATAAATCACGACCGGCTGTTTTGCTTGGTTTTCTCTTTTCTGCAGGCGGTGCCACTACGCTTAATCAGAAAGTTCCTCCCTCAAGCATGATCTGTAGCAACATCACTGAAAAGCAGGTAACTGGTATTTTCAATCTTTCTCCAACTTAGGTCTTCAATCCTCTTCCTTGGTTATTGCTTCAACTTTCAATCTCCTGTCTCGGGCTTCAAGAACTTTGCTTTGGCAAAGGAGCCACAGGAGATCCTAATCTCGCGAATGCTTCCAAAAGAAGATGGGGGCTGTCTCTTACATTCGAGACAACCCCTTCTAACGGCATCAAGCTTACTGCGTTACTTTGCCTGCTTTATTTTATTTTCTGCGTTTGTCTGCTGCTGAGAAGAAATGGCAGATCCAGCATGTTCACCAGGAAGCTGCTGCACAGCATAAATCAATATATCCATCTTTTTTTCCATACGGTGCAGCAAATAAAAAGCGATAACAGCTGTCACTCCATACTCTCCGGCGGCAGTGAACCATATATCCATCTTTTCTCTCCTTTTCAGCTAAAATAGAAGGAGACTGGCTCCCTAATGACTGCCAGTCCCCTGATATAATGCTTAACCTTCGAAAACAGTATCTACTGTTCGTTCCACAACCCTTGCATCCCGCTTTTCAACCAGGTCGCCTCCCGAAGAATGAAATGTATTGGCGCTGATAATAGCATCCATTGCTGCTTCTACCGCTTCTTCATCCACCGGTTCTGCAGGCTGGTCCAGGGCTACCGTGACATTTCTTCCATCTTCATTTGAAAAACGTAATTCTAATCGTTTACTCATTCATCATTCCTCCTTTCATTCAATGGTTTTTGTTAAAACGTAGAGATGTCGTACTCGTTTACTCGCTTTATGGAAACGAGTGGAAGTTCTTGAAGTCCGCCGAGGCTTATGGCAACAGATTGAAGGTCTTCATCAGCGGCATCTGTTTTTACATTTTGAAAGCTTTTGTACTTTAAAATCGTATCCCCGTTGTCATTGGCTCCTCCGTTTAACTCAAGCGTTAGACGGCTGTTTACGATTTCTGCCATGGCTTGCTCACCTCCTTTCACTCTATATATGGATAAGAGCAGTAAAAAAGGGGGAAGAGTTTCAAATATTTTCTTTCTTTGGCATAAACGTTTAGAATGAGAAGGGCAGGGAAAAAACAAGAAAGGATACCACTTTAGGTGGAGTTCTTAGCATGAAAGTATTAGTAGTAGGAGCAATTGGAAAAGTGGCAAGACATCTTGTTAAGAAGCTGGCCGATGATTCAAATCATGAAGTAACAGCGGTGATCCGCTCCGAGGAACAAGCTCCAGAGCTAAAAGAGCTGGGAGCAGACCAGACGGTAATTGCGGATCTTGAAGAAGATATTTCCCACGCTTTTGAAGGGATAGATGCGGTGCGGTAGTATTTGCCGTCGGCTCAGGACCTCATACAGGTGGGGACAAAACGATCCTTATTGACCTGTGGGGAGCAAGAAAAACAACAGATGAAGAGAAAAAACATAATATTAACCGGTTTGTCATGCTGGGATCAATGCGCTCCGAAAATCCGGAAGCCGGGCCGGTTAAAATGCGTCACTATCTGGTTGCTAAAAAGCTCGCAGATGAGTATCTAAAAGAAAGCGGACTTGATTATACAATCGTACGTCCAGGCCCGCTAACTAACGATGAGCCAGAAGGCACGGTCTTAATAGAAGAAAGAATCGAAAACGCCAGCGGAAAGATTACAAGGGCGGATACAGCCCATGTACTAGCAGAAACGCTGGATAAGGAAAATACGATTGGAAAAACGTTTGATCTGCTTGGAGGAAGCACCCCTATCGAAGAAGCCGTTCGCAAAGTTTAAATACAAAAGTACCACGGGGCTGTCTCACAAACCCCTTAATTGGAAAACAGCTCGTTGTAAAATTTATATTTTACGACCGGCTGTTTGTTTTTTCTCTATTGGTTACCGATATGATTCTCATACTCCAACATTTTTAACTAAGCGTGCCCCTTGGTAACCATTCCGCTTCTCAATCCCCAGCATCGGTCATCAAGATAGCTCCTTGTTAACCGTTCTGCCTCGTTTACTCCAGCTCCGGTTATCCAGCCCCTTCTTTGATTACCACGCCCCCTTTTTTTCTAATACCTCGGGTTTTAAGGCGTTTGTTTGGTAAGGGATCTCAGGACGTGCTAATACCATCAGTGAACCTTTTTCGAATTACGTTGTTATTTATTTTCAAATGTCACAGCCAGGGCCGGGGAACATGGCAAAGGATTTGCCGTTGTTGCCGAAGAGGTGAGAAAACTTGCTGATGAATCAAATACATCGGCAGAAGAAGTGAAATCTATTTTAACGAGGCTGACAGAAGAGACAGAAAAAGTTCACGTTACCGTTGCTCATTCGAA
Organism: Alteribacillus sp. JSM 102045; assembly: GCF_041949975.1. Classification (NCBI taxonomy): domain Bacteria; kingdom Bacillati; phylum Bacillota; class Bacilli; order Caryophanales; family Bacillaceae; genus Alteribacillus; species Alteribacillus sp. JSM 102045. Next base: position 131,265 of record NZ_JBHFQG010000003.1, on the reverse strand, counting down.
AGACGTAACAGCAGGTCAGCAGGACACTGTGGATCAAGTAAAAACATTCGAGCAAATAAAAGAAACCGGAGATGCCGTTTCTATTGTGGTAAAAAGACTGCTTGAAGAAATTCCAATGATGGAAGAAAGAAGACAGGTTGTTGAAGATGCTATTTCCCGTATGGCTTCTGTCTCTCAATCGAATGCCGCCTCAGCAGAAGAAGTGAACGCTTCCATTGATGAACAGCAGCAGGCCATGCGGTCAGTCGCTAGTTCAGCTGAAGCATTAAATGAAGAAAGTGAAGCATTAACTTCTTTCATTGAACAATTTAACATAGAAGAAAGCCACGAAGAAATTGGTTTAGAAGAAGAAAACAAGCGTCCTGAATAAGGGCGCTTTTTTCAATAAATCGTTATAAGTTGTTTGTGTACATGGCATAGTAAACATTTATACTAAAAACGAAGCTTACAATATCTCTCGCCCCTTTTTTAAAAAGGGCAGCTTGAACATACGTGTGTGTTCGTGAGAAACTATACATATCAAGGTGTATACGCAGGAGGGTTAGCAGATGTCCAAAAAACGCAAACGGTTTCTAATGCGTTCATCCATATTAAGTGTGTTAGCTATTTTAATTGGATATGTTTTTTATACCAATTTCATAACTGGAGAAGAGTCCGCTATTGAAGAGGGTGATACAGCACCTAATTTTATTTTGACTACCATGGAAGGGGAACAAATAGAACTTGAAGATTTACGCGGCCAAGGAGTCTTTTTGAATTTCTGGGGCACTTATTGTCCGCCCTGTGTAGATGAGATGCCTTATATGGATAATCAATACCAGGATTTTAAAGAAAGAGGAGTAGAAATACTGGCGGTAAACGTAGGAGAATCTGATCTTGCCATCAAACGTTTTGTTGATCGTTTAGGCTTAACCTACCCTATATTAAAAGATAAAAACAAAAATGTAATGGACCGTTATGGTATAGGTCCTCTTCCATCTACGTACTTAATAGATGAAAACGGGGAAGTGCAGCGTATACTAACCGGAGCGATGACGGAAGAAGACATTAAAGGCTATATGGAAGAGATCGAACCATCTTAATAGCACTACTACCTTTATGGTGCCGCCCGAATAAACGGGAGGCATTTTTCTTTGTCCTTGCGAAATGGATACAGAGAGCTGCCAACAGGCTGCCTTTCTCTTGAAGAAGGAATAGTGTCACTTTTTGTCGAATAGAGAGAGTGTAATTGTTAGATAATTGCAATGTGATAATAAGATGAATGCAACAGCCATGTACTATGATAGAAGTTGGACTTAATTAATAGACAGAAAGGAGTGAGCGCTCATCGAACGTATAAGAATGATTGCTATTTTGGTTTTTATCGCTATCTTGATACATAATATAATGGCCTCAGGTTTCGTACATGCAGAGGACAAAGCAGCGGCGCAGCTGTCTTTGCATAGTGAAACAGCTGTACTAATGGATGCTGATACGGGCCAGATTTTATATGATAAAGAAGGGGATAAGCAGATGTACCCTGCCTCCATCACAAAGATTGCAACTGGAATTATGGCTATTGAAACAGGGTCTCTCGATGAAAAAGTAACAATCAGCAAGGAAGCCACGGAAGTAGACGGAACGTCTGTTTATTTACTTGAAGATGAAGAAATGGAGCTCAAGCAGCTGATTCAAGGAATGCTGATTAATTCCGGCAATGATGCGAGTTCCGCAATTGCAGAACATATTTCTGGATCGGAAGAAGCATTTTCCAAAGAAATGACAGAGTATATGGAGAAAAAAACAGGCATTGAAAATACATCTTTTACAAACCCACACGGTCTGCATGGACCAAATCATTATTCTACCGCCGAGGATATGGCGGTAATCACGAGGTATGCTATGCAAAATCAAGTTTTTCGTGATATTGTCTCGACAAAAGAAATGCATTGGCAAGGAGAAGGCTGGGAAACAGACCTTCGTAACCATCATCAGCTGCTTTGGGATTATGAAGGAGCAAATGGTGTGAAAAATGGATATGTAACGCAAGCCGGGTTTACCCTCGTAACTTCCGCAAAAAGAGAAGGGCGGGAGCTGATCGCTGTTGTGATGAAATCAGGAAACAGCGCCCAGGCCTATGAAGATACAATCGCACTGCTGAACGTAGGTTTTGATGAATTTGAAGAAAAAAAGCTAGAAGAAGGCGAGCGTTTCGAATCTCCAGACGGAACTTCCTATATCGTGCCCAATTCAAGAACCTACTCTGTTCGAAAACATGCGGAGGTTGATTTTCAAGTCAATAATAAAGGACAATTAACTGGAGAAGATGAAAATGGCCGCATCATCTATACAACCTATTTGTCACAAGAAAAGGGCAAAGGCTCTTCAGAAAAAAAGAACACTACTGAGCCATCAGCATTAGAAACAGAACGTGACAATCAAACGGAAAGAGAACTGGCTCAGCAATATTGGAAGTCGTGGCCGGAATCGAGCTATATTATGGCAGACATCATGAATTACCAATTAAAGCATATATTTAATTTTAGTAATTTGCAGACGGAGGATGCTTCATAAAATGGAGACGGCAGAAAATGTAAAATAGATGAGCAGCGTGCAGTGTGTATTTCTACCATTGCCGGTATGTGAATAGTGTTAAATAAAACAATGTTCATCTGGTATGTTTTCTCCAAATGGTCCCCCGTTTAGAAGGGAATGTGCTTTACCGCTTACTAGGGCTTTCTTCCAGCGGCATTGGTAAAAGTCGGGAGATGATCAATTGGAAGAGAATAAGAAATTGCCAGATGACATTACGCTCACAAGTGTTTGGAAAAGCTTTGGCTTGTTTGTGGTCGTTGGAATTGTCATCATCTTAATTTTTCACGGCGAGGGACGTATTGCGCATTTACAGCAATTATGGCTCACAGATGCTGCTTTCATGGAAATACTGATTGGGGCAGGGGTCGGCGTTGGTTTTACAGGCCTTATTACACTACTGTATTATCTTACTAACCTGTCGCTGCCAAGAAATGAATATACCAGGCTCATTAAAAGGATGCTTTATAAAAAATACGGTATATTTACAATTGCTTTTGGAGCAGGCATTTCAGAGGAAATTTTATTTCGGGGCGCCATACTTGGCGTTCTTATGAATTACTTTGGAGCAGTTCCTGCCCTTGTGGTCGTATCGATTGTATTTATGGCCCTGCACATTCCGCAGTACAAAGGGAGCGTTTTCATTCATGTTATTGTGTTTGGGATGGGAATGGTTCTCGGTGGATTATTTATTTGGACGGAAGCGTTATGGGCACCGATTGCTGCTCATGTAACCTATAATGGATTGACGGCATGGCTTATGAAAAAACAAAATCAAGCTCAAGCATTGGAAACTTAAAGGGTGAGCGGGCAAGGTTCGTCATGACGTTTTGTCATTAAGGAGACATGGATGGCAGTTGCTGGACGAACAGCTTAGAAACCCGCACGTGATGGTTGTCGTGCAGTACGTAGTAATGGAGATAAGATACGTTATTTTGATAAATCCCTTGCGAAATGAAGATGTTGCAAGACATTGAATCCGTTATTTGCAGTTAATCAAGCGAAAATCATTCATTTCGCACCTAATAAGAGAATATATGTCCGCCGAACCTCCTGAAGTCTCTATTTTTAGCGAATTGGCGGAACAAATATCATCGTAAAGCCCCTTGAAACATAAAGGCTGGCCCAATACTTTTGACCAGTCCCTGCATAAAAAAGAAACAGTGCTCCTTTTTTGGTCACTGTTTCTTTTGATGATTTTGCAGGCGCAGTGATGCTTTCTGCCATTCTTGCTCAGGCACAAGATAATAACTTATCCCATCCTGCATCTCATTTTCTCCAGCTAATTCGAATGAGCGTGAATATTGCAGGGCGGAACGATAACTGGTAAATAGAGTTGTTATATCATCCATTGTCAAGTTCGTTTTTATATTTTCGCCAAGAATATTTAACATCTCCCGTCCATGCCAAAGGTTTTCCATGGAACGGGCTTTTTGAAGAAGTGCTTTTAAGACTTGCTGCTGTCGTTCGTTTCTTCCCAGATCACCGCGTGGATCCTTTTTCCGCATCCTTACGTAATCAAGAGCACGTTCTCCATTTAATTCGATCAGCCCTTGATCGTAATGATGGGTTTTCGTATTTCCGACATTATTCTGGGAAAAAGCAAATTTGTTGTCTACTTCCACTCCTCCCAGCGCATCCACTATATCTTGAAAACCTTGCATGTTCGCTTCTACTACAAAATCAAAGGAATGCTGCAGCTGCTGCTCGGCTGTTTCCTTTACTAACTTTGTTCCTCCGTAGCTGTATGCGTGGTTTATTTTCTCTGGTTCGTCCCTGCCTGGTATAGGTACCTGCGTATCTCTTGGAATATTAAACAAAAGCATGGATTTATCCTCGGGGTTAACAGAAACGCTCATAATAACATCAGCAAGCCCTGGTTCACCAGGGCGGTCTCCAACGCCGACAATCAGAAAAGAAACAGCACCTTTAAGAGACGTATTTCTAGCGTGTATTGGCTCTCCCACTTCCTCTGTATAGCTCTGGTTCATTTTGTCAATATTATCGGATGCTGCATCGTAAAGGTAATAAGAATAGCCAGCTCCTGCGATAAGGACCGTAAAAAAGACAGTGATAAAAATGACAAGTGCAGCTTTCCACATCGCAAGGCAGCTCCTTTTCTGAATCGTTTATACTGATTTTTCCTGAACGGAGGTCACTTTTTTAACGACAAAAATAAGAAAGACTCCTGCTATAAAATATATCACTTCAGATGCGATAAAAGAAGGTAATTCTCCTTGAAGCTGTTCAAATGTTTCTTCTTCTGCGCCAAGATTGCCGGGAATAGATAATAGGTAAGAGCTCCAAAATAAAATCCACCAGGCATAGATCAGCCATACTTTCGGTTGAATCTCACTTTTCTGCACTTCTGAAGCCCGATTTGTTCCGCCTTTATGCAAGTGAATTAAAGATAATAGTGGAAGCACTAAATTTACGAGTGGAATAAGATAAAAAGAAACCGACCAGCCAGGTGCATAAATGGTACCTTCATACTGAAGAGCCCTTCCATTTTGATGAATTCGGTATATCCATAGTAGAAAGATTAAAATGGATACGATAAAGAAAAAGGTTTTCGGCAGGTGAACACCTACTGCTACTGCAGCTACCTTGGCCATGTCCTGGGGTGCCAAATTTTCAAAGGTATCATTGGCACTATACTGGTTGTATGTATTCCATTCGATCACACTGCCGATGATAGAAGCAATAGAAAATACAAGACAGATAACGATAAAAGTGATTACCCATTTCGATAGTTTTTGGGGCGGTTTAAACGTATAATCTTTTTCCATGTTGTTTCCTCCTAGTGAAATATATGTATGATTTAGAGATTCGAAAGAGCAAGAGTGCTTGCGCTTTTCATTATCCATGAATTACTTTAGGAGAAAAGCATGTATTTTACAAGCTAAAAGCGATGGCATTCTCCTGAAAAATTATGAACGATGGCCGGGTGGTGCTTTCTGTTCAGAAAGCATAAACTGCTTTACAATAAAAGAAAAATGACAGAGAAAAAGGGAGAGAGTTTTGTGGAAGTCAAAATGGCAGACTTACCAGGAATCGGCAAGAAAATGTCGTTTTTAACAGCAGAAGGAAGCATGGTAGTTCTTGTTACTCATCACACGGGTAAGCGGGAACTATACTTTTTTACAGACCCGGATGAAGATGAGGCGGATTTTTCCATGGAACTTACGTCAGATGAAACTCGTGAATTAGGAGCTCAATTACTAGGTGCTGTCTTCCAGCCAGTGGACAGCGACAAAATGAAATTATTCAGAAGCAAAATTGTAGTAGAATGGGTAAGTTTAAAAGAAGGCACTACCTTTGCCGGCAAAACAATTGGTGAAGCGGAAGTAAGAAAAAAAACAGGGGTTTCCATTGTCGGTATATTTCGCGATGATGAAGTTATCGCCAGTCCAGGGGTGAAGGAGACACTTCAGGTAGGAGATACTGTAATGGTTGTGGGGAAAAGCAGCCAGATTTCAGAATTTGAGGATTTAGCAGAGGGGGAGGCGAACTAAAGAGTGGAAGCTCATGTGCCAGAATTATTCGCGGCAGGGCTTATTCTTCTAGCGATGTTTGCCATCGGATTTATTGGCTTGAGGTCGAAAATCCCTGATGTCATATTATTTATTATTGTAGGTATCGCAGTAGGCGGCCTGTTAGCCGATTCGGAAATTTTATATTTTGCTGGAGAAATCGGAATTGTGCTTTTATTTTTTATGCTTGGGATGGAATTTCCGATCAAGCAGCTGGCTGGGATCGCAAAAAGAGTGACACCGGCCGGCACGCTTGATCTGTTTTTAAATTTTGTATTATCGGTAATGATAGGTGTGCTATTTGGCCTGGATGCGTTATCTGCTCTTTTTATAGGCGGGGTATTATATGCGACCAGCTCATCGATCACCATGAAAATGATGGAAAATACAAAACGTACGGCAAATCCGGAGTCGGAATTTTTACTTGGTGTGCTTATTTTTGAAGATTTAGCCGCTCCCATTATGGTAGCCGTTCTAGCGGGTCTTAGTGCTGGAGAAGGCTTAAGTGGACTGGAATTTGCCTGGCTGCTTGGGAAAGTAGTTCTTCTTATCATTTGTGCTGTGTTATTGGGACGATTCCTATTTTCTAAGCTTTCGAGGTTTATAGAACGAAACGCCGGATCGGATATCTTTCATTTACTTATTATAGGAATTGCTTTTACTTACAGCGGTCTTGCTATTAATTTGGATTTATCAGAAGTACTGGGAGCTTTTCTTGCAGGTATTATGCTGGCTGAAGCTAGAAAAAGCAGCAAGATGGAACCGCTCGTATTACCGGTTCGTGAATTGACGCTGCCGTTGTTTTTTCTTTGGTTCGGAACACAGATAGAGATTGGAAATGGGATTTCCTGGCCATGGCTTTTAACCGTGCTTATTATTTGGTCTGTTTTGGCCAAGCTTCTTGTTGGAATGGCTGGGGGAAGGATGTATGGTTTGTCAGCCAGGGTGTCTTTTCGAGCCGGCCTGTCTTTTACCCAAAGAGGCGAGTTCTCTATTATTATTGCCAGTCTTGCTGCGGCAGAAATCATGGCTTTCAGCAGTATCTTTATACTCTTATCAACATGCATTGGGATATTATTGTTCCTTTACGCACCGGCTATGACAACAAAGGTTTACGGAAAGAAAAAGAAACCAGAGAAAGTGAGGGTGCCTGGTACTTAAATAGTATCTTTAAAAAAATTAACCATCAGGTAATTGACATATACACTTCGTTGGCGTTATATTCTACCATGTACTATTTAGAAGTAACCTCGTTAGGTGAGGCTCCTGTACGGAGAAACGCTGCTGCCCAAAAATGTCCAAAGACGCCAATGGGTCAACAGAAACCATCGATATAAGGTGGTTTTTAATGCAGCTGGACCTGGCCCTATGCCGTACAGTGCTAAAGCTCTACGAATGGGGACGTGTATGGTCATGCCTTTGTCAGGAAACAGCACGCCCTTTCATCTCAAGAGGGCGTGCTTTTTTTGTTGTTTAGGAAATTATATTTTTCGAATTGTGAATAACTATCTCCCTACTGTTTGATTAGCGTCCAACTTCAGCGCCCAGACTCTCGGGGTTAAATAACCTCCAGTCATTAAAGGAAAGAGCGCCTTTATTGCCTGGAGAACATTTACCTGTCGAGGCTTACCAGGGCGCTTGCACTTTTGTTCTAAGGTATATAATTTTGCGCTTTGATGTCCAGCTTCAGCGCCCAGCGTCTCGGAGGCCCAAGTTAATTAGGAACTTCTGCTAAAAATGTGAACGTCCTGTTCACAACGCAGAAATCAGTACTTCCTGTACAAAGCAGTTCGACGTTGTCACAGGACGTATTTCCACAGGGGAAGTGGTGACTTCTACGTTGCACTTTCGTCGCCAAAAACGCCACGTCCTGTGGCATTGGCGACATTAGTACGTCCTGTGCGTCGACTTGTGCGAATTTAGTAGAAGTTCACTAATGTTAGCCGAACATCATTTAAACCAGGGCGCTTGCGCTTTTCTTTTTTTTTGCAACACCTAATCGTCAGTTAGCACATCCTATATTACAAAGTGAGGTGAGGGGATTTGGATAGTTGTCCATACAGCAGGATGGACTGGTTGGGATTACAACGCAAAGATTTAGGCAATAGAATAAGGAGAGGTCCATATCCCCTGCGTCTCACTGGGATGGCGTAGATGAAAGGATCTCTCCAGATGGAGGGATGCCCTGTGGTCGAATTAAATGAGCAGACAAGAGAAGAATATATGGATCAGATTATAAAAGCCGCGATGAAAGATGAGATTGATAAATTTCGCGAGCTGTTTTTAGAGCTTCACCCTGCTGACCAAACCGATGTATTTCTTCATTTAGAAGAACCGGAACGAAAACGGGTATATGAATTTTTAAGCCCAAATGAATTCGCAGAAATTTTTGAGGGCTTAGAAGTCGAGGAACAAAAGAATATAGCGCTGGAGTTAAATGATCATTATGCGGCAGAAGTGTTTAATAATATGTATGCCGATGATGTTGCAGATTTTTTAAATGAGCTTCAGCAGGATAACGTCAGTGATATTTTAAAGGCTATGGATGTTGAAGATGCCGAAGACGTAAGAGAGCTGCTGGGTTATGAAGAAAAAACTGCCGGCGCGATAATGACAAAGGAATTTATATCTATTAAAGCCTCTGATAATGTAGGCGATGTTATTGAGCTGCTTCGTCAGGAGGGTCCTGACGCAGAGACTATTTATTATTTGTATGTAGTAGATGAACAGGACCGCTTGGCCGGTGTTACTTCTATTCGTGACTTGATCACCTCTATCTCTACCGAAAAAATTGAAAACATTATGAGTACGCGTGTCGTATCCGTCCACGAAAAGACCGATCAGGAAGAAGTCGCTCACCTCATTCAAAAATATGATTTTCTGGCTGCACCGGTCGTGAATGATGATAACTTGCTGCTAGGTATTGTAACAGTAGATGATGTGTTAGACGTCATTGAAGAAGAAGCAACAGAGGATTTAGGAGAAATTACAGCAGCAAGAGGATCAACGGATGTTACGTTAACATCGTTCCAAGCTGCAAAAAAACGAGCTCCATGGATTATTATGCTGATGTTTTTCGGTTTATTAACTGCAGAAGTGATTGGAAGATTTGAAGAAACGTTAGAAACAGTGGTGCTGCTTGCAGCATTTATTCCAATGATTATGGGTTCGGCTGGGAATACGGGTACGCAGTCTTTAGCAGTATCCGTTCGAGCTCTAGCAACAGGGAGTCTGGAAAAGCGGGGATTATGGAAAACAATTATCCGTGAATTCTCTACTGGACTTTTAATAGGGGTAATGGCCGGAGCAGTCATCACTTTATTGCTTGCTATTTTTTATGGAGACCTGCTGCTTGGAGGAATAGTCGGTGCTTCGATTGTATTATCACTCGGAATGGCAAGTGTAATCGGCAGTACGATTCCATTAGTTATTAACAAACTGAAATTAGATCCGGCTATTGCATCAGGACCTTTTATTACTACTTTAAATGACCTTATTAGTTTAATGATTTACTTTACTGTTGCTACCTCTTTACTCCAATATTTATAATATATCAGCGGCGGATGCAAAAGTTAGCTCCGCGGCTGATTTTTTTATTGTTTAGGAAATTATTTTTTTTACAAGTTGTGGATAACTATCTCCATATTGTTTGATCCGCGTCTAGCTTCAGCGCCCAGCCTCTCGGGGTTAAATAACCTCCAGTCATGAAAGGCAAAGAGCGCCTTTCATGACTGAAGAACATTTACCTGTCGAGGCTGATCAGGGCGCTTGCGCTTTTGTTCTTTACAAGGTTTTCACTCAGGGCGTACAATGAAGGTAGATAAAGGAAAGGAGGAAGGGAGATGGAAGAAAAGTTTGACTCTTTTTTCAAACAAGAAGGACCCTTCTATCCAGTTCAGGGCTTTCAAATAGACAGTTGGAAGCGTGCTGTACAAGAGGTTATAAATGAAGTAGTCACAGAAGTGTTAAAATATAGTCAGAAACATCGGACGCCGACTCTTTTGACAGAGGTATTTAAAGAAAAATGGCAAATGTTATCGCCATTGTGGTTCCGGCATGATACCTCCTATTATTTGTGGCTGGTTCATATTTCCGGATTTCTGCTGCCTTTCCTTGAAAAGGAAACAGGTAATTTAGCGGGCTGGATTCAATACAGACAATATCCAAAAGCATGGAGCCGTCAGCATTTTACTGTTCCTATTATTAAAGAAGATCCATATTTAACGGTGTATGTTTTTGAAAAAAACCCCAAAGTTTTACAAAACGCAGCGAAAGCAATGGCTTTCACTGCTTCTTACAGCAGCAGTGAGCCCCCTGAAATTCTCAAGCTGCGTTCGATGGAAAGCGGACGGACCGCGATTTACCGTCTCACATATACAGATAAGCGAAAGCAGGGCTGAAATGATCAGAACCCTGCTTTTTTGTTGTTTAGGAAATTATGTTTTTACAAGTTGTGGATAACTATCTCCATATTGTTTGATCCGCGTCTAGCTTTAGCGCCCAGCCTCTCGGAGGCCCAAGACGGTTTAAGGAACTTTTGCTAGAATCACGAACATCGTGTTCGCAATGCAAAAGTCAGCACATCCTGTGGAAGTAAGAGCGCCTTTCATGACTGGAGAACATTTACCTGTCGAGGCTGACCAGGGCGCTTGCGCTTTTGTTCCACTGTCAGGAAAGTATAAAATTTTATTTTTGAGCCGTTACCACAGGACTTGGCGTCTTTAGGCGGTTTCCTTTAAAACGCGACAAAATTGAGTTTTGCTATACGTTCGAAAAGCTTACGCTTGTTTCTTATTTTTCTTTCAGGATAGATTCAACAAGGTGGCGGGGAGAAAACTCGTTTCCTGTAACCCAGCTCATGACAGTACTTTTTGCCAGCAGCTTCTCGGTTATTCTTTTGCTGTTATACCCCTGGCGCTGAAGAGCTCTTGTTTGTTTAGAAAGGTCTAGAAGAAAGTTAAGCTTTGCCTGCAATGCCTCTTTTCCTTTTCTCACAATCCCCGCATGACCGCAGAATACAGTCTCAATTTCGCATTGAAGGATGGTCTTTAGCGATTGAATCATCTGCGGGACCGAATCTTCTTTCATCCCATATCGAAGCTTTTTTGCTAAAAACAAGTCTCCGGCAAACAGCCACTTTCTATTTGGATCATACAAGCTGTAATGATCGGTTGAATGCCCCGGAGTGTGAATAAGAAGGAGCCTGCCGTTTCTGTGCTCCACATACGGGTCAGTGGTCGTAAGAGGAGTGAAACGATTTATGTCTTTTCCCCAAACTACCTTTCGATATAAAGGGAGATGGAAACCTTGTTTTAATACCGAAGCTGTTTTTTCTCCGCTCCAGATCTGAAGCTGATTGTTTTTCTGTAAAAAGCATGCGTTTCCGCTATGGTCTTCATGGTAATGAGTAAGAAAGACTTTATCAGGCTGTTTTGCCTGTACAAATTTTTCAATGTGCTTTCTTGCACGAGGAGGCCCTGTATCAATCAGGACCCCTTGATAAAAATACACATGATAAAAAAAAGACTGTCTTCCAATTTTTATTTTTCCTCTTGCTGCCTGCAGGTCATGATAATGTTTATCCGGCAGTACGGTCTTTTTTACAATCATACATTTCCCTCGTTATTGTTTGATTGGTGGAGCGGACGGGGTGTTTAAAAGACTTTTTAAGACCGATCGGTTCGTTATGATATCGTCAAGTGTATAGCTATCAAGAACTTGCAGATAAGCTTTCAGTGCTTCTTGTAAAACCCCTCTTAAACGGCACTGGCCGGTGAGAACACAAGTGCTCTTTTCAGGGTTAAAGCATTCCACTAATTCTAAATTGTCTTCGGTACGGCGTACCACCCAGCCAATATTTATTTCCTCTGGGCTTTTTGCTAATCTTATTCCGCCGTTTCTCCCTTTAATGGACTGAATGAGACCGAGTTTTACTAATTCATGTCCGACCTTTGTTAAATGATTATAGGAAATCTGGTAAGCAGATGATATCTCTTTAATACTGGCAAGCCTGGGATAATCAACCGCTGCCAGATAAATTAACATGCGTAAAGAATAGTCTGTGTAAGAAGTAAGCTGCATGGTGAACGCTCCATCTACGTTAGGTTTTGTATGTAATATATAATATCATATTTACACGAAATAGATATATGAAGATGAAAAACATGCATTTTGTATGCTTTTTTTATGATAAGATAAATCATGTATTGGAAATGCATATTAAATGTTGGGGGTATTTTTGATGAGTCAAAGTAAAACAGCATTACATCCAAAAACAATGGAAACGGTGAAAGCGACAGCTCCTATTTTAGAAGCAAGAGGAGCAGAAATTACCACTCACTTTTATAAAAGAATGTTCGAGAGAAATCCAGAGCTGTTAAATGTATTTAACCAAGTGAACCAAAAAAAAGGCCGGCAGCCGCAAGCCCTGGCAAAATCTGTACTGGCCGCGGCCAAAAACATTGATCAGCTGGAAAACATACTGCCCGTCGTAAACCAGATTGCTCATAAACACCGCAGTCTTCAAATTAAGCCGGAACAATATCCAATTGTAGGGGAAAATCTGCTTGCTGCTATGAAAGAAGTTCTAGGAGATGCAGCGACAGATGATGTGCTTGCTGCCTGGCAAGAAGCATATGGAGTCATTGCAGATGTTTTTATTTCGGTGGAAGAAAAAATGTACGAAGAAGCTGCACAGAAGTCCGGCGGATGGGAAGGATTTCGAGCGTTTACGGTCGACAAAAAAGTTCCTGAAAGCGACGTCATTACTTCATTTTATCTGCGCCCTGCAGACGGAGGAAGTCTTCCGTCATTTGAACCGGGCCAATACATAACGTTGAAAGGGGAAATACCAGGAGAAGAGTATTTACACCTTAGACAGTATTCATTGTCTGATATGCCTGGTAAAGATTACTTTCGTATAAGTGTGAAGCGGGAAGAAGGAGGAGAAGAATTTCCGGATGGCATTGTTTCCAATTATCTTCATCATTCCGTTGCAGAAGGAGATATATTGGAGATAACCGCTCCAGCCGGTGATTTCTATCTTCAGCCAACAAACCGTCCGGTTGTTTTAATCAGCGGCGGCGTAGGAATTACTCCGCTCATGAGTATGTTTAACAAGCTTCTCGAAGAAAAAAATCGTCCTGTTACTTTTATACAAGCAGCCCAAAACCGCGCTCAACATGCCATGCATGCCCATACAACGAAAGCAGCGGATGAACATGAAAAGGTATCTTATCACGTATGTTACGATGCTTTAACGAAAAAAGATAATACAGATCCTTATGTTCAAAAAGAAGGACATATTGATAAAGAATGGCTGAAATCTCTGCTGCCTGAAGAAGAAGCAGATTACTATTTCTGTGGTCCGCTGCCTTTTCTTCAAACTATCAATCAATTGCTGAAACATGAGTTTAATGTTTCAGAGGACCGCCTGCATTTTGAATTTTTCGGCCCTGCGACTGATTTAGAAGCTAACTAAATAGTGCAGTTCCACCCTTTTAGTTTGACTTGAAAGCTGTTAGGGAATCTAGTCAATGAATAGAGGAGAAAGGGTGGGGCAGCATGCGTACTATTTGGAAACGACTGCTTCTCATCTCTCCGGCTGCGGCAATGATTTACGGCATAATTAAGCCGCTTCCTAAGGGACTGGCGATGAGAGGAAAAAAACATAAAGCAAAAGATTTACAATTCTTGTATAACCTCTGGTATGAAAAAGAGGAGCCTGTGTGGGAAAATGATCTATATCTTAAAATTTTAAAGATAATAGAAGAAGCGGAATCTTTTATCGTTCTTGATCAGTTTCTGTTTAATGACTATCATCGCAACGATATTGAATACCCAAGAATTGCTGAAAATATAACCGAAGCATTAGTGGAAAAAAAGAAATCATATCCTGATATGAAAATTGTGTTTATTACCGACCCGGTTAACACCGCCTATGGGGCGCATGAGTCTCCCCATTTAAGCAGGCTCGAAGCGAACGGGGTGGAAGTCATCATGACAGACCTGCGAAAAATTCGGGATTCCAATCCGATCGTAGCTGGGTTCTGGCGAGCTTATTTTCAGTGGTTTGGGACCAGAGGGTATGGATGGCTTCCTCATGCTATGAGCCGGAAACAGCCTTCCTTAACGCTTCGTTCCTACTTAAAAATGTTAAATCTAAAAGCGAACCACCGCAAAATAGTTTATACGGACCGAGAAGCGCTGATTTCCTCTTTTAATCCTCACGATGCAAGTGCGTATTTTAATAATATCGGCTTTGCAGCAAAAGGAAATATTGTTGATGATGGCCTTGAATCCGAACAAGCAGTTGCGGCGTTCAGTGGAGGCACTGTATTGCCAAAACGGACAAAAAGGATGAAAAAAGCAGGCGCTTCTACTGCTGAAGATGACGCAGCTATTCAGCTTTTGACAGAAGGCGACGCGAAAAGAGGCTCTCAAATTAATTAATGAAACCAGGGCAGGCAGCAACATTCACCTGGCAATTCTATACTTATCGGATACGAAAATTATAAAAGCCCTGTTAAGAGCACACAACAGAGGGGCAAAGATAAGGATCATTTTTGATCAGAATATGGAAGCGTTCGGTCAGCGAAAAAACGGGATCCCAAACAAGCCGGTGGCTTATGAGCTTATGAAAAGTAAGAAAAAAGATCTGGATGTCCGTTGGTATGAAACGAAAGGCGAGTAGTTTCATACGAAGCTGCTTTTGATTGAGAATGAAGAAAAAGTGGTGGCGCTTGGAGGTTCTGACAATTTCACACGCAGAAATCTAAAAAATTATAATTTAGATGCCAGTGTGCTTGTGGTAGGAACAAAAGAGACGCCTGCTTTAAAAGATGCCCAAGTTTTTTTCGACCGGATCTGGTTCAATAAAGATACCCTCTATACTTTTCCGTATGATGCTAGAAAAAATGCTTTTTTTTGGTTGAAATTTATATATTACCTCCAAAAACTAACAAATACGTCTACGTATTAAAATTTTGTATCTAGAGGGGATGTCTCAAAAGCAAGGGGCATCCCCTTTTATCGTGTGATTATGTCCTGTTTCTCCTTCGCCAAACAAGGGGGTTGAAACCCGAGGTATTAGAAAGAAATGCGAAGTGGTAACCAAGGAAGGTTCTTGAAACCTGTATTTGGAGACAGCGAGTTGGAACGGTACCAAGGAGGGTGCACGAAGCCCGAGGTTGGAGGAAGTAGGTTGGAACGGTAATCAAGGATGGCTCTTGAAGACCGGAGTCGAAGGAAGAGAGGAAATTCAGTAACCAAGCAAGAATCTTGAAAAAGATTTTGGAGTCCCAGTTACTTGCATTAAAGGGTTTTGAGCGAGGTCCTGCCCTAAGAAGGAAGTTTCACATCGAGCATTGCTGCCATCTTCTGAAAAAATGCATAAAAAGAAAAGTAAACAAAACAGCGGGTCAAGTTTTATTTTCACGACCCGCTGTTTACCATACAAGTGCTTTTGAGGCAGCTCCTTCGTTTTCTATTTTCTTTTTTCGTTTTTACTTTTAGAAGAGACGGAAGAGGAGTCTCGAGAAAAGTCATCAATCTCTTCTTCTAATTCATCCAAAATTTCTTCTTTCATTTCTTTCATTTGGCGCTGGTGTATTTGTTTTCTTTCTTTCTTCAAGTCTTGTGTAAACATTTTAAACATCGAGAAAACCATCACAGTCATAATAATAGAAAACGGAAGGGCAGCAACAATGGAAGCAGTTTGAAGCCCTTCAAGCCCATTCGACAATAGCAGCACAGAGGCTGTACCTGCAATGAGGACCCCCCACGTAATTTTTGTGAATAAAGTCGGGTCCAGGCTACCTTTAGAGGTCATTGCTCCTAGTGTATAAGAAGCAGAGTCTGCTGATGTGATGAAGAAAATCAGAATTAATACTAATGCCAGACCGTTTGTCAAACCTCCTAACGGGAATTCCTGCAAGGTTGCAAATAATGCAAGTTCGACTGTGTCATTAACGATTCCAGCAATAGGAGCTATTCCGTTCATTTCAAGATTTAAGGCCGCTCCTCCAAATACGCTGAACCAAATAACAGCTAGCAGTGAAGGAACCAACAGCACTCCTGCGATAAATTCTCTGATGGTTCGTCCTCTTGAAATTCGGGCGATAAACATCCCCATAAATGGAGCCCAGGAAATATGCCAGGCCCAATAGAAAACTGTGTTCGTACCTATCCAGGTACTGTCCGTGAACGGAGTCATCGTTAAGCTCATCGGTACAAATTTTGAAATATAAGCACCAAGAGACGTTGTCACGCTTTCCAGCAAATAAATCGTCGGCCCTAGAAAAATAACAAAGATTAGAAGCAGGCCGGCAACGGTTAAGTTGACGATACTTAGATAGCGGATCCCTTTATCAAGGCCGGAGGCTGCAGAAGCCATAAACAGTATCGATACAATTCCGATAATAATCAGCTGAGTGGCAGCATTGTTCGGCAGCCCCGTAAGATAGGAAAGCCCTCCGCTGATTTGCATTGCGCTTAAACCAAATGTAGTAGCAACCCCTGTTGAGGTAGCTAATACAGCAAGAATATCAATGCTTTGGCCGATTTTGCCGCGGACCCGGTCTCCAAACAATGGATAGAAGGCTGAACTGATTAGTGCCGGCTGGTCTTTTCGGAACTGTACATACCCAAGGGCAAGGGCTACTAAAGAAAAGATGGCCCATGGATGAAGAGCCCAGTGAAATATACCATAATTGAGCCCCAGCTGCGCGGCTTCTGCCTGGGTTTCAACATCTTGATCGAGCGGCGTGTCAACATAGTAAAGAACTGGTTCTGCTACTCCCCAAAATACAAAGCCGACCCCAATTCCCGCTGAAAACAGCATGCCCAGCCAGGCATAAAAGGAATATTCAGGCTGGTCTTCTGGTTTTCCCAGTCGAAGTTTTCCATACGGACTAAGCGCCAAAAATATAATAAAGGTTACAAAAAAAGCTGCAACCATCATGTAAAACCAGCCAAAGGTTTCAATTGTAAAATCAAGGGATGTCGCCGCAACACTGGCCAATTGATTCGGCCGGACAAATCCCCATAATACAAATAAGAATACAAACACGGCTGATATAATAAAAACTATTCCAGGTTTTTTTGTACTGTATGTATAATTGCCTGTTCCCAAGTAAGTCACTCCTAAGTAGATAATAAAACGGATTGGTCGTCTGCCATTTTGGAAATTCTTATCAAGCAAGCCCTATAAGCAAACGCTTTAATTGCTTTCTTCAAAACGTTTTAAATCGTTTTTATGACCGATAACTATTAAAACGTCATTTTCAAATATTTTGTCGTCTGCCATAGGAGATATGTTGATATCTTTTCCTCTTTTTATTCCCAAAATGGTTACTCCAAATTTTGCACGGATATTTAGTTCGATTAATGTTCGGTTATCCATAAAACGGGGGGCAGCAATTTCAACAATCGAAAAGTCATCGGAGAGTTCAATGTAGTCAATAACCTTTTCCGATACGAGATGCTGTGCGATTCGGTTACCCATATCATGTTCTGGATGGATAATTTTATCTGCACCAATTTTGTCGAGAACTTTGTGATGATAATAATTTTGGGCTTTTACCCAGACAGAATCAATGCCCATTTCTTTTAGAAGCAATGTGCAAAGAATGCTGGCCTGAAGATTATCTCCAATTGCGACAATTACATGGTCAAAATTTGTAATTCCCAAGCTGCGAAGCGCTTTTTCATCCGTTCCATCAGCTACAGCACTGTGGGTAGAATCGTTTACAATCTCGTTTACTTTTGTTTCGTTGACATCAATTGCAAGAACATCATGACCAAGCTTGTATAGTTCTGTGCTGACACTGACGCCGAATTGTCCCAGCCCTATGACTGCAAATTGCTTTTTCACAGCATTGTCTCCCTCCTGGTTCTCCTGGTTCTGCTTTGTTTCCAAAAACGAGCTAGCTGTTCCATTGGTGTTTCAAGCCAGCCCGGCTTGCGTTTTTCTTATTGTAATGTATCTCTCGTGTTTAGTGTTTGTCAATTATCCATTTCATTACAGAAAATTTTCATTTTTAATGAAGGACAGAATCGGATTGAAGAGGGGATGTTTTTAGAAAATAGGCTTCCATACAATGACGGGTCTGGCGTTTTAGATTAGCATTTAAGTAACTGCTCGATCCTTCATGCCCTCTACACACATAGCTGTAGCGTGAAAACATGCCGTCGTTCTCTTCGAAGGTGACGCGGATTTGCTTTTGATGCATGTACTGTTTAATATGGCGCATATCTTTGTGCAGAAGCCGTAATGCTTCTTGGACCATGTCTAAATAAGGATCTTTCACCTTAAAGGACCCGGTTTCAAAAAGCTGAAAATCTTTTTCAAGAACTTTTTTAACAAGAGGAAGCAAAATGAAGTAATGAATCATAATATGTTCTTCTTCTTTTATTTGCATAGCCATCCCTCTCTCTTTTTCGAACGTTTGTTTGTATTTTATTATACCGAAAAATTTCTCTAATATACAAGTGACGTTTTTTTCCTTCATTGGTGATCCCTTTTAGGAAAACTCGGCTTGCCGCCGTGTATAAAGGAAACCGCCTAAAAACGCTGCGTCCTGTAGCAATCCTGTACGTTGGAAGCCTTAGTCTTTACTTATACTTTTATTCCTTTAGCAAAGTTAAACTTTTTAAAGGATAAGAAAAAAGCTGAGATCAGTTATTTAAATGGACCAGCAACATACGTTATAATATAAGAAAGCGCATACAAAAAAAGATTAAAATCGAAACAGCGCTTTTTTAAAGAGAAAATAGCGACGTGGGGGTACACATTCTGTGCTCGGTGTTTGAGTCCTGCGGAGGGGCGGGTCACCCCTGCCGAACCGCTCATAAAAGTCAGAAAAGTTTGATTGCGACTGCCTATGGTCAAGTAGTGGAGCACCTGTCTGCTGTAACACTTAGAACGGATACGGCAATTAAAGGAAGTAAATGTCCCAGATAAGCCGGAAAAAGAAAGTAAAATAGCACAAGAAGGACGGAAAAACTGCAGCAGCCGAAAGAGAAAAAGCAGGAAAAAAGAAGTTTATGAAGAAGTTGTAAAGAAGGCTGAAAAAGCCACCCGGTACACACCTGACAAAAAGCCCGCAGCGCTGAAGAGAATCAGCAGAAGGTCGAGGAAGCCAAGGAGAGCAGGAAGGAGCGTACCCCGTTACGTGACCTGACTAAACGACTACAGCTGAGGAAGAGTCTCGTAGTTGGCTAGAGTTTTTGAAGAAGAAGCAAGAAGGTCGAGGAAGCCAAGGAGAGCAGGAAGGAGCGTACCCCGTTACGTGACCTGACTAAACGACTGCAGCTGACGAAGAGATTCGCAGCTTATTCTTCAAAAACCAGATTCTTCAAAAACAGGATAGAAGCCCGCATTTATACAAGAACTATCACATATAAATATAACAAACACGCTAAATAGTGTCCTGTAATATAATAAAAAAGAAGCCACCCACACAAGAAAAAATTGTATTTTCCGGCCGCTCCTCAAACAATCAAAAGCCTAAATGCTTTCCTTGTACCATAGGAGACACAAAAGCATTAGAAATAAGCGGCAGCAGAATAGTCATCAAGAGGGTTTCCTTAGAAAAGGAAGAAGCATCAAAGCCAGCCGTATACCCTAAGAAAAGAAGTATAAAGAAAGATGTAAGCAGAAAGCGTTTAGAGGAAGCGCCATGCGGGTATGTTGTCAGTAAACAAACACATGCTTGAGCCCGGGCCAGTACTTCATGCGCGCGTCGCCCGCCAAGGACAGGACAGAAAGCCAAAAACCGGTAAAGGCCGGTGAAAGGATAGGGGGTTCGACGAAAATGTTACATCCTACTCATGAACAGCATTTTATGAAAAAAATCAAGTCGGCAAAGCATGGCAGAAGACCATCAAGACAGGTGCTTCAATCGCTATATGCCCAGATGACTATGGAATACGCTGTTTATTACTTTAATAAAGAGCGGCTGCAGCGCATGATTGACAAGGCACTAGACCAGAAGGACCCGGAAAGCTTTCAAGTATTAACCAATCAATATAATGCCCTAATTGGAGAATACAAATATGGCAAGGTCATCTCAGAGCAAGGATATGAAGTTGAACTGGAATTTAAAGTGAAATAAGAAATAAAAACCGTCAGCCTGGATGAGGGCTGGCGGCATTTTTTTGCAAAAAGCTCGCTTAACAGAAGAGGGCGTTTTTTTGTAGAGGGGCCAGACCTCAAGTTATTCCCACATTTGAAGAAATTGATTCATAAATTTTGGAAATATGTGCATATGTTTCTCAAAATGAGTCATAAACGCTCGCACTTCCTTATATCACCTAGAACGTCATCCATTTCTCCGCAATCCTCCCTCCGTTTTTATATCATTTCTTCTCTTTTTCTTCAGTCATAAAGATGGATTTTCTTATTTAGGTCTCGAGGTGAATAAATACTTCTCCAACTTGTCTCATATGATAGAAGAGATGTGGAAAAGAAGGGGAGGCCATATGAAAAACACGTTTGTGGTCGGGACATTCTTACTTATCATTGCTGCCTTTTTAGGAGAATGCTTAGAATTTTTGATTAATATGGTATTAGCCCGTGAACTGGGAGAAAAAGGTCTCGGTTTATATATGTCCATTCTGCCAACGATCGTGTTTCTTGTTGTGATTGCAAGCATGGAGCTGCCTATTTCTATTTCCAAAGCAGTAGCCGAAAAAGAAAAGGCCTACCATAAAAGCTTACTGCATCACACGATACGTTTTACGACAGCATTTATCGTTGCTTGTTTAGCTGCAGCTTTTATTGTGTTTCCGCTGATTCCAGTTTTTGATAAGTATCACCCAGCACTGCCGTATTTACTGTTAACCCTTATTCCTATCATTGCGTTATCCTCGATTGCTAGAGGCTATTTTATGGGAACACAGCATATGGGAAAAATTGCCATAGCAAATTTTCTAAGAAGAGCTGTACAATTAGTCCTTTTAATTGCGGTGTTTAAATTATTTCATTTCCAGGCGGATATAGCTATACTTTTAAGCTTATGTACTTTAATAGGAACTGAGTTAGTCGTGTTTTTGTATCTATTCGTATTGTTTTTAAAAGAATTAAAGCAATTGAAGCAAAAGCCGTCTCTACCTATGAAAAAAGCATCCGTTCTGCAAACTCTCTTAGCTGTTTCCTTACCGACAACGGGGCTGCGTATCTTTCATGCAGCATCTTTTGCGGTCAAGCCGTTTTTAATTAAAGCAGCACTGATGAACGCAGGAGTAGTAGAAGAACAAGCAACCATACAATATGGAAAGCTTGCAGGGGTTGCGTTTACAATAGGATTTTTCCCGGCTTTTATTGCTCATTCGTTATTAATCATTCTTATTCCAACAGTTTCTGAAGCCTATGCCAAAAAACAGGTGTCTTCACTGAGCACTCTGTTAAACAAGATTATGGCCGGGACATTTCTATATGCCGTTCCTGCTGTTGGAATATTTTATTTTTTCTCAAATGAATTGACTAGTTTGTTTTTTGAAAAATCACCGGCCGCGGTATACCTGCAGCTGCTTGCTCCGTATTTTTTCTTTCATTTCTTTGTTATTCCTATGCAGGCCTTTCTAATCGGTCTTGGGCTTGTGAAGGATGCATTTCTTCATTCTATTTGGTCGACAACCGTGTCGTTTGTACTTATGTATGTATTGGGTTCTATTCCCCAGCTGCAAATGGATGGGATCATTATCGGTATGAATACAGGGATAGTGATTCTTACACTCATGCATTATGTGACGATCCGCAAACGAATGGAAGAACCTGTAGGACTGCGTTTTCAAGAAATATACAATGGCAAAACATTCTAGCTGTTATGCATGAAGAAGAATAAAGAATGAATTATCAAAACCTTCTCTAGCGTAAGCGGGCACAATTATATATACTGAATGAGGAGAAGAAATAAACGAGAGAGCAGGAGGCAATACTGTTGATTTTATCGGACCAAACCATCAAAACAATGATAGAGCAGGATGAGCTGCAGATTGAACCAATAGAAGACCATCAAGTACAGCCGGCATCTGTAGATATTAGACTCGGAACTCACTTTTTAAAAATTGATGAAAACGCAATTGAATCGATTGCACTGGATGAACCTGCTAAATATCTAGAATTTGAAAGTGAAGAAGTCATCATTCCTCCTCATTCATTTTTACTTGCTACGACGAAAGAATATATTAGGCTACCTGATCAGGTAACGGCGTTTGTGGAAGGACGAAGCTCGATCGGACGCATGGGGCTGTTCATTCAAAATGCCGGCTGGGTTGACCCTGGATTTGAAGGAGAAATTACACTCGAGCTCTACAATGCGAACCGCCTGCCTATTCGATTAAAAGCAGGCCGCCGGATCGCTCAGCTTGTGTTCGCGTTCATGGATAAAAAAGCAGCTGTACCTTATCAAGGAAAATATCAAGGACAGCGAAAAGCAGTCGGAAGCCAAGTATATTTAGATGAGGAAACAAGCAATAATTAATACATCACAAATGACGAAAAAGGAGCTATCTCAAAGCAGGGGATGGCTCTTACATTTATATGTGACACTTCCATTTCGTTATTGTCCACACAAGATGTGGTTGCAGAAATTCCTTCTAAAAAGCGCTCTCATGAAGTGCTCAACCTCCCCTCCTTCATTGCACCGTACTAAATTTAACCGTTCGAAAAATAACCCATTACTTATTAAAAAAACTAAAAATTCTTTATCTTTAGTTAAGTATTCCAAAATGAGTATCGCTGTTATATAATATAAAATGATAAATTTTCTGTTATAGAACATATTGAAGGAGGTTATTATGGGAAGAACAGTAGACGTACAAGAAATAAAGAGTATGAATAACAATGCTAATCTCCAAAACTATGAAGAAACGGTAAAAACGATGGATTGGAAAAAGGTGGAAGATCGTTTTACCTGGTCAAAAACCGGGAAGGTCAATATGGTATATGAAGCTATTGATCGTCATGTAGAGGAAGGAAAAGGAGACAAAACAGCATTTATTTATACGGATAGTAATTATGAAGCATCCTATACGTTCTCAGATTTGAAATCGCTGTCATGTAAATTTGCAAATGGTCTGAAAAAATATGGAATTGAAAAGGGAGATCGAGTATTTATCTTTATGCCGCGCAGTCCTGAGCTATATATCTCTATGCTCGGTACCCTTCGAATCGGAGCTATTGCCGGCCCGTTATTTGAAGCGTTTATGGAAGAAGCAGTAAAAGAACGATTAGCTGACAGTGGTGCAAAAGCAGTAGTAACCACGCCAGAACTGTTCGAACGTATCCCGACGGACCAGCTTCCTGATTTGGAATACGTTATTTTAGTAGGTGCAGACAAAACGATAGAGGACAATCAATTATTATATGACGATCTTTTATCTGTTTCAGAACAGGAAGTGATCGAATGGGTTGACCGTGAAGATGGAATGATGCTCATTTATACATCGGGGTCAACAGGGAAGCCAAAAGGTGTGCTTCAGGTACACGATGCCATGGTCCATCAATACATAGCAGGGAAATGGGTATATGATTTAAATGAAGATGATATTTATTGGTGTACGGCAGATCCAGGCTGGGTAACAGGGACATCAGCTGGAATGTGGTCTCCATGGCTGAATGGTGTTACGAATGTCCTTCGCGGCGGCCGTTTTAATGCCGAAGAGTGGTTTGCTACTTTAGAGAAATATCAAGTAACAGTCTGGTTCAGCGCGCCTACTGCTTTTCGTTTACTAATGAGCAGCGGAGATGAGCTGCCGAAACAATATGATTTGTCCCAACTTCGTCATATGCTCTCCGCTGGTGAACCGCTGAACCCTGAAGTCATTCGCTGGGCTCAAGAGGCATTAAACCTGCGAATCCATGATAACTGGTGGATGACCGAAACAGGTGCTCCAATTTGTGCTAATTTTACATGCAATTCCATCCGGCCTGGTTCAATGGGAAAGCCTCTCCCTGGAATTGAAGCTGCTATTATTGACGATGATGGAATAGAGCTTCCTGCACGGCAGATGGGCAACCTTGCGATAAAGCCGAAATGGCCTGCAATGGTTCGAACCATTTGGAACAATGCGGAACGTTATGAAAAATATTTTCTAAACGGATGGTTTATAACAGGTGACACAGCATATCGGGATGCAGACGGCTATTTTTGGTTTGAAGGCCGTGTCGATGATGTAATTAACACTTCCGGAGAACGGGTAGGACCTTTTGAAGTAGAAAGCAAGCTTGTCGAACATCCTGCGGTAGCCGAAGCAGGGGTGATAGGAGTACCTGACCCTATACGAGGGGAAGCAATCAAAGCATTTATTACATTGCGGGAAGGATATATGGAAAACGAAGAGTTATTAAACGATATTCGCCAGCATGTAAAAACGAAGCTGGCTGCTCATGCAGCTCCCCGGTTGTTTGAAATACGCAGATCTATTCCTAAAACAAGTTCGGGTAAAATCATGCGCCGTGTCCTAAAAGCCTGGGATCTTGGATTGCCAACAGGAGATTTGTCTACGTTAGAAGATTAGCCTTTTTCATTTTTTCGCAGTAATAATAACGAGATTGTCACAAATGCCATTGCATGGTAAACAGCCGGTCTTGGAAAAATCACGACCGGCTGTTTTGCTTGGTTTTTTCTTTTCTTTACAGGCAGTAACAAAGTTGGCAGCGGTACTTGATATGAACTGATTATAGGTTACATTCTTATCAATTTTTTGATTTTTGACATTTAGCAGATTTTTTAGGTAAAATAAAAAAAGAAGACATCTTTTAAAGATCCTTCATTTATAGCTTTATTATTTTAAGAAAAAGTGGTCAATGTGCCCTTTTCCATGTTGATATTCTTTAATAACCCGCGCCGCTTCTTTTTTCGAACGTGCAAATTTGCTTTCAAGAAAATCCTCAAAGAATTTCTTCATTTGTTATTCCTTCTTTCCACTCATTATATCTTCATTATCCTCCTCCATGAATAATCAAGCAAAATCCAAATATAAAAAGGAAAACGGAAACATTCGCTATGAAAACGGATAAAATCCGTCATTTTCTACTTTTTTCTTCCTATTACTCTTTATTTCTCCCTTATTCTGTAAGGGGAAAAAATAAAACGAATAACCTGTTTTAGAAATCCGAAATAAGGAACAGAAGTTGAATCAATTTTGTTTTTAAAGGAAGAAGCAAAAGCGTTTTATGAATTGGAAAATGATCTTTATCATGCGCTTCACAATCAAAAGCTTTTTTAGTCTATCAGCCTATTATATCCAGCTGGTCAGGAGGAGAAATGATGGGTATGGAGGCTTTGATAAGATGGAAGCATCCGCGAAAAGGATATATTTCTCCTGCTGTATTTATTCCAATAGCAGATGGAAATGGATTTATACATAGTATTGGGCGCTGGACCATTTATCAAAAATAGACCGTTCTTTTATAAAAGATATGAACGATAGAGAAGCCAACCTTGCGATTGTGAAAACGATCATTGCTACAGCGGACTTGAAAGTGATCGCAGAAGGTATTGAAGAAGAATCCCAGGAGAGAGAGCTGCAATTATTGCAATGTCACTTCTTTCAAGGTTATTATTACTCTAGGCCGAAAAAATTGTTAGAACTCCATCATTTCATTCAACAAGGCTAAAAGGTTCGGTTCCTTATAGAATCGGGCCTCTTTGTTTGTGAGTTGTGAACATCAAAAAAGCACTTTAAGTATTTTTGAACAGCTTAATGTGGTGGAAGATGTTATAATAGGAATATTGTCAAAAAATCGTCAGCAAAAGACCCAGGTCTTACGATGATAAATATATATTATGGAATGCTATGAAGGGCATATTTATAGAAAGAGGGTTTGGCCTTGAGTTTTGCGAATGAAAAAGCAGTAGTAGTATTTAGCGGAGGACAGGATAGTACCACTTGCTTATTCTGGGCGCTTGAACGGTTTAAAGAGGTCAGCGCCGTCACGTTCGATTATGGCCAGCGTCATAAAGAAGAATTAAAAGTCGCTAGAGCTATTACAGAAGAACTGGGAGTAGAACACCAGGTTATGGATATGGGATTATTAAACCAGCTTGCACCGAACGCTCTCACAAGAGATGACATAAAGGTGGAGGACGGAGATGAGGGAGAATTGCCAACTACCTTTGTAGAAGGAAGAAACCTGTTGTTTTTCTCCTTTGCGACCATATATGCATCTCAAAAAGGAGCAAAGCATATTGTTACAGGCGTGTGTGAGACGGATTACAGCGGATATCCGGATTGCCGGGACGTTTTTGTCAAATCGCTGAATGTATCCTTAAATCTAGCAATGGACAAAGACTTTGTCCTGCACACCCCGTTAATGTGGCTTGATAAAAAAGAAACCTGGGAGCTTGCTGATAAACTTGGCAGACTGTCATATATTAAAGAGAAAACATTGACATGTTATAACGGTATTCCAGGGGATGGCTGCGGAGAATGTCCTGCATGCAGGCTGCGCCAGGCTGGTTATGAACAATATATTACAGAAAAGGAACGGGAAGAATAATGCTTCATCAATTTTACCCGCAAGTACAGCATGACTATCGGTATGAACTGAATAAGGACATGCATTTGGCTGCGGCGCATTTTATTCCTGCAAGTGCGGCAGGCAAGTGTACAAATATTCATGGCCATACGTATGTAATTAACTTGACGATCGCGGGAGACGAATTGGACGACACTGGCTTTTTAATAGACTTTAAATTGTTAAAAGACATTGTTCATAAACGCTTTGACCATTCCTTGTTAAATGACCATAATGAATTTGGCGAGTCTGAAACGAGTGACCCAGAGACGTTTCCAACAACAGAGGTAGTGGCCCGGACAATATGGCAGCTGGTACAGCGAGAATTAGATCGCAGCAGCAACAAACCGTGCTGCATCCAGGTGCTTGTACGGGAAACACCGACAAGCTATGTAGTTTACCGCCCGAAGAAAGGGGATTTTCAGTCATGAAAAAAGTCCCCGTCTTAGAAATTTTCGGTCCAACCATCCAGGGTGAAGGAATGGTGATCGGGCAGAAGACGATGTTTATTCGGACTGGCGGCTGTGACTACCGCTGTTCGTGGTGCGATTCTGCCTTTACGTGGGATGGCTCGCAAAAAGCAGAGTTATTATACGTCGATGAGATTATCGCTAAGCTCGAAAGCATCGGCGGTTCTGCTTTTAACCATGTCACGATTTCTGGCGGAAACCCGGCTCTTCACAGCGGATTAGGTGAAGTGGTTGCAGCACTTCAAGAAAAAGGCATAAAAACAGCTGTAGAAACACAAGGAACCATATGGCAGCCCTGGATGAAAGATATTGATGAAGTGACGATTTCTCCTAAACCGCCGAGCTCTGGGATGGATACCAATTGGGAGCAGCTTGACCATTATATCCATCGATTACAAGGCCGGGAAGATAAAGAAGTCAGTTTAAAAATCGTCATATTTGATGATACAGATTTAGAATATGCTGCTCAGGTCCATGAACGCTACCCGGAGATTGCTATGTTTTTGCAAACAGGCAATGAGCATATAGAGACATCTGATGATAGCTGGCTTTTATCTCACTTATTAAAAAAATATGAAGAGCTGGTCGAAAAAGTCATTGCTTCTGAGCGCTTAAACGAAGTGAAAGTCCTGCCGCAGCTTCATACCTTGCTGTGGGGAAATAAACAAGGAGTGTAAAAACATGCCGGAAAGAAAAGGTGTAGAGCATCTTTCCCACTTGGGAAGTGAAGAAACAAGCTATACGTTTGAATATGATCCTTCTCTCTTAGAGACATTTGAAAATAATCATCCAAACCGGGATTATTTCGTGAAATTTAACTGCCCGGAATTTACTACCCTCTGCCCGAAAACAGGGCAGCCAGACTTTGCTGCATTATACATCAGTTATATACCAGAACAGAAGATGGTAGAAAGCAAGTCGTTAAAATTGTATTTGTTCAGTTTTCGAAACCATGGCGGCTTTCATGAAGATGCTATAAACATGATCGTCAATGATCTGGTGGAATTGATGGATCCTCGTTATCTAGAAGTGTGGGGGAAATTTACTCCGCGCGGAGGAATCTCGATTGATCCGTATGCAAACTATGGCCGTCCTGGCACAAAGTACGAAGAAATGGCGTCAAAGAGGCTCTTTTATCATGACATGCATCCAGAAAACATCGATAACCGCTAATCTTGACCTGGTCCGCAGATCTTCTGCTGGATCAGGTTTTTAGCAGATAAGAAAGTATACATTTTAGTGTTTTGATGTCTAGCTTCAGCACCCAGCCGCTCGGGCGCGCACGATAAAGAGGAACTTTTGATAAAATCGCAAAAGGTCCTGTTCCGGGGCACGATAGTCAGCATTTTACTGAGTCATTTCAGCGTTTTTAAAGGAAGTACTTTAATACTAACAGATTTTATTTATTTTCTGAAAAAATAGACTACTGACGCCAGGTAAATGAGGAATATGTATATGCTATTCAAACGCCGCCCATGGCTGGGAGTGTTAGAAAGTTTGTGCGCAGCTTTCGGGAAATTGCTACATGTGTCTTTCCATTATATTTATCTCGTACGAAAAGCAGCACGTTTTTCTTATTCTAATTTCTGTGCCATCAACGTTCTTTTTTTGTTATGCCGCATCTTCTCCAAACAAGGAGGGTGGAGCTTGATACAATAAAAAGGCAAAATCTTCTTTCAGCCATATTTATCGTTTTATCCGGAAAATCTTGTTTCCAACATTGATTCATCAAGCCAAAAAAGATAAATGGATGTATTTTCCCATAGTATTGGCTTCGGAATGTTGCTGATCTTAGATAAATTAGTCCATATAATTTGCAAATGGTTGGCAAATATAGTTTCCGCAACATTCTTTCTTAGCTGTACTCTTTCTGTGCGATTATCAGGCACTGTAACCTGGTGATCTTTATAACATATTTCAGGAAGCCAGCGATCTTTGACGCTGGAGCCTTCAACAACTAACTGATCAATGGACATATTATTTATTCCACACTGAAAAAGAATAGAAGGCAGGGACCATCAGAAGATAACTGTACCGTTACAGAAGCAGCGACCATAATGGTATACATATAAACGATCAAACGATCTCGGCTCAATAAATCTTTAGCGGGAATAGACAATCATTTAAAACAAACCCGAAACGGATGTAATTATTCTTGTTCATCCGATTTTAAATGCAGATTTTTCATGTTTATCCTCCACCTTATTAAATAAGCAGCGTCCCTTTCCGTAAGGGATGCAAAGTGGTGTACCAAAAAGTGGATCTTCGGTTACCTGGCATTCCATGTGAAATACATTTCTTACTAAATCACAAGAAATAATGTCTTCAGGCTTTCCTTGTGAATAGATTGTTTTATCTTTAATAGCAATGATATGGTCTGCATACCTGCAGGCTAAATTAAGATCGTGCAGCACCATTACAATGGTGCGGCCATATTGTTTGTTTAAATCAAATAATAGATCAAGAATGTCAATCTGATGAGTCATATCAAGGTAAGTTGTAGGTTCATCTAATAATAATGTTTCTGTGTTTTGAGCAAGTATCATAGCAATCCAAGCCCGTTGCCGTTGTCCGCCGGAGAGAGAATCGACAGGACGATCTTGAAAATCAGTCATGTTGGCTGCTTCTAGTGCTTTTGTTACAGCCTCTTCATCCTTTTTTGACCACTGCTTTGCCCAGCTTTGGTATGGATAGCGCCCTTGTTTAACGAGCTGAAGAACGGTCAGGCCTTCAGGTGCTGTTGGACTCTGAGGAAGAACAGCCATCTTTTTAGCTATTTCCTTTGTACGCATTTTTGAAATATCCGCACCTTCTAAAATAATCTGACCAGCATCTGGCTTTAGCAGACGTGATAAAGAACGCAGAAGAGTAGACTTCCCGCAGCCATTACCACCGATTAAAACGGTCACTTTTCCCTTTGGAATAGCAACGTCTAAAGAGTCAATAATGGTCGTATCACCGTATCCAATCGTTACATTTTCGCCTTCAATCGTTTTCATTACATATTCTCCCCCTTAGGATCTGTTTTTACTTTTATATAATAAATAAATAAAATAAGGAGCCCCGATCGTGGCGGTGAATACGCCGGCTGGAACCTCATGCGGTGAAAAGGCGGTTCGGCCGAGTAAATCAGCACCCATAACAAGGATGGCGCCAATAAGAGCAGATAAAGGGATAAGTGCTCCATAGGAAGAACCGACAAGACGCCTTGCCATATGGGGAGCCATTAATCCCACAAATCCAATCCCTCCTGCAAACGCCACAGTAGTACCTGCTAATCCTGTGCATAAAATAAGGATAAGGATGCGATCCCGCTGCAGATGAGCTCCAATGCTTAAAGCAAGTTCTCCTCCCAAAGTTTGAGCATTTACTTTTCTAAAGCTTAAGAGTGTGAATAGAAATAAGATAATAATGACAGGAGCAATCAATTGAACGTCTGTCCAACTGGCTCCGTTTACACTGCCTGTAAGCCAAAGGTTGGCTTGGGCAGCTCTATGTATCGGGCCTAGCATCATAAACATCGTTGTTAATGCTTGCGTTAGCGTTGATAAACCAATGCCAATTAAGATAAGACGTATCGGAGAAATTCCGTTTTTGTAGGAGAGAAAATATACAATAAACCCTAATGCGGCCGCTCCAAGAAAAGCTGCTAGTGGCATCCATTGCACGCTCACGATAAGGGAGTGATTATCGTCGCTAAATAAAGCAAGAAAAAGAACGACAGTTACACCCGCTCCCCCTGTAATTCCAATTATATCTGGTGAAGCTAGCGGATTTTTTATCATACCTTGCAGTATCGCTCCAGATATGGCAAGACCTGCACCGGCAAATAAGGCGACAAGCAATCTTGGCATCCGCAAGGTCTGAATGATGAGCTGATCGCCTGGTTCCCCATGTCCGAACAAAGTTTTCATAACTTGAAGCGGATGTATAAAAGATTCTCCTATAGAAGCGGAAACAAGAAACAAAAGCAGTAACACACATGTCATGAAAAGAATGTTAAAAACTGCTTTTTGATCAAACATGAATGAAAATCGATCGTTTTTCGTTCGGAAAACCTTATTTTTGCTCATGATTCTTTCCATCCTTTTCGGGCTAAATAGACGAAAAAGGGAGTGCCAATAATAGCGGTCATGACCCCGACTGGAACTTCCTCCGGCATAATAATAAAACGTGCACTAATATCCGCTAACAAGAGTAATACGGCTCCAAGAACACCAGAATACGGAATAACCCAGCGGTGATCCTGGCCTGCAATAGCGCGTGCAAAATGGGGGACAACAATACCAATAAAAACAATTGGTCCTGCTACGGCGACTGCCCCGCCCGCTAAACCGACAATCAGTATTCCAGCTATCGCTTTTATAACAGCGATCCGTCCCCCGAGACTTTGGGCAACATCTTCTCCCATGATAAGTATGTTAATGTGACGTGAAATAAGCAGCGAACCGGCCCAAGCACCGATAAAATAAGGGAGTACCGGAAATAAATATTGAAGTCCTCTTCCTTGTACAGAGCCGGCCAGCCAAAATAATACTTCATCTAAAGCTTTTTCATTTAGGACTAGCAGGCCTTGTGTTAGGGAAGAAAACAATGCTGCAATCGCTGCACCGGCAAGTGTCAAACGAAGCGGCGTTAAACCTTCTCTTCCTAATCCTCCAACCGCATAAACAATAAGAGAAGCTGCTGCAGCACCAGCAAATGAAACCCAGGTCATTCCTTGTAATGAAATGGACGGAATATATATGACAACCACTACAATAAATAAGGAGGCTCCTGCATTAATACCAAAAATGCTGGGAGAAGCTAGCGGGTTTCTCGTCAAAGCCTGCATTAGTACCCCAGCAATCGCTAGAGATGCCCCTACACAAATTGCAATAAGCGCTCTTGGAATTCTAGCTTCAAGGATAATAATATGTGTATTAGACTCTTTAAATTGTTCAAAGTGAAAAAGGACCTGATACAAGTGATTCAACGTTACCTCGGTGTATCCTAAGACGATACTTCCCATTGTAGCCAAGCATAACACTAGAATTGCTGCAACGAATCCCCATCCCTTAATTTTCGTTGTTTTCATTTCCATATTTAACCAAATCCCTGTTTTGAGTGATGTTTACAATACCAAAATATCCTCTATCTACATTAATTCTTCCGGTTCCCACTGTCAACGATTTTGAGAATCATTATCAATTTGTTGACGAAACAAAGTATTTATATTACGATACGATACGTAATTGAAAATAATAATCAGTTGCAGGGAGGATACATAATTTTATGAAAAAAACATATTTTGCATTCATGTTTGTATTAGCAAGTATTTTCTTATTAGCAGCTTGCGGAACAGATGAAGAAACAGTTGCGTCTTCTGATTCAGGAGATGATAAGTCAGAAGAAGAGTTTGAAAGTTACACAGTAGAACACGCAATGGGTGAAACAACCATTGAGGAAGAACCGGAAAACATTGTTATTTTAACAAATGAAGGAACAGAAGCTTTGCTCGCCCTTGGCAAAAAACCCGTTGGGGCCGTGGAATCATGGACGGGCGACCCTTGGTATGATCACATATCTGATCAAATGGAAGGGGTAGAAGTAGTTGGTGATGAATCCAACGTTAATATTGAAAAAGTGGCTTCGTTAAATCCAGATTTGATCATTGGAAATAAAATGCGGCAAGAAGATATTTATAATCAGTTAAATGAAATTGCGCCAACCGTTTTCTCTGAAACGTTACGTGGAGAATGGCAAACGAACTTTAAGCAATATGCTGAAGCCTTAAATATGGAAGAAGAAGGAGAGGAATTACTCACTGAGTATGATGAGCGTCTTTCCGATTTTGCTGAGAAAGCAGGAGAAGACACACTTGATCAAAAAGTTTCCGTCGTGCGTTTTATGCCTGACCATGTCCGAATTTATCACCAAGACTCTTTTTCAGGTGTCATTCTTGATGACATTGGGTTTGACCGCCCTGAAAATCAAAAGAGTGATGATTTTATAGAAAAAGCAACAAAAGAGAGCATTCCGGATATGGATGGAGATGTACTGTTTTACTTCTCGTATGAGACAGGAGATGGGGCAGCAACAGAACTTCAAGAAGAATGGACGGAAGATTCTTTGTTTCAAAATCTTGACGTTGTAAAAGAAGGTAATGCTCATCAAGTGAGTGATGCTATATGGAATACAGCCGGAGGCTATCTTGCTGCTAATCTGATGGTAGAGGATCTCGAACAATATTTCATAGAAGAATAAATAGGCACATGACGATAAGTGTCAGACCCGGAGTGATATGGCTTCGGGTCTTTTTAGTTTCTAAAAACAAACTACTCTTTCAAACCAATTATTACAAAATTATATTTTCTTAGTTATTAGTTGATATTTTCCAATTCATTCAGCATATCTTTTATCAGGTCAGGATCTGCTGCTTGCTTCTTTTAAAAATTCTTCTCCTACTGGAAAAGCAATTTCCTTCCATTCTTCTAATTCTTCTTCTGAAAGTTCTATAATTTTAATTCATTCCTCTTCCATTAATTCTGTTTTAATTCCAGCTATGAGAAAACAGGGATATGATATTTCGGCAGGTGTTAAGCGGGTATTATGTATGTATCCATTTTTCCTCCTACAAATCATGATATTTTGAAAATTTTTTCTAAACTCCCTCTTGACCTAAATTTCCTACCCTTCTTCGGTTATTATCTTTATGTGAATAAATTTATTCTGAGATGAAAAAAGATAACTTTTGCTGTACAACAATAGGTTTTGGTCACTAAATTTTCTTTATGCCATTTTTTTAACTACTCTTTTTCATAAACCGACGGGTAACGTTCTTGATCAAAAAAACATTTAACATTTGTAAATACATATAATAGAAAAATTTTGGATTTCATAGTGGGGTTTCTGATAGAGACGTTTGACTGTGAACGAAATGAACCACTGCTTTTTGAATGTGTCCACAAACAACGATGAAGCGAAATAATACAAGAACGAGAGAAGCAGATATGTCTCGACATTTCCATGTTTGCAGATAGAGCAAAAAGGAAAAAGTTCTCAAAAGAAGTGCAAAAAAGACGGGAGGCATATGGATGAAAGGAGCATGGACAAGTACCTGGGTTTTGTTGTTAATCATCCTGACTTCTGGCTGTCAAATCCGAATGGACGTTCTGGACCCGGCTGGCGGGGTTGCCGAAGAACAACGACATTTAATCGTTTTTAGTTTAGTTGTTATGATGATTGTTCTTGTGGTCGTGTTTATCCTGTTTACAAAGTTTATATGGAGGTACCGGGAAAATTCAAAAGCAGACAGGCCTGATCATACGCTTCGCAACGACAATAAAAAATTAGAAATTACCTGGACCGTTTTACCGGTAGTTGTACTGGGAGTACTGGCCGTACCGATGTTAATGCAAGCATATAATTTAGAAACAAAAGCAGATCGTGATGCTTACCGGGTCAAAGT
Source organism: Alteribacillus sp. JSM 102045 (assembly GCF_041949975.1). Classification (NCBI taxonomy): domain Bacteria; kingdom Bacillati; phylum Bacillota; class Bacilli; order Caryophanales; family Bacillaceae; genus Alteribacillus; species Alteribacillus sp. JSM 102045. The sequence goes on along the minus strand of NZ_JBHFQG010000003.1, from coordinate 96,717 downwards.
AACCGGCCGTCAGTACTGGTGGCAATTTGATTATCCGAATGAAAACATACGAACATCACAGGAGCTTCATTTACCGGCGAATGAAGAGGTCGTTATTGAACTTGAAGCATCTGATGTGATTCATTCCTTTTGGGTTCCGCAGCTGGGAGGAAAAAAAGATGCCATCCCTGGAGAAACGAACCGATTATATTTAGAAACAGGTGATCCTGGAGTCTATGAAGGAAAATGTGCGGAGCTGTGCGGAGCGGCTCACACAGATATGCGGTTTCAGGTTGTAGTTGAAGAGGAAGAGGACTTTGAAGCATGGAGTGATGCGGTAAAGCAGGATATAACACCAGAAGAAACAGAGCCGGAAGAAGAAGGATCTGCAAATAAAGGCGAACGTATTTTTCAAGAAAATTGTCTGGCTTGTCATGCTGTGGATGGAGCAGATACAGAAAATGACAGAGGTCCTAATTTAGCTTTATATGGGGACCAGAAAAAAATTTCGGGGATGATGACAAACGACAAAGAGAATTTAAAAGCTTGGCTTCGTGAGCCGGAATCTTTTAAACCTTCAACAGAAATGCCGGCATATGACAACTTGACGGAAGAAGAAATGGATGCACTGGTCGATTATTTACACAGTATTACAAGCGACAAAGCAGAAGAAGGCAGGGATTGATATGGATTCTATCCCATTTTTTAATACAGAAATAGATTTAGTGTCAGACGTGATTTTTGGACATATCAGCGCGCTTCTATTAGGAGCCGCAGCGATTTTTGTCCTCTCGTATAAAAAAAAGTGGGGCATGCTTTGGGATTGGATGCGCACTACCGATCACTTAAAGATCGGGATAATGTATTTGGTAGCTTCGTTTGCTTTTTTCTTAAGGGGCGGACTTGATGCTATGTTTGTCCGTCTTCAGTTAGCTTTTCCGAACGCAGAGTTCTGGGTGTTTCAAGGGGAAAAGTACAACCAAATGATTACTACCCACGGCACCACTATGATCTTTTTTGTGGCAACTCCTTTATTAATCGGATTAATGAATGTAGCGGTGCCGCTGCAAATAGGAGCAAGGGATCTTGCTTTTCCATTTTTAAATTCCCTGAGTTTTTGGCTATTTATATGCGGCGGGGTACTTATTAATATCAGCTACTTATTAGGAGGTTCGCCGGAAGCAGGCTGGACGTCATATTCCCCATTAGCTATAGGCGGTTATTCGAACAATACCGGAAACAACTTCTATGCGTTAGGGCTTCAGGTGGCCGGTATCGGTACGATTATTACAGCCATCAATTTTATCGTCACAATTGTAAAAATGAGGGCTCCTGGAATGACATATATGCGGATGCCTTTGTTTACATGGGGAAGCCTGGTTGCTGTTGTTTTAATTTTACTGGCTTTTCCGGCACTGGGTGCAGCTGTCTTACTTTTAATGTTTGATAATATTTTTGCTGCCGAATTCTTTGCAGGCGGCAGCGGAAATCCCCTTTTATGGCAGCATTTGTTTTGGATTTTCGGCCATCCTGAAGTATACATTATTGTTCTGCCAGTGTTTGGACTGTTTTCTGATATTATCAGTACCTTTTCCAAAAAGCCTGTATTTGGTTATTTATCCATGGTGATTGCCCTTGTTCTTATTACTTTTCTCAGTTTCATGGTATGGGTGCACCATATGTTTACAGTCGGCTATGGTGCGACCGTTAATGCGATTTTTGCCATATCAACCATGCTTATTGCCGTTCCTACTGGAATTAAAGTATTTAATTGGCTGTTTACGATGCGGGGAGGCCGCCTTCTGTTTCCGACAGCCATGCTGTTTTCAGTTGGTTTTATCCCGACATTTGTCATCGGCGGGGTAACGGGTGTTATGGTAGCCATGGCAGCAGCTGACTATCAGTATCATGACAGTTATTTTGTTGTCGGCCATTTTCACTATGTAATGGTTGGCGGCACGATTATGGGAGCTTTTGCAGGTATTTATTATTGGATGCCGAAAATGTTTGGATTTCTCTTAAATGAAAAGCTGGGAAAAATTCATTTCTGGACATTTCTAATCGGATTTCATCTTACCTTTTTCCCGATGCATTTTATGGGACTAAATGGCATGCCGCGCCGGGTCTATACGTATCTTCCGGAAGATGGGCTTTTCGGCCTGAATTTTGTCAGTACCATCGGCGCGTTTATTATGGCAGCAAGTGTGTTGTTGTTTTTATATAACATCTGGTACAGCTATAAAACACAGTCAAGAGATGTGGGAGACGATCCTTGGAACGGACGTACATTAGAGTGGGCCATTCCTTCGCCTGCACCGTCTCATAGGTGGAAACGGCTTCCTGTTATTCCTCATAAAGAACCTCTTTGGCAAGCAAAAAAAGCAGGTCGGACAGGCTTAGAATATGCAGAATATGAGGAGCGTCATTTAGAAGAATATTCGAGTATTTTACCGGTTCTCATCAGCGGAGCCCTTTTCATTGCGTCATTCGGGTTTGTATTTGAAGTATTCTTTATAGCAGCTGCCGGCTTAGTATTAACCTTTGGCCTTATGATATACCGTTCGCTTACGTTTGATAAAAATGTCGAATGGTCTGGAAAGGACCCGGAAGAAGAGAACGGAAAAGGAGGGAGCAATCATGGCTGAAGAAACGACCGCAGCAAAAGTAAACAAACCATGGACAGAAGCGGATGACAGGCTGGGGATGTGGTTGTTTATTGCAGCAGAATCCGTTGTGTTTCTTTGTTTGATTGCCACCTATCTTGTGTCGAGCAGCAGTACATTAAACGGCCCGGATGCCGCTGAACTTCTGAAGCTTCCTCCAATTTTGATTCCAAGCTTTCTGCTGTTATCAAGCAGCTTGACATTTTATTTCGCTGAAAAGGGCATGGAACAAAAAAACATTCAAAAAGCCATGCTCTGGCTTTCGGTAACGCACAGCTTTGCGCTTATCTTTCTGGGATTTGAAGTGTATGAGTTCTTTGAATATGCCAAAGAAGGTCATACGTTAACGGAGTCTCCTTTTCTTGCATCTTTTTATGTACTCGTTGGCACCCATGGAGCCCACGTCCTGTTAGGATCGATTTGGATGGGACTGCTGCTTTGGCACCTTCATACAAAGCGGGCAGTATGGACGAACTGGAAGCGTATTAGAGCCTTTGGACTGTATTGGCACTTTGTAGATGTGGTCTGGGTATTCATTTTTATACTCGTTTATATTCTCGGCTCCCAAGGAGTTTACTAGAAAAGTTTGGCAGCCGTGTTATATCAACAAAAAGAGAAGGAAGCTGATTTATTTTATTCGATCAGCGTCCTTCTCTCTTTTCATTTTCTTCAGAACTGCAAGCTTCTTCTTTTAAACTGTTTATTTCTTCTTGCAGGTGCTCGTATTTCGTATGACCCAGTTCGCGGAATTTTTCTTTACGGCCGCGATAAGCAGCCACTGCTTTCGTCGGGTAATTTTTAAAAAGACTGAACCGGTTCACTGTTTTTTGCCGAAGAGTGGAACCTTTCATCGGGGAGGTAAGCAATGTTCCGATGAAGGCTATCAAAAATCCAGTTCCAACACCTCTGATTAGTGGTCGTTTGCTGTTGTGTCTTTTGTTCATCCGTTTATCTGTCATTTTGTTTGCCGCTGCCTTCTTTTAATTCTTTTAGCGTTTTACGCTTTTGGGTGAGATAATAAATGAGCGCTGCTGCTCCATATAATCCTCCGAGATCCTTCTTTTGAGCAGCTTCTTTTCCTTCTTCTGTATTTTTCTTTAATGAAACGGTTAAATCTGCTAAGGAAGAAGAAAGTTTTCGGGAAGCTTCACCAGCGTCACCAAGAATGTAAAATAGAGGATTAAGCGCGCGCATTTTTTCATTTAAATCTAAAAGGGTTTCATTGCTGTTATGGATCACCACGCCGGATTCTTTCATCACTTCGTCTAATTGGTCCGGCAGTTTTTCTACGGTCTTGTCTATTCCGCTTAAGACACTGCTTAAGTTATTCAGTGCCCTTATTAGAAAAATAACAAGTACTGCGAAGGCAATTGCGAAAATAAGTAAGCTGATTCCTAGTAAATCCATTCCTTTATACCTCCAATTGTATGTGTAAAATAATCATGGATAAAACTTCGACATTTTATTCTTAATTCCTCTCTCTTTCTACAACATCTAAAAGGTTACCAATATACTCACCTATTAAAGGCATCGTTTCAAATTGTGCCAGTATAAAAAATAATAACGCAATGATAAGAGCCGTGCCAACTGTTAATCCTACTCCCTGGGCGGCCCCGGCGATCAAATTGGTTTTAATCACTTCTGATCGTTTCGTGTAATGATAGGCCATATCTTTCATACGGGATTTCGTGGTAATATCATCTAGCTTTTCAACGAGGTTTTCTAGTTTTTTTACATCTTCTTGATCGGTAGGCCGTCTTTTTTTTCTCCAACCGGTAGTTTTTTATATCATTTCGGTCTTCCACGGTATTCCCCCTGTTCTCCTCCTGTTTCTTGTTCTCTACCCTTCCGTTCTTTTCTTTGAAACAGTAAAAAGAGAGGGTTGGCTTTGCCGCTATAACCGTTTTTTCAAAAAATGCAAAGCTGTTTAAAAGAAAAAAGCTGCCCCTTATTTTTTTGGGACAGCCCCTGAATCATTTGAAATTATCCCATCAATGACTGGTTAGATGTTCATAAGCGTTTCTCATGATAGGTTCATTCTGCACATACTTTTCAAATAATAATTTCAGTGCGGCAGCTTCATCCCCGCAGGTTTCTACTGCTTCCTTATAGGAAGCATGGAGAAAACGATCGTTTTCAATCATTTGCCTCATTCTTTCTTGTTGAAAATTCATGCTTTTCACCTCATAGGAAAGCGGCTGAGTTTATATGTTGTATTATATGCTGATTGCAAATGGGTTGTTTTCCGCTTCTATAATAGATAGAAAATAATTAAGAAAAGACTTGGTTGTAAGCAGCAGCAGAGTCGATGTCTTTTTTCGTAATCCCGCCTTCATCATGTGTAGAAAGTCGAACAGTGATCGAAGTGTAATCAATGGTGATATGAGGGTGGTGCTGAACCTCTTCAGCATGACGGGCTATTTCTTCAACAAACGATATTCCATTAAGAAATGAATCAAACGAAAAAGTTCGTTCGATCGTTTTTGCATCGGCCCTTTCCCATCCATCCAAACCCCTTAATTTCTGTTCAATTTCTTCATTGTTTAACGTGCTCATTTTCACCCTCCCTAATCTAGGCTAATATCTCATTTTTACCACTATCGTCTTGTTTTTAAACGTTGCATATTGTTAATTTTCTCTTAAAAGGGAATGACTAGAGGGGAGAGGAAGGAGTAGATATAAATGGAAAACAAACGACAAGGTTCAGCTCATACAGAATACGGAGAATTAATAGAAGTTTTAATGTGCGTTCCGGAAGAAATGCGTATAAAAAAACCAATTAATGAAGTACAAAAATCGTATGAAGATGAAAACATTGATCAGGAAAAAGCAATGCAGGAGCATCGCTTTCTGATAGAAACCTTAGAAAATCACGGGGTAACTGTTCATTTATTACCTGCATTATCTAAGCTGCCTGAGCAGGTTTTCACAAGAGACCTTGGTCTTGCAACGGAAAAAGGCATTATCGTTGGGAAAATGGAAACAGATATTAGAGAACCGGAAATAAAAGAATTCAAATCTTGGCTTACCGAAAATCATTGGGATTATATGTGCGTAGAAGAAGGTTCTATCGAAGGCGGCGATGTTTTAATAGATCAAGATGTACTTTATGTGGGGGACAGCAGCCGTACAAGTGACAAGGCGGTTAAACGATTAGAAGAAATATTTCCAACTAAAAAAATCATTACTATCCCCTTTGATAAGAAATATCTGCACTTAGACTGTATTTTTAATATTCTATCCCCAGGGACGGCTCTGCTTTACCCTGAAGCCCTCTCTAATGACATCGTCCGTGATATTTGCATGCATTATCGTACAATTACTGTCAATGAAGAAGAACAATTCCGCCTTGGAACGAATGTTCTTTCTATAGGAAATAAGAAAGTTATTAGTCTTCCGGAGAATAAAATAGTAAATGAAAACATGAGAGAAATGGGCTTTGAAGTTTTAGAGGTTCCTTTTTCAGAAATTATTAAATCCGGAGGGTCCTTCCGGTGTGTTACCATGCCTTTGATTAAAATGTAGATTTGTCAGGACGACATATGCCAAAGTCAAAGTATATAATATATATCAATTTCCTCTATGGAATAAGCCTCCTTCAAGTGGTTGTAAAAAATCCTGGCAAGACCCCTTCTGTAAAATAAATCAAATGACTCATTAAAAAAGACCTGCTCGACATCTGCACAAATCGAAGCGTCCGTCTCAGAAATCTTTGGGATGACTTCTTTTTTATGGTAAAAGGAAGGGACCTGCTTTTTTCTCTTGTGTTCAGCGGTTAAAATTCTTAAAATGTAGGAGGAGCAAAGGTTTTTTAAATTTTTATTTGACAGATTTGAATATATTTTTTATAATCTAAGTACAGACTGACTGGTCGGTCTAAGTAATCTGTTATCGTATGTAATCGCTTACCTTGCAAATAATAGTAAAAGCAATGACAGAGAGAAGGTGCATTTGATGTTTAAGAGAATACTTATAGCTAACCGCGGTGAAATTGCTGTACGTATAATTCGTGCCTGCCGCGAACTTGGTATTGAAACAGTGGCCGTACATTCAGAAGCAGACAGAGAGGCCTTACACGTCTTGATGGCAGATGAAGCTTATTGTGTTGGTCCTAATTCTTCTGCTGAAAGTTATTTAAAGAAAACAAATTTAATTTCTACTGCGTTAAAAACAGGAGCTGATGCCGTTCATCCTGGGTACGGTTTCCTGGCAGAAAATGCTGAATTCGCAGAAATTTGTGCAGATCATGACTTAATCTTTATCGGTCCGTCTCCAGAAGCCATTAACAAAATGGGAGCTAAAGCAGTAGCTCGTGACACAATGGAAGCAGCAGGAGTTCCGATTGTTCCTGGTACGGATGGAATTATTGAAAATGAAGAAGAAGCTGTAAAAACTGCAGAAGAAATCGGCTATCCTGTGATTGTAAAAGCAACTGCCGGAGGCGGCGGAAAAGGGATGAGAGTAGCTCAAAATCCTGATGATTTGAAAACAGCAATTAACATGGCACAACAAGAAGCAGCAACAGCTTTTGGCGACGCTGGTGTTTACATGGAAAAGTTTGTTGAAGAACCCCGGCATGTTGAAATTCAAATTATGGCCGATTCCCACGGCAATGTTATTCACTTTGGGGAAAGAGATTGTTCCATACAGCGCCGGCATCAAAAGCTGGTCGAAGAAGCTCCGTCTCCTGCGCTCGATGAGAAAACCCGCCAGGCTATGGGTGAAGCAGCAATACAGGCAGCAAAAGCAGTGAACTACTGCGGTGCAGGAACAGTTGAGTTTTTACTTGATAAAAATAAAAATTTCTACTTTATGGAAATGAATACCCGTATTCAAGTGGAACATCCGGTAACAGAAGAGGTAACGGGTATTGATTTAATTAAAGAACAAATCCGTGCTGCAGCTGGAGAACATTTATCTGTGACACAAGAGGATATTGAAATCAATGGCTGGGCGATTGAATGCCGAATTAATGCAGAAAATCCAGCGAAAAATTTTATGCCGTCCCCAGGAAAAATTGATATGTATCTTCCGCCAGGCGGATTAGGTGTTCGTATAGACAGTGCCGTTTATCCGGGTTATTCTATTACCCCTTTCTATGATTCCATGGTGGCGAAGTTAATTGTCAGAGGAAAAACAAGGGATGAAGCGATATCACGCATGAAAAGGGCCCTGTCCGAATTTGTAGTAGAAGGTGTAGATACGACAATTCCATTTCATTTGAAACTCATGGACCATCCTTCCTTTAAAGAAGGAGATTTTAACACGAAATTTCTTGAGCATCACCAAATTATGGATTAAGACTGAAAGCAGGTGATAAGAGTGCCGGCAAAATCCACCAAACAAAGGATTACTGAGGCTGCTCTTCAACTTTTTGAAGAATATGGCTTTCATGCGGTAACTGTGGATAAAATAGTAAAAGAAAGCAAGACTTCCAAAGGCGGCTTTTACCATAATTTTAAATCTAAAGATGAGCTTCTATATACCATCCATGACTCATTTATTACATATGTCATAGATAAGGCGGCTGAAGCTCATTCGAGCTATCACACACCGGCGGAAAAATTGTACGAAACCGTGCGCTCTTTTGTGAAAATGTTTGAAGTCTACCGGGCTCACGTAACTGTTTTTTATCAAGAAAGCCTGTATCTATCTCCGGACTATTTTGATAGTATCAAAAAAAAGCGGGACCGCTATAAAGATATGATGTTTTCGGTAGTAAGAGAGGGAAAAGAACGAGGCGAATTTAGAGAAGAACTGCCGGTGCCGATCATGTCGATGGCGATATTCGGCATGATAAACTGGACTTATAAATGGTACAAAGCAAGCGGCCAATATTCGGTAAATGAAATAGCAGATATTTATGCAGATTTAATCATGCATTCGGTTTTGACCGAACAAGCCAGAGAAGAGCCAGCTTATCAACGATTCTTTTTAAGGACTAATCGGGTAAGGTAACTTTTTTACTTTAAGAAAACAGCCAACTTTTTCTAATAATAAGGGAGTGTAGGAAAAATGTATAAAGTAAATGAAATCAAAGAGCTCATTCGGGCGGTGGACAAATCGACCATCGGAGAGCTTGAAATTCGCGGTGAAAACAAAGAAAAAATTACCATCAAAAAAGAAGGAATTGTACAGGCAGCAGCTGTAGAAACAGTTCAGGCTCCCCAGCCGGCACCAGCTCCGTCTGAACCTCAAAAGGAAGCACCGGCGCCAGCTGCCCCTAAAGAAGAAGCACCGGCAAAGGCACCAGCGCAAAACGAAACAGAAGCCGCTAAAGATGATTCTCTTGAAGAAATTACATCTCCGATGGTTGGTACATTCTACCGTTCTCCATCTCCGGATGCGGATCCGTATGTGAAAGAAGGAGACAAAGTAAATGAAGAATCAGTCGTTTGCATTGTGGAAGCGATGAAACTGATGAATGAACTCGAAGCAGAAATCTCTGGTGAAATTGTCGATATTCTCGTTGAAAATGGAGAACTCGTGGAATACGGCCAGCCGCTGTTCCTTGTCAAAACAGCTTAAACTTACTACAAGTAAAACGAGGGGTAATCTTCTTAGAAGATGCCCCTTCTATGCGAAAACATGAAAGCGTTTTACACATAAAAGAGATAACGTAGATAGAAAGGGAGGCTGTGTTCAATGAGTGATATGTTTGACCGGATTGATGAAATGGAGCGAAAGAAAGAAAAAGTCAAAATAGGCGGCGGGGAAGACCGCATTGATGCTCAGCATGAACGTGGGAAGCTTACAGCACGGGAAAGAATTGACCTTCTTGTAGATGAAGGCAGCTTTGTAGAATTGAATCCATTTATTGAAAATCGCGGAATGGATTATGGAGGAGCAGAAGCGCCTGGAGAAGGGGTCGTGACTGGATATGCAAAGGTCCATGGGAAATTAATATTTCTATTTGCGCAGGATTTTACCGTGTTTGGCGGAGCACTTGGCGAAATGCACGCTTTAAAAATTGCGAAAATGATGGACCTTGCCGCAGAAAACGGAGCTCCGATTATCGGTTTGAATGACTCCGGCGGTGCTCGTATTCAAGAAGGTGTGCTGTCTTTAGATGGCTACGGCCATGTTTTTTACCGTAACTCTATCTACTCAGGCGTTGTGCCGCAGATTTCAGTTATCATGGGGCCTTGTGCAGGAGGAGCAGTATATTCACCTGCTATTACCGATTTTGTTTTTATGGTGGAAAAAACGAGCCAAATGTTTATTACAGGGCCAAAAGTGATCGAAAGTGTAACCGGAGCAAAAATTAATTCGGAAGATTTAGGAGGAGCAAAGGTACATTCTAGTAAGAGCGGGAATGCTCATTTTACAGCTTCAACAGAAGAAGAAGTGCTGCAGGATGTGCGCCGGCTCATTCAATACCTTCCTTCTAATCATGAAGAAAATGCTCCGGTTTATCCGCCGAAAAAGGAAGTCGACTTAGAAGAACGAGTCGAAGAGTTATTAGACATTGTGCCAGTGGACAGCACAAAAGTGTATGACGTAAGAAAAGTCATTAAGCTGCTTTTAGACGATGAAGATTTCATGGAAGTGCAGCCTGGATTTGCCAAAAATATCGTCGTCGGTTTTGGACGAATGAATGGAGAAACGGTTGGTATTGTTGCTAATAATCCAAAAATGATGGCAGGCGGTCTTGATATTGATTCATCGGACAAATGTTCACGTTTTATCCGCTTTTGTGATTGCTTTAATATACCAATCATTACATTTGAGGATGTAAGTGGATTTATTCCGGGGGTTCAGCAGGAGCACGGCGGTATTATCCGGCACGGAGCGAAAATTTTATATGCCTATTCTGAAGCAACCGTCCCTAAAATTACAGTTATTTTACGCAAAGCTTTTGGTGGAGCCTATGTAGCACTTAATAGTAAAGCAATTGGAGCAGACATGGTTTTCGCCTGGCCAAACGCTGAAATAGCGGTTATGGGACCAGAGGGAGCGGCGAATATTATTTTTGCGAAAGAAATCAAAGAAAGCCCGGATCCTGAAAAAACGCGCCAGGAAAAAATCCAGGAATACCGCGAACGCTTTGCTAATCCTTATATTGCAGCTGGAAACGGCATGATCGACGATGTAATTGACCCGCGCGACACGAGAAAATCACTGGCGAACGCGCTTGAAATGCTGAAAAACAAAAAGAAGCAAAACCCGCATAAAAAGCACGGGAATATTCCTTTGTAAAAAGAGGAGGAAAAAAGAATGGAAGAAATCCTTCGTTCGGTGTTGAAAAATATTTGTGATTTTCCAGTTCCTGACGAAAAAACGTGGTACGAAGCAGCCCAAGCTTCTTTGAAAGGAAAGTCAGTTGAAAAGCTCCTCTCTACAGAAACAGATGAAGGAATTACTTTAAAACCGTTGTACCGGGAAGAAGACAGGGAGGGGCTTGCTTATGCTGACACACTGCCCGGTCAGTCTCCTCATGTAAGGGGAATTCATGCAGCTTCGGAGCATCCATTTCCATGGGAAGCTGCACAACCCATATGGGAGCGTACGCCTGAGACGGCAAACCGTGAAATGAAAGAAGGCCTTCAAAAAGGGCAGCATGCTGTAAGAATAAGCTGGAATAGAGCGGTAAAAGAAGGCAGAGAACTGAATCACAATGAAGTAAACGGAACCGGTGTTCTAATAGGCGATGCAGATGATTTTTTAACCCTTTTGAAAGATGTTGATATAGAAAAGACGCCCATTCACTTTGAAACAGGAGCAGATCCGCTTCCGCTCTTCGCTTTATGGGCTGCTGCTCTACAAAAGGCAGGGGTTTCTACTCCAGCAGGTGGAAGTGCTGCATCTGACCCGCTTGGAAGCTGGGTGGCAGCAGGAGAGGTGCCTGCACCGCTCAGCACGTGCTATGATCATATGGCAGAAATAATGAAGTGGTGTGATAGCAACAGCATAGATGTCAAAACGGTGCTGGTTTCAAGTGAACCTTATCATAACAGCGGAGCAGGCGCTGTGGAAGAGCTTGCGTATTCCATGGCTACTGCAGCGGCCTACGTGAAAGAACTGAAAGATAGAGGAATCGCACCGGAAAAAAGTGTCCCTCGTATTCAGTTTCGATTTCCGGCAGGATCTGACTTTTTTATGGAAATCGCTAAATTTCGGGCTGCCCGCGCACTTTGGTCTAATATCCAAGCCGCTTTTGGTATCGAAGAGGACAAACGTACTATGGCTGTTCATGGCCTAACGTCAGATAGAACGAAAACGGAGTATGATCCGTACGTCAACATGCTTCGTTCTACTACAGAAGCATTTTCCGCTGTAGCCGGAGGAGCGGACAGTTTGGAAGTTACGCCATTTGATGTGTCTTTTCAAAGGCCGTCGCCTTTTTCTAAACGTATTGCCCGTAACACGCAGGTTATTTTACAGGAAGAAGCTTACCTTGGAAGGACAATCGATCCTGCAGGCGGCTCTTACTATGTGGAGCAGTTAACCCATCAATTAGCAGAAAAAGCATGGTCCCTGTTTCAGGAGATGGAAGCAAGCGGAGGCTTAGAACAAAACCTGATTGATGGAAACCCTCAAAAACGCATAGAAAAAAAACGCCAGGAAAAAGAAAAAGCAGTCCAAAAACAGCGAAAAGTTTTCGTCGGGGTCAATAAATATCCGGACATCAATGAAAAACCAGTATCGGTGAAACCAGAAAATGATGAAAAGCAAGTGGTGGATTTTATTGAAAATTACCAATTGAAAAAAAGAAATAAAGCAAGCGCAGCGTGGCATAAAGGAGAAAAAAGCATCATTGAAGAAGCGATAGAGGCTGCTAAGAACGGGGCTGTACTCTCTCAGCTTTCACAGATGAATAGCAGCCAAAACATTTCTATTGCTCCTTTGCCGCCAGGACGAGAAGCACAAGCGTTTGAAAGGCTGCGCAAATCAGCTGAAGCCTATAAAGAAGATACAAACAAACCTCTTTCAGCACTGCTGGTTACATTAGGACCGCTTGCGGACCATAAAGCACGAACAGACTTTTCTACTGGATTTCTGCAAACGGGCGGCTTTCATGTGCAGCAGACAGAAGGTACAGATGATGCTGCTAAAGCCAGTAGTGCTGCTGTATCAGCTGACGAAACCATTGTTGTACTGTGTGGACAAGATGCAGCATATGAAGCACTCGCTTCGACGATTGTACAAGCCATTAAAGAAAACACACCAGACAAGATTGTTCTGCTGGCTGGCAAACTGACAGAAGAGCAGGAAAAAATTCTTACAGATAAAGGGCTGGATGGTACCATTCACCGCCATTCCAATGTTTACGAAACCTTAAGCTGGCTGCAGCGTACGAAAGGAGCGTCTGTACAATGACAACTCCGGACTTCACCAAAATAAACTATAATGAAGCGCTGGCTTCTCATGATCTAACCAAATGGGAGCAGGAAGTGAAAAAGAAAACCGGAAAAAGCGCAGAAGACTTATCTTCTCCTACAGTAGAAAACATAGAGCTTAAGCCGCTTTATACGAAAGAAGACACGAAAGATCTCCCTCATACAAATTATGTATCCGGGATTGCTCCTTTTTTACGAGGGCCGTATCCAGCCATGTATAAAACAAGACCATGGACCGTCCGCCAATATGCCGGATATTCCACAGCAGAAGAATCCAACGCTTTCTACCGCCGTAACCTGGCGGCTGGACAAAAAGGTCTCTCCATAGCATTTGACCTAGCTACGCACCGCGGCTACGATTCCGATCACCCTCGTGTCGTCGGTGATGTTGGAAAAGCTGGAGTGGCCGTTGATTCCATTCTTGATATGAAAGTGCTGTTTGATGGAATTCCGCTCGATCAAATGTCTGTATCTATGACGATGAATGGTGCCGTTTTACCGGTTATGGCTTTTTATATTGTGGCTGCAGAGGAACAGGGAGTAAAACAAGAACAGCTGACAGGAACGATTCAAAATGATATTTTAAAAGAATACATGGTTCGTAATACGTACATTTATCCCCCGGAAATGTCGATGCGCATCATCGCTGATATATTTGCTTATACCTCAGAACATATGCCGAAGTTTAATAGCATTTCCATTTCGGGTTATCATATGCAGGAGGCAGGAGCGACCGCTGATCTTGAGCTTGGCTATACGCTTGCCGACGGCTTGGAATATGTCCGCACTGGCTTAAAAGCAGGCCTTAACATTGATCAGTTTGCGCCGAGACTTTCGTTTTTCTGGGCGATTGGGATGAACCACTTTATGGAAATAGCAAAGCTCCGGGCAGCCAGACTGCTGTGGGCGCGCTTAATGAAGCCGTTTAACCCAAAAAACAAGAAATCGATGGCACTCCGGACACACTCTCAAACTTCAGGCTGGAGCTTGACAGAACAGGATCCGTATAATAATGTCGTGCGAACCTGTCTTGAGGCGATGGCTGCTGCAATGGGGCATACCCAGTCTCTTCATACGAACGCGCTCGATGAAGCAATCGCACTGCCAACTGATTTTTCTGCGCGGATTGCGAGAAACACACAGCTTTATCTCCAGGAAGAAACAGGGATTACCAACGTCGTAGACCCGTGGGGCGGCTCATATTACGTAGAAAGCTTAACCGCGGAGCTGGCTAAAAAAGCATGGGAGCATATTGAGGAAATCGATGAAGCTGGCGGGATGACAAAAGCGATTGAAACAGGACTTCCAAAAATGAGAATCGAAGAAGCAGCTGCCCGCCGCCAGGCCCACATTGATTCCGGCAGGGAAACAGTGGTCGGAATTAACAAATACCGATTAGAAAAAGAAGACCCGCTTGATATTTTAGATATTGATAATTCAGCTGTACGACAATCGCAAATAAAACGTCTGGAAAAGCTGCGAGCAGAACGAAATGAAGATAAAGTAGCAGAAACCTTAAATGCTCTGACAAAAGCAGCAGAGGACGGCAGCGAAAATTTATTAAAGCTTGCCGTAGATGCCGCAAGAGCTCGGGCAAGCCTTGGAGAAATTTCAGATGCCATCGAAAAAGTTGCGGGAAGACATCAGGCTGTCACACGTTCCATCAGCGGCGTGTACAGTGCAGAATTTGGAGAGGAAGAATTAATGGATGATGTGAGACGGTTAACCGATGAATTCGCTGAAGCAGAAGGCAGACGTCCGCGTATTATGATCGCAAAAATGGGCCAGGACGGCCATGACCGCGGAGCGAAAGTCATTTCTACGGCTTTTGCTGACCTTGGCTTTGACGTGGATATCGGTCCGCTTTTCCAAACGCCGGAAGAAGCCGCATTACAGGCGGTTGAAAACGATGTTCACATCCTTGGAATGAGCTCGCTTGCTGCTGGGCATAAAACGCTGCTGCCCGAAGTAGTAGAAGAGTTGAAAAAGCTGGGAAGAGAGGATATTGTCATTGTTATAGGCGGTGTTATACCAGCGCAGGATTATGATGAATTAAAAGAAAAAGGAGCAGCAGCCATTTTTGGTCCAGGGACGGTGATCCCGGCAGCAGCGAAGCAGGTCATGGAAGAAGTAATTAAACGTTTAGAAGAAGTTTAAATCAAAAGGGCCAGTGAGAAAGGAGGGCCCGTATGGACAATCAGCAGCGACCACGAACGAAACGAAGACGGTCTCTCTCGGTTGAGGAGTATGTGGACGGGGTGCTGAATCGCAACCGGGCGGTAATTGCCCGGGCGATTACCCTTGTAGAAAGCAATTCTCCGAAGCATTTTGAAACAGCCCAGCAGGTCCTCAAACAACTGATGCCATATACCGGACAAGCAATTAGAATAGGAATCACTGGTGTTCCTGGAGCAGGGAAAAGCACATTGATTGAGAAGTTTGGAGCAATGCTGTGCGATGAGGGGCACCATCTGGCGGTACTTGCTGTAGATCCGTCTTCTAGTGTAAGCAAAGGCAGTATTCTAGGAGATAAAACAAGAATGGAAACCTTGTCCAAGCATCCAAACGCATATGTCCGGCCCTCTCCATCCGGTGGCACGCTTGGCGGTGTAGCAAGAAAAAGCAGAGAAACGATGCTCATCTGTGAAGCAGCAGGCTATGATGTCATTTTTGTAGAAACCGTCGGAGTGGGGCAGAGTGAAATCACCGTCCGCTCTATGGTCGACTTCTTTTTAGTTCTCATGCTGACTGGCGGGGGAGACGAACTGCAAGGAATGAAAAAAGGGATCATGGAAATTGCTGATGCAATCTTTATCAACAAAGCCGACGGGAAAAACAAACAAGCTGCCTTAAATGCAAAAGCAGAGTATAACCGGTTGCTGCATTATTTGCAGCCAGCAACTCCCGGCTGGGATACAAAGGCTTATACTGTTTCTGCGCTAACAGGAGAAGGGGTTCCTGATATTTGGGATATTGTAACCAGCTACGAAAAGAAAATGAAAGAAAGTGGATTTTTCCAAGAAAGAAGAGCTTCACAGTTGTCAGAATGGATGGATCGTTTCATTGAAGATGAACTAAAAATTTCTTTTTATCAAAATGAAAAAGTAAAATTGAACCTGCCCGAGCTGAAACAAAAAGTAACAGCAGGTGAGCTTCCTTTGGCACAGGCAGTAAAGCAGCTAATGGAAATATACCGCAGTTATTAAAAAAGCTAAGGATAGCTACTTTGAAGTTTCAGTTACCTGCATTTTGGGGATTGAAGCGGATTGAATCAGCGCAATTTGGAGAAAAGAGAAAACCAAGCTAAACAGCCGGTCGTGAAAATAAATCACGACCGGCTGTTTACTATACAAGGGCTTTTTGGGACAGCTTAAATCATTACACCGAAAGAATCAAGCAGGATATCTTATACACAAACTCTTCTTACATAGTAGAGCCAAATACCATGATGGTAACACCAACGAACCCCAGCACAAACGGCAAGTTTTTCACAAGATAATAGCTTTGTGAAGAATATTTCAACAGCAAAAAGAATCGGTCAGCCACAAAGAACAGAACAGCGGCTAAAACAGCCATAATGGTTATATCTATATTTTGCGTTACAATGTAAGCAGTACATGCCCCTGCAATATGAAAGAAAAAAGAGAGAGGTTGAAAGTGCCACTTAATCCGGCGGGCAAGCCAGTCGGATGCAAGTGATACAATAGTACCGTAGAAAACAATCGGGGTTAAAGAGAAAAATCCATAAATCGTAATGCTCTGCAGGATCTTTCCGATAACCGGTATCAGTGGTTGTAGGTATTGGAAACAATACCCCCATTAAAATCAAAAATAGTGTCCATACAGTAAGCCCTGTCAGCATTTTATTCATGTTGCTTTCGCCTCCGCTATTTAATTTTTACTTGTGTAGTACAATATCTACTATGTTTATATCCCCGTTTGAAAAAACTAAACAAGGTAAGCGTTTTCATATAAGGTTTTTATGTTTTTAAATATTTGTTAACGAATTGTAATGAAGAAAGGAAAGATTTTTTGAAACGATTTTTAATTTGGTTTATGCATCCTGACCGCGAAAGTTTTAATGGAACAATAGTAGATGCTTACACGGAAGAGCTGAAAAAACAAGGAAAAGAAATAGAAATCCGCACCATTGCTGAGATCAACCTTTCTCCTCACTTGGTTCGTGATGAGTATCATGCCTCGCTTGAGGGAAGATATCCGGAAGTTATAAAAAAAGAGCATGAAAAAATGAAATGGGCGGATGTGATTACGTTTATTTTTCCGCTTTGGTGGGGAAGTTTTCCTGCTGCTGGCAAAGGATTTTTAGATCGCGTGCTGTCTTATGGTTTTGCTTATGAATTAGAAGGAGAAACACCGGTACCTCTAATGAACGGTAAAAAAGCAGCAGTTATCTATACAACGGGCACCCCTACAGAAGAATTTATTGAAAAAGGAAGCAAACATTGTATAGAAGAAACATGGAAAGAAGAAATATTTTCTTTTTGCGGCTTTGACTGTTTGCCATTTTTACATTTTGGTGATGTGGTGCAAGCAGGAGATGAAAAAAGAAAGCAAATGCTCGAGAAGGTACGGGAATATGCCAGGGAGCATGCTGTTTTTTGATTAGTCTGCTTCTCCGGAGGATGCAGCGGAAACCCGTTCCTTTATGCTCTTTAAAAGTAGCATTTTTGAGGTGTGACGGACATTCATTTCGCTAAACTTTGCTATAAACATGAAAATTTCGTAATTTGCAGCAGATAACGGAACTAGTGGCCTCGAAAACGCTATAAAGGAAGGATTTTAATAAAATAAGGAATCTGATGTCCGCTGTGCAATGGTCACTCAAGGTTTGCAAAACGCCATCTTCTCCATACTTTGTAAATGAGGTGAAGCCATGAATTGGAAATTATTACATATGTATATCTTCTCCGCACTCCTCCTGTTAGTTTCTTGCTCGCAAATGACAGATCGTTTAAGGAATTGTCCGGATGCAGCTATTTCCTGGATGGATGTTTTAAAAATTGATGATCTTCCAAGGTATGAATAAGGGCGTGGAGCTGGAAAAAGGGGCAGTGATTGGGGGAAGTAGAATATCAGATGGCAGATAACGCTTGTTCCAATCACAAAATGAGTAATGGCGATGCTGCCTTTCTTCCTGTTGGAATAAAAATTTATAAAATGAAGGGCTATGATCCTGACTTTCGAGTAATTGCTGAAGATAAAGTATATCAAGTAGAAGAAAACCCAGAAGCACGAACCATTGCGGACTTATATGACATAGAAGGAAAGGTTGATAAAATAAGCATGGAAAGCATTTGAGGACGGAAGCCACATTTCGGATTTTTCTTCAGCGAATACAAAGGCATTTGTAGAAGATTTCCTGTCATTAGAATACGCAGGTATGGAAGAAATCGAGAAAATGCGAGAGAACAGCAGCCGCACCTTCTTGCGATTCCATTTAAAAGACGGCACATCTTTTCGGACTGCTTACTATATTGAAGAAAATGTCTTAATCCCGGCGCGTTTGGCACAGAGAAAATGAGTATTATGCTCGAAGAAACAAATATAGATTAATTTTTGCGTGTGAACAATAATAGTTGGGTGATCCCGGCTAATAGAGGCAGCTCAAGCAGTGGTCCGACGATTAAGGTTAATGCAATAAACGGCTGATCTGGAAAAGCGGTCAAAGCAACAGCGAGCGCAATCGGTGAATTTCTTGCTAATGTCGTTAAGCTGAGGCTTGCTTTGTCTTGATACGAAAACTTCATTATACTGCCAACTTTTTGACCAATAATAAAATTAATCGCAAAAAATAATAAAATAGGAAGCGTTAATTTCCATAACAAATCCAAGTGTTCGAGCAGGAAGTGACCATTTGATGCAAACATAGCAGCAATCGCTAAACTTAAAAAAACAACCGGAGCATTAACCGCGGTTGAACGTATTTTTTCTTTTAGAGGATCTTTAAAAAAGGTATTCGTCATAACTGCAAGCAGTAATGGCAGTAATAAAACAAGCAATATGCTTTCAGCTAACATGGAGAAATCCACAAAGCCTGCTGTACCACTAAATACCAATAAATAAACAGGTAAGAGCAATAGCTGCAATAGTAAGTTTATCGGCAAAATGGAAGCAGATAAGGCGGTATTTCCTTTTGCTATTCCGGTGAAAATTAAGTACCAATCCGTACATGGAGTGACCATCAGCATGATGAATCCAAGCGACAGTGCTGGATACTCCGATAAAAAAATAGAAGCCAGCGCCCAGGCGAACACAGGTGTCCACACAAAATTTATCAAGAGAGATGTATCAGTAAATTTTATATTTTGCAGTGACTTTTTTATGTTTTCAAATGGGATATGTAAAAAGGTGAAATACAGCATCCCGACCAGCAATGGCGTAATCACGTATTCTGTATTGGTTCGGAATATGTCAAACTGACCTAGCCCCAGTCCGAATAATACAGCACCTAAAATAATAAAAGAATATAATTTTTCCAACGTTGTCATAATGGCAGCTCACCCTAATATAAGTAGCTATTATCGTATTGTATCACTTCCTGGAATGCATAATAAATAGAATATCGCGGAAAATTAAAGGAAAAGGAAGGGAGTGTTTGTGATGACAAGAGGGCAATCTCGAAACAACAAACATAAAAATAAAGCAAGGCTGTCGCAGACGCCGAAAAAAGATATCGTCGTTAATGATGGATTAGATGTGGAATATTCCGAAGAGCTGGCGGATACTGATGATTTAGAAGCACAGGAGCGTGCAAGAGAGGCAGATGAACGAGCACACAACCGTCCGCTTGATGAATTGTAAAGAAAATCCAATGGGTCAGGTCCTGCAGGGGTCTGACCCTTTTTTGCTGTTGTTTCTTTTTAGAGCAAGCAATTCCTGCTGACCTCCTATATTATATAAATAGAAAAGAGGTCCGTGGATATTTGAACAGGATACTTAAGAAGACTGCTGCATGGCGGAAGGGGACGGTTTTTTAGAACCTGAATAGCTTTGTACCATCCGCTGTAAATCTTTGTGTGCTTCTCTTACTTTTATCGTTTGATCGAGGATTTCCTGAAACCCTTCCAGGTCTTTGTCTGACGCATTTAATACCGACTTAGGGATGCCTTCTGCGATCTGTTTCAGTGTGAGATCACGGTTCACTAACAACGACCACCTTTCTTATAGTGTATAAATACTGCTTAATACATTTGTGGCAAACATGGTATTTTCCTGCTAAAAACAGCCATGAATTTATCTACAAATAACACCATGAAGGTATAAATTCTGATAGGGTGAGCAAAAAATTTCGAAATATTTAGGTTTTTAGGTATAATGTAAGTAATTAACTTTTTATGACAAAGGTGGCCAATGCGTTGAATCGGTTATTATGGACGTTAGCTATTGCACAATTTCTTAGTATGCAAGTATGGTTTAACTTTTCTGCGGTGATGCCAATCGTAGAAGAGGAATGGGGTTTAACACCCACACAGTCCGGTATCATTGTTTCCTTTTTTCATATAGGCTATGTAGCAGCGGTCTTTTTTTATAGTTTTTTAAGCGATAAATATAATCCGAAATATTCTTTTATGTACGGTGCTTTGCTGGCTGGCGTTTCTGGTGTTTTGTTTGTTTTCTTAGCTGACGGGTTTATGTCAGCTCTTCTGCTGCGTTTGTTATCTGGTATTGGCATAGCAGGGATTTATGTACCGGGAATGAAAATCGTAGCACAAATCGCTCCCCCAGAAAAAAGAGGAGCAGCGATGGGCGTTTATGTAGGCTCGTTAGTAGTGGGTTCTGGTTTTTCCCTGCTAGTATCAGGAATGCTTATTAATTTAACGGGCTGGCAGGGGGTTATTTTGATTACATCCTGCTCTGCACTTGTGGCTTCAGGAATGCTTTTCTTTTCTAACATTCCAAGCAACTTACATATCGAGGGACAGCGTTTAAATATGGCACTGCTGAAAAGAGTGCTGACGAAGAAAAATTTGCTCGTAAATGTCAGTTACACCGGCCATTGCTGGGAATTGTATGCGATGTGGGCGTGGATCGGCCCGTTTCTCGTTTATTATTTTGCAAATAATGATGTAGAACATGCTGTGAGTTATGGAAATCTAACAGGATCACTCGTTATTATGGCAGGCGGATTTGCTACGTTTTTGGGCGGGCAATTGTCGGATAGGTTCGGACGGCTGAATATAATTCAATTATTTATTTATATCAGTATTATCTGCTCTTTGGCTGTTGGCTGGCTCATCGAAATTCCGATCTGGATTCTGCTTCCGCTCGTTTTTATTTATGGATTTACAATTATTGCAGATTCCCCGATTTATAATACCGCCTTAACGGAAATTGCCGATCCCGATATTATCGGCACCGCCCTTGGTATTCAGTCAGTTATGGGTTTTAGTGCAACAATTTTTTCTCCTGTATTATTTGGTCTTTTGCTTGACTTTTACAATTGGGGTGTGGCTTTTACATCCATTGGACTGCTTACGTTCGTAACCCCTGTTTGCATATGGATATTAAGGCGACAACTGGCGACAAAAGATATTAATGTAAAATAAGCCGGAAAACATTGTAAAGGGGGAAACTGTATTAAAATTAAAATAATGATTTCCGTTGCTTTTTTGGGGGTTATGGTTTTTCTAAGCTGGTTTTATATTAATAATATTGCTCCAGAAACCCATTATGTAGAGGTTTAATTTGCTTACATTACAGCTTATTTTGTCACCATTTTGTTTGCTGTTACTCTTCTTATTTCTAAAAAACAAAAGGTTCTGTTATGTACTTTTTCGATTGTTTTTCTCGTAATCATGCTGGGGTTGGTATGTGGGTTATCCGGCCTTATGTTATTTTACATCACGAAGTGCCCAAAAGAATGGAAGTATTAGAACACCATTTAGAAGAAACTTACCCTGATCGTTCTTGGGAAATGGAAAAGGCCGAATCTACCTTTTCCAGCCATTATCTCTTTTATGTCACGTTTGAAGATGAACCCGATTATTCTTATTCCTACCATATCTCTAATGATGTAATCCATGGAAGGGAGGAATTACAAAGCACCGGCGGCCGTAATAACAAATAATCTACGTAGTAAAGGGAGTTTTTCTAAATGAACAAAGTGTCTCCTCTGATCATTATTGATGTGCAGAAAGCTTTTGAGGATAAAAAATGGGGAAAGCGAAACAATCCTTTGCAGAACAAAACATCCAAAGGCAGCTCACGGCATGGCGGGGAAAAGGATGGCCGGTTATACATATTAAGCACACTTCTTCTAATCCTGCGTCTTTGTTTTTTCCTGAAAATGAATCATTCGTTTTTAAAGGATGCTGCAATGCCAAAAGTAAATGAAACAGTTATAACCAAAAAACAGAACAGTGCATTTATCGGCACGAACTTAAAAGAGCATTTACATTCCAATCAATGGGACAACGTAATCATCACAGGATTAACGACACCTCATTGTGTATCAACAACTACTAGGATGAGCGGGAACTTCGGCTTTTCTACATATTTGATTGCTGATGCGACGGCAGCTTTCGGTTTATGGGATATAATGTTCGATATTACGAGCCTGAGGTCGTACATGACTTATCACTAGCCGCTCTTCACCAGGAATTTGCCACAGGAATCACAACCGTTCAAATCATTGAAAAAATAGAAAAGGAGCAGTTGAAATGAAAACAGCATTTATTTTGTTCGACGGTGTAACTGCTTTAGATTTTGTCGGGGTATATGATGCTTTGACGAGGTTGAAGACGATGAATGTGATGCCAGAATTTCAGTGGGATGTTTGTTCGTTTAACCCTGCAGTTAAAGATGGGGCTGGACTTATATTTTCTCCAGATAAAGTGAGTAAACCATTAGATCATTATGACATGATTGTTGTACCGGGCGGAATGGGGACAAGACGGCTGCAGGACGACCCTGCCTTCCTTCAATGGTTGAAAACGGCGGAGAACTGTGATCTAAAAGCTTCCGTATGCACGGGTTCCCTGCTTCTTGGAGCTGCTGGTTTTTTAAAAGGAAAAAAGGCGACGACCCATCCCCACGCATTTGAATTATTAAATACATATTGCCAAACGCTGGATCAAAGAATTGTAGATGAAGGAGATGTTATCACAGCTAGAGGGGTCAGCTCATCTATAGATTTAGGCTTGTATCTTTGTGAAAAATTTGCCGGGACAGAAGGAAAAGAACACATCCGCAGGCAGATGGATTATCAAACATAAATAATGGGTCACAACATGGAATGCTAGCAAGAAAAGAGAAAAAAGGTACCACTTTTTAATGACCTATTTTTAAAACGTGGCTTAAAGTGTTATTATTTTATAAATAGAATAATTTTAAAGTGTGAAATCGAAAGGGGACTCATTAAACCTATGGAAGTACAAGCTCAATCTACACCTAACCCAAATGCTGTAAAATTTACAGCGGACCAAGTAATCTTTGATGGCAGCACGTCTCTGAAAAAAGGGGACGACACCGATCACCCGATTGCAAAAGCATTGCTACAGATTGAAGGCGTAGACAATATTTTTGGCTACAATGATTTTGTTACGGTAAATAAAACGATGGATGCAGAGTGGGATGACTTGATGCCTAAGATCCAGCAGGCGTTTAACGCAAACGAATAAAAAGAAGGACCTTTTATAAATGCTCCCTGATCCATTTGAATGGGAGCATTTTTTATTGGCTGAAAAAGTCATAAAGTACTCGTGGCCGTCATAATAGAAATCGATCGGAATACAGTGTTAATGGGCTATATGCTCGGAAAACAATAGATGGAGCAGGCTGTCCATTATTATATAATGGGGGGGCGGAATAAATCATGTGGGGAAAGATTTATCAATGGATTGTTTTCATTTCCGGTGTGATTCACTCAAATATTTCTAGGAGACGAAAGACAATGGCTGTTCATTGCTCTTTCTCTTGTGATTATCGGTATGACCATAATAAGGCTGGTGGAAATTTATCACGAATCATAAATGAAAAAAAGAAACCTTTACCTGCTTTAAAACGTTACATAATAAATAGCAGGAGTGATAATTTGAAAAGCAGGTTGATGTTTTTCCTATTTTTATTAATAGGCATGGGGATGAATGGCTGTGCTTCTGGTGATAAGCCTGGCTTTCCGCCGGGAATGACTGGTTACGTGGTCGATAAAAAAGATGGCAGGGTCCTTGTTGCAGCGTCTGAGCCGAAAGATTACAGCGATACCGGCGGCCAGGAGGTATTTTACAGCGCCATCTGGTTTTCCAACGCGGCGGATAATGCAGAAATAGGGCATGGAGTAGAAGTATGGTATGAAGTGGTGGCTGAATCGTATCCAGGCCAGTCAGAGGCGGAGCATATGGAAATCCTTCCGGGAGAAAAGCCAGAAGAAGCAAATCTTACAGAGCAAGAAGCTGTAAAACAAGCCCTGGAATCAAAAGATATTCAAGGAATTCCTGCGGTCACAAGTGTCGATTTTCAAACGGAACATAAACAGTGGAAGGTTGAAATAACAATGCATGACGTAACGGTTAATGATTATAACAGGGGGAACTAAATATGACTATTCAAAAAGCAGCACTAAACGACCTTAATTCATTAACCGAACTTTTTGATTTATACCGGCTCTTTTACGAACAATCATCTGATAGGGAAGGGGCGAGGGAATATTTAAAAGAAAGGATGAAAAATAAGGAGTCGGCAGTTTTTATAGCTTACGAGAAAAACCATCCTATCGGCTTTGTGCAATTGTATCCTTCTTTTTCATCCGTAAGTATGAAGAAGACGTGGATTTTAAATGATTTGTTTGTGAAAGAATCTGCTAGAAAAAAGGGATTTGGTGAGAAATTATTAAAGAAAGCCATTGATTATGCATCGAAAACAGGGGCAGCATCCCTTTCTCTCGAGACAGGAAATGAAAATACAGCAGTGCAAAGTCTATATGAGAAAATAGGATTTAAAAGAAATTCTCATTATTTTTATGATTACTCTTTTCGTTTTCCACTTAAATAATAGGATAATAAGCTTCATAATTAGGGTAGACGTAATATGGAGGACGTGGGCCGATCTTAGGTAATTCAAAAGAATATGGACTATACGTAACTTCCACTTTTTCATTGGACTCGTTTACAAGAAGCAGTTTAACTTCCGGGTTGAATGTATACATCCATGCCCTCCTCTTTTATTCAACTGATTCCCCGCCATTTACATGAAGCACTTGGCCTGTCACAAAACTAGAATCGTCTGAAGCGAGGTAAACATAAGCTGGGGCGAGTTCAAACGGCTGGCCTTGCCGATCCATCGGGTTATTGACTTGGGTGACTTCATCAGCAGAAAAGCTTGCCGGTATAAGCGGTGTCCAAATGCGCCCCGGAGCGACCGCGTTTACACGGATGCCATGCTTTATAACATTGTTTGCTAACGCACGTGTGAAGCCAACGTTGGCCGCTTTTGTTGAAGTGTAGTCAATCAGCTGTTCATTGCCTGAATAAGCCACCACCGATGACGTATTAATGATAGAGCTTCCTGCTTTCATGTGGGGCAGTGCTGCTCTTGTTGTGTAAAAATGAGAGTAGACGTTGACTTTGAATGTTTCATCGAATTGCTCATCTGTAATATCAAGCAGGCTTAATTGCTGAAATTGAATGCCAACGTGGTTGCACAAAATATCAAGTCTGCCAAAAGTTTCAACCGTTTTTTCCACTATCTTTTCACATTGGCTTTTTTCTCGAACATCTCCTGGTAGCAGTAAACAACGCTGGCCTCTTTCTTCTACTCTTCTTTTAGTACGATTGGCATCGTCATGCTCATTTAGATAAGAAACCGCCACATCTGCTCCTTCTTTGGCGAAAGCTATAGCGACTGCCGCTCCAATTCCGCTGTCGCCTCCCGTAATAAGGGCGATTTTGCCTTTCAGTTTTCCACTTCCTTTGTAATTGGGGTTTTCAATGATTGGTTTGGGAACCATTACTTTTTCGATACCAGGCTGGTGGTATTGACGCTGCTCGGGTACCGCCAGCGGCACTTCCTCGTAACGAGTGATTTTCCCGTAATGCGGATACATGGGATAAGGTTCTTTTTTCATATTTTCTTGAAACATCTGCTGCATCTGCTGCACTTGCTGCCACGTATTTTGACTCATTCCGACCTCCTAAGGAGTAATTTCTCTTATTTCACGTTATGAAGAAACGTCACTATTTATGTGATGACATGTTTTTTGGAACAAATATGGGAAAAAAGCCTTGTAGGAAAATTACAAAAAATGGTACGGTGTAGAAGAAGAAAGTAATGGAGTTGAAATGAATGAAAAAAATCCTTTGGATAACAGCCGGGTTATTAGGATTGGCGGGAGCCATAATGGGCATCAGCTTCTTTACGGTGGCATGGATGAGTAATTTGGAAGACGATACAGAAGCTTTTGCGGGTGAATCAGCCGTTTCTGAGGTAGAAATTTTAGAACATTCGAAAGCTGTGTCCTACCTAGATGATGACGGCACGCTGCACATTGAGGATGCGGTGCAGCATAAAATCAGGGAAACCCATGATATCATGAACGGGTTGGTTGGCTGGGGAGAATTAAATTTTTTTCAGCAGCAGGATCACTGGTTAGAAAAAAATGAGGACATTGAAAAAGTTTATAACGAATTTAAATCGATGGCTGACGCTTCAGAGGGAGAACTGCAGTCTGATTTTCATAATCTCATGGATTTGATAGAGTATGCCGTCTTTAAAAGAGATAAAGAGGCATTGAAGTATGCCCATCGGATTATTCAGGATTTAGACATCATTGTTAATGATTATCCGATTGACGACTTGTATCATGTCACGAATACTTCTCATAATGACGCTGAAATTCGAAGTTTTTTACAGGATTAAAAATAGGTAGAAACGCTTGACAGGAGCCAGAGAGATTCTGGTTCTTTTATTTGTTAAATGATATTGGAGGGAGCTTGGTGGAATTGCACTCATTTTGGTTTTCATTTTTTAGTTGGGTTCCGTCCCTATTTTCATTGCTTATTATTATATTTTTCATTTATACGGTAGTTACGATGATTAAATTAATGAAAGAAAGGAATAAAGTGCTTAAAGATATTCATGAAGAGCTAAAGCGGAACAAAGATACGGGGGCTGGTTTATGATAAAACATCCTTACCTATTATGGGCTGGTATTAGCCTGTTTAGTTTGGCATACCTGCTTCAGTTTCCGTTTCCTCATCGGACTCCATTTGGGGAAGCAATTTTTCGAAACCTTGGTATTCCCCCTTATTCAAATATGGATACGGAAAGCGGGCTTCATTTTTTTGGTTTAGCCAGCTTAGCTGCTCTCATTCTTAGTCTTTTTTTCATTGGCCATTCACTTAAAAAATGGCAGGGTAAGATTTTATTTGCAAGTATATCAATTTTTATAATTACACCATCAGCTATTGTATCTGCATATCAAAGTACGATGGCGGCTGGTGTTTATGCGGTTGATTATGACAGAGAGAAGAGTTCGTGTTCCTATGAAGCAGATGAAGAGAAGAAAGAAATGTACATACAATTTTCTATTCCGCTGGAAAATAAAAGCTCGGAAGAAGTAAACGTTACAGTGGAGTTTATTGAATCCATTCACCGCGTGGAAGATGTTCCAACGATATCTCTTTTGAACAAAGAGGGAATCCAAGAAGAAACGCTATTACCAAAAGAAAAAGATACCTTTCATTTTGAAGAAACCGTGGATATTTCAGATTTGGAAAAATATTATTATGGAGGCCAGGCAAATGGAATCAATCTTATCTTAAGGGATTCTAATGGAAATGAACGAAGCTTATAAGATGGAAAGAGGAAATAAAATGGAATTTTTAATTTTTGCTGCAATATTTGCTGTTTTTGATGCACTGGGAAGGATTAATAAAAACCAACTTCAAGAAACAAGAGAGATAAAAAAACTGCAGGAAGTGATAAAGGATAAAAATGGCGGTGTATAAACCCCGGCGTTACGATAGGGGATAATGCGGTGATTGCTTCCGGGACTGTTGTAACAAAAAAGTGTACCTAATAACACAGTTGTTGGAGGCAGTCCCGCGAAAGTGTTAAAAATTAAAAATTAGTTTTTCTCGTCACTTTTTCGTGAGTGATAAATTATTTCTACTAACAGTAAAAAGACAGCCAGACATAAGGAAATGATGCTTGCTTTTACTGAACTAATTGATAAAAAAAGACAAACGATAAATATGAAAATAAACCTCAGAGCGAATAAGAAAACAAGACGCATGGATGCACTCTCGGTTATATACTTAATAACAGCTGTGAATAGATGATCGGCGGTAAACATATAAACGGCTGTCGCAATAACCAGCGTTCCTAATTGATTTTTGTCTATATCGAGACTGAATAACGAATTAATAAAAGCTGCTGCCCCAGTAAAAATAAACACAAAAAACATAATAATTGCGGTTGAGATGAGGGAAAGCACAGCGGATGCAACAACAGAAGACAGTAAATATTTTTCATTATAATCATGGTTTTCTTTCTTTTCACTTTTAACGATGAAAATAAAAAATACGATAAAAGATAGAAGGAAAATAATAATGGCCAATCCTAGATGCATAATACCCCTCCGAATCGATAAAGAGCGGGACCGGCCCGCTCCTTGTTAACCTAAAAAGAATACAATAAATTTAGCGATATACAAGGCGTCAGCAGGAGGAATCCCAGCTTTTGTCAGCCCTAATGCTACAGCGGATTCTGTAAAATTGTTTAATTCTTCCAGTACGTCAGCCGCTTTATTTCCATATTTTGAAATGGAGTCGCCCGCTTTATCTGCCCATTTATATGGAATACGCTTTATTAAATCTCCCGCGTATGTACCTCCATAGCGTAATGCCTTTTGAACGGCTTTTTTTGTAATGGAAGCCCAAATTTGCGGCTGCACTTGATGCTGCATTTCAGCTTTCGGTGGAACGGCTTCAGCGGATTTCATGGAGCTTTGCTGTTCATTTGCATTTCCTTTATGAATAGCGCCATTTTTTTCATATTCATAGTATACGTTTTGAGTTTCAGGACTTAATTCATTAATTTGTGCGTCTGTGTTTTCTTCTAAGTGTTGAAGGTCAATACCTGCTGCTTCCATTTCTTTTAACAAGTGTGTAAATTCATCAAGCTGATTTTCTATTTCAGAGGAATTCTTTACAGTCGGTGACTCTTCAGCTTGTGCGAAATGAGGCAGAACTGCTGAAAGAACAAGAGATAAAGCTAGTAAACTTGCAGCGCATTTAAATTGCTTTTCCATCCCCAAAATCTCCTCCTTACTAGTTTTATTAACACAAGCAGATGTTATAATCACCTGACAATTTTGTCAATTAATGGATGTAAGGTAAAAGTTTGTTCATAAAACAAGAAATAGGTCGTTAGCAATAAGCAAGATAAAGAAGGCTTGAACAATAGAAAAGCGAAACAAAAACAGTGAAATCACATAATCATAAGAAGTTAAAAAAATGCAGGATAAATCAAGTCTTTCCTAACTGGGAAAAAAGATGATGAGGCTTTAATAGATAACGATCTTTTTTGTAAGAAAAGCGTTCTATTTTACTGTTTTTGATGAAAAAGGATGGAGGTAGATATAGATGAAGCATTAACCGATCTTTGGTGTCCTTCTGATTGGTTTAGCAGGCTGTGCGAATGACATGCCAACAAACAAAGAGCCGGTCCTGAAGGAAAAAGAGCTTTCAGAGGATCAACAGCGCTATCTTCCATTTGGAGTGGAGAATTATGTGGTATATGAACCGGAGTTTCAACAGAATAATATAAAAGCGGTAAAAGTGGTCATAGACGTATATGAGGATGGAGAACGTTTAGAAGAAGAGTCAGGTACTAAATTAGGCATTGGACTTGAAAAAGAGGAAAAAGAGTACATAAATGAACTTATATTCGGTTTAAATGAGCTTAATCATGCGGGAAATGATAATAAAACAGATATGGAGCTTTATTTCCATGAGGCGCAAGCGGCGGATGAAGGAGAGAGGCCTTTTCAATATTCGACTGCTTCTACAGCATTTCAGCTGCCTTTTGCATGGGATGAAAAAGTTTACACTCATTTAAATGAAGTGCCGGTGGACCAAAACGAAACGTCTTGGATGGCAATCATGCAATCTGGGTCGTCGATTTCTGCGGACTGGAACGAAGAAAAAGAATTAGAGCGTACAATTGAACAAAAAGAGCATGTAGTAGTGTTTGGCCTCCGCTGGTCTGAGGAAGCATTGTAAAAAATGAGTGGACGGCGGAAATGTTTCCAGCCGCCTTTATTGGCTTGTTTGGCTGTTCCAATCGGAAAATAAGCCGCTTCCATTGCAGCCGGGACATTCAACGGAGGGAGTCGTAGTATAATATTCAACGGGATAATAAAGATCAAAACCTCGCCCGCGGCAGTCCGGACAGATCCCCTTTGCTTCCATGTTGGCAATATGCTTTTCCTGCCTTGCTTTTTTCCATTCTTTTATCGAGGAAAAGAGTCCCATCTTAGTTCACCTCCAACATTAATTGTGTACGCTTACATTATCATTTTGTGGAAAAATATGTTGCTTTATACCATATTTTATTCATCAATTGCAAAAAGGTTATGGCAGAAGCGGTTGGACAAATAGGGATATTTCTCTGAAAAGCTTTGTCTAGGCTGGAGTTTATAAATTTTTGACGGGGATGCATATGATGAGATCAGAAAATAAAAAGGAGGAATCCACATGACTAAAAGACCTATACGCCATCAATCTGATATATTTAACGAAGTTTTTGATACGTTTCATGATTTGTTTTCATCATTTCCAGGTTTACGTGATAATGAGAAAACGGCCATTCGGGAAGAAGGCAGTTATTATGTAGTGGAAGCATCGCTGCCCGGGTTTGAAAGTGACAGGATATTTATAGAATATGAGGATGAATATGTGACGATCAAAGCGGTACACGATGAAACGGACAAAGTAGAAAGTGATCAATTTTTTCGACAAACGTCCCGCTTTGAAGAGTTTTACAAGAAAATACACCTCGGCCCAATAAAAGGCGAAGAAATTAAAGTTTCGTATGTAGAGGATCTGCTTGTTCTGCATATTCCGAAACGCGAGAATCCTTTGTCACGCGAACGTTTTATAGGAATTGATGAGAAGGAGAGAAAGTGACTGAACCCTACACATAGCAGAGGCTGCCTCTAAGGCAGCCTCTTTTCACATTGGTTTTTGTTTGAGTTTAAGACACGGACCCTCGTTCCGTTATTTCACGAACGAAAAATCTACGTGTTTAGGGTTAATAGCCGAATGTGGGTCCGCGAAACTGTTTGAAAGAGTACTATTGATAACATTAGCGGAACCTCGGTCTGGAAAGGGAAGCAGGTACCGTGTACTCAGCACCTGACTCCCCGTTGTTCCCGCCTATTTGGCTGCAGCAGGACGATTTTTCAATATGGTATCATATGGAATAAACCGGGTCGTTTGTTTTTGGTTTTTAACATCATAATGAACAAGCAGTATTTCTTGTTTTTTTACTATGCTGCCTGTTTCAAGGTAAGCCTGCAGGGAAAACGGCATCAGTTCGGTTACTGCGTGTTTATGCCAATCCTGTTTCTTCAACGAAACTGGTAAATGAGGCAGTTGTGGCTGATCAGCAAATAAATTCATCAACTCTGTATGCTCTTTTTTGGAAAGCTCCGGTGTTCCCCAGGATTTCCGAGGTTTATGCTTTTGGTGCAAAAAGTAATCATAGGTCATTATCCCTTTGATCACCGCAATGTTTTTCACCCCGTGATGCTTTAAAAATTCTTCAAGGCGGAGGAAAAGGTCTTCAAGCTGATGCCCGATTCGGCCCCAGCCTTTTTGATGCCAGTAATCCCCGAATTCCTGAAAGAAGTCAAACGCAGTCGGAAAGCTTTGGTTTACAAGGTATTCTATCGTGTGATCCATGCGGTGGTCGTTCCAATATTTTTCTAAAATGTCTTCAACTCGCTTAATGCGGGCGATGTCAGCAAAGCTAAGTACGTCATTTCTTAGCATTTCATACGGTGCGTTGTCCATATACACATAGCCGTGGTCTTCTGCCCGTATTCGCAGGCCTGTCCCTCTCAGCATTTTCAAGAATCCGAGCTGCAATTCTTCCGGCCCCATCGCAAAGACATCATTAAAGGTTTGTTTAAAGCGGCCGTAATCTTCTTCCGGCAGACCTGCGATGAGATCAAGGTGCTGTTCGATTTTTCCGCCTTCTTTTACCATCGTTACCGTTCGTTCCAGCTTTTTCAGGTTTTGGTGGCGTTTGACTAATTTATTCGTAGCGTCGTTGGTCGATTGAACACCAATTTCAAACCGGAAAATCCCCGGCGGTGCATTTTCGTTTAAAAATGTCAGTAGTTCAGGCGGCATAATATCTGCGGTAATTTCAAATTGAAATTGACAGCCCTGGTGGTTGTCAATTAAAAATTGAAAGATTTCCTTTGCGTACTCGCGCTGAATATTAAAAGTGCGGTCCACGAATTTTACCATTTTTGCACCGTTTTCTATTAAATAAAGCAGGTCTTTTTTGACTTCATTTATATCAAAATAGCGGACGCCATTTTCAATAGAAGAAAGACAGAATTGACAGCTGAAAGGACAGCCGCGGCTTGTTTCAAAATACGTAATCCGTTTAGACAGTGCTTCTTTATCTTCTTCGAAACGGTACGGGCTTGGCAGGTCTTCAAGAGGAACTTTAGGACGAGGCGGATTTATTCTGACTCGGCCGTCTTTACGATAAGCTGTTCCGAAAACCATATGAAACTTCTGTTCGCTGTTCATTTCCTCAAGAAGGTGTTTAAACGTTTCTTCGCCTTCTCCCATGACGATAAAATCAACTTCAGGAAGACGTTTCATCCAGTAGTCCGTATCATATGAAACTTCCGGACCGCCAAGTACGATCGTTATATTGGAATCTATTTTTTTCAGCATAGACACTACTTCAATGGTTTCTTCAATATTCCAAATGTAGCAGGAAAAGCCGATGACATCGGGCTTTTTCTCAAACAGGTCTGTTACAATATTCATAGCAGGATCTTTAATCGTATATTCTGCTATATTGACATTATAATCTGGTTCTGCAAAAGCCTTTAAATAACGAAGGGCCAGGCAGGTATGAATATACTTAGCATTTAATGTACTTACAACGACATTCAAACAAAATCGCTC
The DNA here is from genome assembly GCF_041949975.1 of Alteribacillus sp. JSM 102045. Lineage (NCBI taxonomy): Bacteria > Bacillati > Bacillota > Bacilli > Caryophanales > Bacillaceae > Alteribacillus > Alteribacillus sp. JSM 102045. The sequence continues at coordinate 63,561 of NZ_JBHFQG010000003.1, read as the reverse complement.
CTTTTACTGCTATTTCATCGCATAAAACACTAGGAATATGATATCATATGTTCGGCTTTCATTTCTTCCTATATCGTAGTAATGAAAATATACAGCTGTTTTAAAGGATGGTAGGAATGATTTTAACGCTTGAACCGTGGTTGTTTCATCTATTATTATCCCTTACTATTTTAACTCTGACGTTTCTTTTAGGGCTGGCTCTTCATTCATTTATGAAAAAAAAGGAAAAGCCTCGTAAAAATATAGAAAGGCTGGCCTCTATTATACTTGCCGTCATAATGGCTGCTCTGTATCTTTACGTTACCGAAGTATTTGCAGACAGAGCATCGCAGGGTGAACGGGTTTTATCAGTAGAAGGGGCTGAGAGAATAGAATCAGCACAGGCTGTTATTGTTCCGTTTGACGATTATGCAGTACTCGAACGTCTTTACGATTTTGGCTACACCGTAGAAGATGAGATAGATGGAGAATCATATCAAATTACATTTAATATTCAGGACGGTGCTCTTTTGGTCGATGAGTATAATGACTATATTAAAGGAAATCATGTCTTTTCAAATCATGCTAGGCTGTCTTTTCCTGAAATATATGAAAACGAATGGAAACCGGTGATTCAAGAAAACATAAGAGCGAATGAAGAAATTGATTTACCAGGGGTGACCGTAAATATAGAATCGATTTCTTGATGATAACGATGGGGATGTCTCGAAAGGAAGAGGCATCCCTTTTTAGCTTCCTCCAAACAAGGATCTTGAAACCTGGGAACTATCTCCACTGAATTACTTAGACGCTTTACTGCGTAAAAAATAATTATTTACAAGTTTTGCAGAATCCTATAAGATAAATGTAACTATTAGAAAATTCCTACATATAAAGAGGGGGAGAACAACTATGAAAAAAAGATGGCTGCAGCTGCTTTTAACCGGAGCGTTATCTGTCACCGTTTTAGCAGCGTGCGGAGAAGGGGAAGAAGAAGCGTCTGGGGAAAATGAGACGGCTACCGGCGGAACAGAGGAAGAAGATGCAGAAGGGGAAGCGGAAGATAGTGTGGTAGTCGGAGCTACACAGATTGTTGAACACCCTTCGCTCGATGAAGCATATGAAGGGTTTAAAGAAGGTTTAGCCGATCAAGGATATACAGAAGGAGAAAATATCGAGTTCGATTATCAAAATGCTCAGAATGATCAGAATAATACGGCAACGATTGCGAATAATTTTGTTGCTGATGGAGTAGATTTGATTTTTGCCAATTCGACGCCGAGTGCGCAATCAGCACTGCAGGCAAGCTCTGAAACTCCGATTATTTTCACATCAGTAACCGATGCTGTAGAAGCTGGCCTTATAGAGGACACCGAAACACCGGGAGAGTTGATTACAGGGGTCATGGACCTTCATCCTGAAGCCATTGAGATGACCGTTGATTTTATCACAGAATACTTTCCAGAAGCGACTGTGGGGATGATTTACAATTCTGGAGAACAAAATTCTGTTTCTCAAATAGAAGCAGTAGAAGCAGCTATGGAAGGCACGGACTTAGAGGCAGCTACGAGAAGTGTTTCTTCTTCTGCAGAGGTGCAGCAGGCCGCTGAATCTCTAGTTGGAGATGTAGATGTTATGTACATTGTTACAGACAACACGGTAGTTTCTGCGCTTGAAACCGTGGTGAATGTGGCAGAAACACAAGGTATTCCGTTAGTTGTAGGAGAGCCTGATTCCCTTGAACGCGGCGGATTTGCTACCTTTGGAATAGATTATCATACCATTGGTTACCGGGCCGGTGAAATGGCTGCAGAAGTATTAAGCGGTGAAAAAACACCTGCTGATATTCCTGCAGAATACCCGGAAGACATGGAACTATTTATCAATAAAGAAGCTGCTGAAGCCCAGGGTGTAGAGATACATAAAGACTGGGAAGAAGAAGCTCAATTTATTAACGAATAATGCATCAGGCTTGGCCTGCCTCTAAAAGAGGCAACAGGCCAGGCTTTTTGTTTATTAGAGAGAATGGAGGAAGGAAAACATGTTTGTTTCCATGTTCGGAGCAGTGGAATCCGGTATCATTTACGCGCTTATGGCGCTTGGTGTTTATTTGTCTTTCCGGATCCTGGACTTTCCGGACTTAACCGTAGATGGAAGTTTTGTCACAGGTGCAGCGGTTGCTGCTGTGATGATTATTAATGGGCAGTCTCCGCTGTTTGCTACTGTTGTTGCGGTGATTGCCGGGTTTTTAGCAGGGTGTGTGACCGGGCTGCTTCATACAAAAGGGAAAATTAACCCTTTGTTATCTGGTATTTTGATGATGATTGCTTTGTATTCGATTAACTTGCGGATTATGGGGCAGTCTAACATTCCATTATTAAATGAGGAAACTATTTTTACGTCTATTACAGCTTTTTGGGAAAATTTAAATTTAAGTGGTCCTTTTAATAACACAATCGCAGCGCTTGGGGTGCCTGGAACACCTAAGACATGGGCGGTTTTGTTTTTCTCATTAATTCTTACTTTTGTTATTAAATTTTTAACTGACTATTTTTTGAAAACAGAAGTCGGTCTGGCCTTAAGGGCTACGGGAGACAACAAAAAAATGATCCGCAGTTTTTCGGCTAACACGGATATTCTCATTATTGCTGGGCTGGGACTTTCTAATGCCTTCGTAGCACTATCAGGTGCATTGATTGCCCAGCACGGCGGCTTTGCCGATGCGGGAATGGGGATCGGTATGATTATTATCGGTCTTGCCTCGGTTATTATTGGAGAAGCACTGTTTGGAACGAAATCCATTGCGCGTACCACCCTTGCTGTTATAGGCGGAGCGATTATTTACCGTATTGTTGTATCGATGGCGCTGAGAGTGGACTTTTTGGAAACCGGTGATATGAAATTAATTACGGCAGTCATTGTAGTAGGAGCGCTGGTTACACCTAAAATTCTCGAGTCACAGCGGGAAAAACGAAGAAGACAGCGCAAGAAAGCAGAGATCACCCAGCTGTCAGGTGCAAGGAAAGGGGAGAAGGGAAATGCTGCAACTTAATCAGGTATCCTTAACGTTTAATGAAGGAACGATGGATGAAAAAAAAGCCTTACAGCATGTAAACCTGGATTTAAACCACGGTGATTTTTTAACCGTAATCGGAAGTAACGGAGCAGGAAAATCCACGCTGATGAATGTCATTTCCGGCTCCTTGATCCCTGACATTGGCGATGTATTCATTGATGACAACCAGGTAACACACCTTCAGGAATATCAACGATCTCGATTAATAGGCAGGGTGTTCCAGGATCCCATGGCAGGAACCGCACCTTCCATGACCATTGAAGAAAACCTGGCCATGGCCTGGTCCCGTGATAAAAAACGCAGCTTAAAACCAGGTGTCAATAAGAAAAGAAAAGCCCTTTTTCATGAGTATCTTGAAACGTTAAATTTAGGCCTCGAAGATCGTCTTACCGCGAAAGTAGGGCTTCTCTCGGGTGGGGAAAGGCAGGCATTATCTTTGCTAATGGCTACTTTTACAGAGCCAAAAATACTTCTTCTCGATGAACATACAGCAGCACTTGATCCTTCAAGAGCAGAGCTGATTACAAACATCACCGCAGAAGTAGTAGAAAAGTTTCAACTTACCACATTAATGGTTACCCACAATATGCAGCAGGCCCTTGATTTAGGCAATCGCTTGATTATGATGGATAAAGGCCAGATTATTTTAGATGTAGACGGAAAGGATAAGCAATCTTTAACGATTGAAAAGCTGTTAAATGAGTTCCAGCAGATTCGCGGAGAAAAAATGGCAAACGATAAAACTGTGTTAGGATAAAACAAAAGAAAAGGATTCAATCTCGTAAAAAAGGTAGAATTCTTTCTACATCATCTATGTGAGATTAGAAAGGGGCAGCAATATGAAGCTTGCAACGGTGGCTGTTCAAAATGAAGAAAAGATAGCGGCAATCATAAAGGATGAATACGTCATTGACCTTCAGGCAGCTGGACAAGCACAAAACATAGATTACCGTTTTCCCAATACGATGTTTGAAGCTATCCATAATGGAGACCAGTTTATAGAAGAGGCTGAGAAAGCAGCGGAATCAGCAATGCAGTATACAGACCAATCTTTCGTATATCCTCTTTCGTCAAAAGATGTTAAGCTAAAAGCACCTATCCCGGTCCCACGGAAAAATATTATGTGTGCCGGTAAAAACTATGCTGAGCACGCGATCGAAATGGGAAGTACCGCAGACATTCCTGATGATCCGATCATTTTCACGAAATCGCCAACAACGGTAATAGGACCAGGTGAACATATCCATCCTCATACAGACGTCACCGAAGCGCTTGACTATGAAGGTGAAATAGCAGTGATTATTGGTAAAAAAGGGCTTGGAATTAAAGCAGAAGAAGCAGAGGATTACATATTTGGATATACGCTGTTAAATGATGTGACGGCAAGAGACCTGCAAAGCAGGCACAAGCAGTTTTTTCTTGGTAAAAGTCTGGATACGTTTTGTCCGATGGGACCCGCGATCGTTCCTGCCAAAGAATTGAAGGGAAAAACAATAACTATAAACACTCTCGTAAACGATGAAATTCGACAAGAAACAACAACAGATAAAATGATATTTTCGATATCCCAGTTAATTGAAATTATTTCCCGGGGAATGACCTTAGAACCAGGTGATATTATCGCAACAGGAACGCCTGCCGGGGTAGGAAAAGGGTTTAAGCCTCCTAAGTTTTTAAAGGAGGGCGATGAGGTAGTTATCCAGGCAGAAGGGATTGGAGAGTTAAAAAATAGAGTTAATAAAAAATAGAGCATGCCTTTTAGGATGCTCTATTTTATGTCCCAAATGTTAATTTAATTAACCGGAAGGACAAACGGTAATTCCCAAATCAGTTCAGAGGATTCAGGCCGTTCAGCGATAAGAGTAAAATCTTCTTCTGGTTCGACCGCAAACTCAAAGCTGCCTTTAAAATAGTGCTCTTCTTCCGTTTCTGTATTTGTAAAAACAGGATAAATTTGCTGCTCTTCTGCTAACAAACTCCATTCTACATTTCGAATATCTAAAACATCCGTTGCTGTTAACATAAGCTTATTATCGTTCCATTCCATGGCTTGGATGGTCAGTTCTTCACGGGTAACAGGTACGTTGTCTGTATTGATTTCTTCAAAACGAACTGTTTTATTGGGTTGTAAAACTAATTGAGCCGTTGACATCAATTGGCTGCTGTCAGGATGGAGGTTATTTGCAAAAAACTGTTTGATATGGAGTACGTTATCTTCTTCTTTATCTTTTTTTATATCTGTCTCTTTATATTGCGGATGTTCGTTTCCGAACTCATCCTCAATCTCTTTAGGGAATTTCATGCTTATTTCAGAAGGAGAAAGCTTTCGGCTTTCATCCGGGCTTGTAATAGTATAATGCAAAAAAAATCCATCTTTTCCTTCATGGCGGCCCTCTTCTATTTTTTCAAATTCGATATCATAAAGAGAGTTTGAAAAGGAAGTAGTTTCTTCGGCACGCATTTCCTCTGAAGCCGAAGAATTGCAGCCAGCAATCATAAAAAGAAACAAAAACACAAGGGAGTAAAACCAATTCATTTCATACATCCTTCTTCCTCTGTCTGCGCTTTGAGTCTATTTTAACACGAAAAAAGATACAGAAAAGGAAAATGTCGAATCATGAAACACTTTTTACATTCTTTCGTAATTTTACAAAAAGGGTTACTGTATTCTGTATTCTTACAAAAGGTGGTCCAAGAATGTGTACCATGTTTTTACTCTTCTTTTTATCGTTTTAGGCTTTTTATTCTTATATCAATAAGATAATATCACGATCACGTTTGAAGAGAGATACACCGATGTAAACGAGTATGGAATTAAAAAACCAGGGAAGAGAAGGTGACACACAAAGGGAACCGGCAATTTACCATTGATGGAAAAGATTATTGTTTGATAGACAGGACCGTGCCAATATACGGAGTGCCGGTGTAAAGGACGATTTTACAACGAAGAAAAAAATAATCGTGTGGAGTCGTTTGCTCTCGGGGGACCCGTACTTTAGAGTTTAAAAAGGAATGGATGGGAACAAAAACTTCTGAAGGTATGTGTGTGTAACAAACCAATAAAATGGGCCATCCTCAAAAGTCAATGTTCTATCGACTTTTGAGACAGCCCTTTTTGCATTATTGTGCAGCTGTTTTTTGTGCTTTTCTTCTTCGTTTTTGCGGCATATCAGGCATTTCGTTAACAGATACAACTTCTTCTACTTTCTTCTTCGGTTTTTCCCAATACTTTTCATTTCCTGGCAGGTCATCAAACCATGCTGCTTTCTCAGGACAGTCCAGCACCATAAATTTGCCGTAGTTTCCGTCCCGGGACTGATGATATTTTAAATATGCTTTTCCATCTTCGATTGCTAAGATTTCAATTTTACCAGAAGTATGGCTCATCGAAAGACGGATACGTTTTCCAAGTCCGCTCGTCTTTGCTTTCGCTTCTTCCACAGCATCATACGCTTCTTTTAACGTGAGCACAAAGTCGTTGTTTCCGGCTACCGGACGATTAATAAAGAAATAATAAGGAGTGACGCCTGCCCAGGACAATTTATCAAGCAGTTCTGCCAGGTCATCAGGGTTGGCGTTGATTCCTTTTAATACAGGAGTCTGGTTTACTACAATGGCGCCAGCGTCATGGAGCGTTTCAAATGCTTTTTTCGCTTCATCTGTAATCTCACGCGGATGGTTCACATGAGCCATAATATAAATGCGGTTATCCGGTGTAGAATACTCTCGGATGAGTTCTAAGAGAGATTCATCTTCGTAAATTCTCATCGGATTAAAAACAGGAAGTTTAGAGCCAATACGGATAATTTTCACGTGTGGAATGCTGCGTAATTCTTTAATGATATAACGCAGCTTTTTTGTTGCCAGAATTAATGGGTCTCCACCGGTAAGAAGGACGTTATTTATTTCCGGATGGTTACGGATGTATTCGAGTCCTGGATCAACATCCGACATTGCTTCTTTTACATCGTTTCGGAATAAACGCTTACGGAAACAGTAACGGCAATAAGCCCCGCACACCTCAGAACAGATTAACAGTGCAGTAGTTTCATACTTATGCTGACAGCCGGGAGCTGCGTAGTTTGTATCCTCATCTGAGGCGTCCCAGCGGCCGTATTCAGAAAGCTCCCCTTCATTTGGTATAACTAAGTTTTTAATAGGATCATTAGGGTCTTTCCAATCAATAAGGCTTAAATAGTATTCATTTACACGAAACACAAACTTTTCGGTAATCTTTTTTAATCGTTCACGTTCTTCCTCTGGAATTTCTTTAATTTGATCAATTTTGGTAATGTACTTTGGTTGTGCCAAAAGCCTCCACACCTTTCTAAAACTGAAGTTTTACATGTTTATGGTATTCAGTTGAAGTATAACAGTGAGGGTTAAGAATAGTCAAAAAAGAAAGAAAAATTTAAAAAGGGCGAATTAAATGAAGGAAAAGTTTCTTAACAAATGGTAAAAGCTCAAAATGAAGTTTGACATTCATAAATTGTAGTTAATGAAATAATAAGTTCATTATAATATGAATTAAATATTTCAAAATTAAAATAAATGAAATTAACACTTCACAAAATGACATTCATCCATTAGAATGAAATGTGTAATTCATTAATAAGTATTTATGAAGTGAAAAATTCATTAAAAAGAGGAGCGAAAGAAAGTGGCCGTTCAGAAATTAGAACATCCCATTCTAGATTACAAAAAAGAGACACCTTCTTCTCAGGTATTCATGGAAGAAGCAAAAAAGGTGATGCCTGGAGGAGTAACGGCAAATATTAAATATTTTGAACCGCATCCAGTTGTTATGAAGCATGGGAAAGGTTCTAAACTAACTGACATGGACAACAAGGAGTACATCGATTTATTAATGAGCTATGGTTCCCTTGTTACAGGGCATGGACACGAGCAAGTGAAAAATGCTGTGATAGAACAAATGGATAGAGATGGTACATGGCTGTTTGGTACGCCTCATTATTTGGAAGTAGAAATGGGCAATAGACTGCAGAAGCACTTTCCAAGTATGGAGCTGCTGCGTTATACCAATTCAGGCACGGAAGCTACACTGCTTTCCCTGCGCCTTGCAGCCGCTCACACGGGAAAACATAAAATAGCTAAGTTTGAAGGTCATTACCACGGCGGATACGATCAAATGCTTGTAAGTGTGAATCCTTCCGTTAAAGAAGCTGGTGAAGAAGAGGCTCCCTGTTCTTTACCTGAGTCAAAAGGAATGCATCCGGCCCATGCCCGAAACACAATTACATTGCCTTTTAACAACTTAAAAGCATGTGAAAAAATATTAACGAAGCATAAAGATGAAATTGGTGCAGTTATGATTGAACCTGTGCAGGCTGGCTTCATTCCTGCAGAAAAATCATTTATGAAAGGGCTGCGCGCGATAACGGATGAATTAGGTATTGTGCTCATCTTTGACGAAGTAAAAACAGGGTATCGAACCTGCCTTGGCGGAGCGCAAAAATTATACGATGTCACTCCTGATTTGACCACGTTAGGCAAGGCAGTAGGAGGAGGTTATCCTGTTGGTGTCGTAGGGGGTAAAAAAGAAATAATGATGCACAGCGCCCCTTCTCAAGGCTCTGATGTTTTTGACAGCAGCCAAAGCACTCGCTCTTCGTCAAAAGATGTATTGTTCCACAGTGGAACGTATAATGGCCACCCTATGATTCTTGCTGCCGGCATGGCCGTACTCGATATTTTGGAAAAAGAAATAGATGACGTTATGAAAAGGACAGAAACGCTGAAAAATGGTATTAGCGAAATGCTCCAAAAATACGGAGTACAAGGCGAGGCGGTTGGCATAGGTTCTATATTTAGTGTAGTATTGAATAAAGATAAGATACGAAACTATCGGGACCTTCAAAAAACCGACCTGGCCACGAGAAAAGAGATAGACTTCCGTCTCTTAGGCAAAGGAATTTATGTGAAGCCAATGAACCGTTATAGTATATCAACAGCGCATAGTGATGAAGACATTAACAAAACATTGGAGGCTTATGATGAAGTACTGAGGGAGGTTTATGGAGGTCCTCGTTTCTAAACGGTTTTAAAAGGAATGAGGGCTGCCATGCTTGAAAGTGATGTTTACAATCGTATTATGGAACTTCAAGATCAAATGAGCAAATCTCAGAAAAAAATCGCTAATTATTTAATTAATCATTCAGAAACAGCACCTTTTTTAACTGCTTCTAAATTAGCTAAAAATGCGGGAGTAGGAGAGGCTACTGTCATTCGATTCGCCGTATTTTTAGACTTTAACGGCTACCCGGATATGCAGCGGCATTTACAGGAAGCGCTACAGCGGAAATGGACATCGGCTGAAGTATTTGCTCATACTACAGATGAAGAGGACCAGCCGGAGAATGCAGTGACAGAAATACTTGCAGATGATATGCAAAATTTAAAAGAAACCTTGCAGCAAATGGATTCAAAAGTTTTTGAAGCAGCGGTAAATGACATCATTAAAGCGAAACGTATTTATATTATTGCTTATCGAAGTGCTGTAAGTATTGGATCCTTTTTAGAATTTTATCTCGACCTTGTCTTGCAAAATACAGAATTGTTAAGAGAAGCGGATGGTGTGTCAGAACATTTGCTTGATATTACTTCAGATGATCTTGTCATCGGTTTTGGTTTTTCACGGTATACGAAAAGAACGGTTGAAGTAATGAAGTACGCCAAACAACGGGGCGCGAAAACGTTGGTACTTACTGATCACTTAATGTCGCCGCTTGTGCCGTATGGAGATCGTAAATTACTTGCAGCGACTGAAATTAACTCTTTTATCGATTCATTTTCTGCACCGTTAAGTATTGTAAGTGCATTAATTACAGCAGTGACACGCTCTGAACACAAAAAGGTCGAAGCACGGCTTCAGGAATTAGAGGGATTGTGGGAAACATTTGACGTATTTCATGATTAAAAAAAGCCGAGGAGATGGAATTTTTACCATCTCCTCGGCTTTTTTATTTGTTTAGGAAATTATGTTTTTACAAGTTGTGGATAACTATCTCCATTTTGTTTGATCTGCGTCTAGCTTCAGCGCCGAGCCTCTCGGAGGCCCAAGACGGTTTAAGGAACTTTTGCTAGAATCGCGAACATCGTGTTCGCAACGCAAAAGTCAGCACATCCTGTGGAAATAAGAGCGCCTTTCATGCCTGGAGAATATTTACCTGTCGAGGCTGATCAGGGCGCTTGCGCTTTTGTTCATATCCTAGGAAACTGCAGCTTCGCTTTTGTCCATTTTTCCTTTTCTAAATCGTTGAATCAAGTAAACTATTACAATCAACCCAAGCCCTGGCATAGAAATATAAAGGTCCGGCAATAGCAGCATGATACCGCCTGCAAGCAGCAACAACCGCTCTAGAAAAATGTTTTTAACCACAAAATAATTAATCATGCCTGCACTAATACCGATCATTCCGATCAAAGCAGTAATCAAGGCAGGAATCAACGTCGCGGCCGTAGCATCCTGAAGCACTAGCACAGGGTTTGTGACAAATATATACGGAATAACAAAAGCTGCGATAGCCAGCTTAACCGATGTTACACCTGCTTTCATCGGATTGGCTCTCGCAATTCCGGCTCCGGCGTACGCGGCAAGACATACAGGCGGAGTGATATCTGCCACAATACCAAAATAAAATACAAAGAAATGAGCGGCTATAACCGGTACACCTAATTCGATGAGAGCAGGAGCTGCAAGTGATGCTGTAACAACGTAGTTTGCTGTAGTCGGAAGCCCCATTCCTAAAATAATACAAGCAATCATCGTAAAGAACATAACGAGGAAAAATTGGCCGTTTGCCAGGTCAATAATACCGTTAGCTATCTTTCCGCCAAGGCCGGTATATACGACAATCCCAACAATAATACCAGCAGTAGCTACTGCTGCTATGACGGGAAGGGCAATCCGAGCCCCTTGCTCAAGCGTATAAATCATGTCCTTAAGCGATAAACGTGTTTCTTTTCGAAAGAAACTGATTACAAATGCTACGAAAATTCCCCATAAAGCGGCAGTAGTAGGCGTGTATCCGCTGTAAAGCATAAATAAAATAGCGACTAACGGCAGCAAAAGATCAACTTTTTTTATTAAAGCTTTTGCAGAAGGAAGATCACTTTTAGGCAGCCCGTAAATTCGCTGTTTTCTTGCTTCAAAGTGTGTTCCTATAAACACACCGGAGAAATAAAGCAAAGCTGGAATAAGAGCTACGAGGATAATTTCATTATATGGAACTCCAATAGTTTCAATCATAATAAACGCAGCAGCACCCATAATCGGCGGCATGATCTGCCCGCCTGTGGAAGCAGAGGCTTCGGTTGCTGCTGCAAACTCTGGTTTAAACCCTGCACGTTTCATCATTGGTATAGTAAACGAGCCAGAACTAACCGTGTTAGCCACCGAGCTTCCTGTTACCATCCCTTGAAGTCCGGAAGCAAATACTGCAGCTTTCGCTGTACCGCCAGTAAAACGGCCTGTCAGACCAAAAGCCAGATCGTTAAAAAATTGACCGATATTGGTTTTCACTAACATTACACCAAAGAATAAAAACAAATAAATATAAGTAGATGAAATCTGTACCGGCGTTCCAAAAATAGCTTCACTAGAATACACCAGGTCGGTCATGAGCCGGTCAAACGAAAATCCTGCGTGGCCAAAATATGGGATGCCGCTTCCCCAAAGACCATAAGCGATGGCCAGGATTGCTATGATAATAATAGGAAGTCCTACCGCACGCCGTGTGCCCTCTAACAACAGGATAATAAACGTAATAGCCACCGCTTTATCGAATGTATCAAATCCTGTTACGACGGATGATCTGAATAAATTATCATAATTAAAAACAATGTAAAAATTAGCAAATAGAGCGATGAAGGCAAGAATAACATCATACCAGGGAATACCTTTTTTATTGGTCATTGATTTTTTCATCGGATATAAAAGAAAGATTAATGACATTCCCCCAGCTAGATGTATTGCCCCCTGAATGACGGAACGATAAGGGTTGCTGGCTGTCCATAAATGAAAGATCGTTAACCCTACCCCTATTAGCGTAACTAAAAGACCCCACTTCCCAAGATTCGTGCGGTATGTAGATTCTTTGTCGTATTTTTTTAGCAGTTCATCTTGAGTTAATCCTTGGTTTTTTTGCTGGTTTTTAGCCATAAACAGTCACCACCTCAACTAAATAATTTGAATATATTTGAATATTTTTTCTAATGAAAAAAAGGATACGAAAATAACCGATAAAGCGACAGGTGTGACTTAAATATCATAACAAATATAAATCATTTTGTCTGTTGCAAAGGCTAAGGTGGTGCGACTTTACTATATTATATTATTAGCCAGGTTAAAAAAAATCCTTTAAACCTAAAAAAATCTGATAATTTTATCCATTATAAAAAGGCCGGAGAACTCCGGCCTTACAAATACACTAATATTATTCTTCTTCAGCGTCTTCCTCTGCAACTTCTGCTTCTTCACCGTTTTCTGTATCTTCTTCAGCGTCTGCGTCTTCGGCGTCTTCTTCCTCATCTCCGCTGCCTTCTCCATCAAGCAGACCTTCTTCCTCAAAATATCTTTCAGAACCAGGGTGAAGCGGCATACCATCGGAACCGTTCACGATATTTTCCATCGTCATGAATTCACCTTGTTCATGAGAAATGCTGTCGGCATTTTCATAAAGCTGTTTGGTAATTTCATAGCCTGTATCTTCATCTACTTGATCCGTAGAACCAACGAGCACTGCGTAAGCAGTTACTGTGCTTACTGGTTCATCGAGGAAGTCATACACATCTGCTTCAATATCAAGCTGACCGTAATCACTGTTTTCTTCTACGTATTCAAGAGCTTCTCCTTCGATTGGGAGAATCACCACGTCACGTTGAGTGGAAAGCTCTGTAACATTACCTGCCGGCAGGCCAAGAAGACCGAAGTTTGCATCAAGGTTACCGTCCTGAAGACGTCCTGCTGCATCTCCAAATCCTTCTTCGTATGCTTCATAATCTCCTTCTTCAAGCCCGTGAGCTTCAAGAATAAGTCTAGCAGCAGAGTTGGTTGCACTTCCTGCAGGACCAAGGTTCACTCTTTTTCCTTCAAGTTCTTCAATAGAAGTTACGCCTGTGTCTTCTGTTGTTACTACCTGCATAACTTCTGGATAAATATGTCCCATAAATCCGAAGTTGTCGATAACGGTGCCGTCGAAGTCTCCTTCTCCTTCAAGCGCTTGAAGTGCAGTAAGGTGAACAGTCATACCCAGCTGCATATCCCCGCGGCTGATTTGAGCAAGATTGTCAACGGATGCATCAGATGAAACAGCGCTTACATCAAATCCTTCGATGTCAACGTTATCATTCAAAACATTCGCAATTTCTTGCCCAAGTGGATAATAGGTACCGCCTGTTGAACCAGTTCCAAGCTGCAGTTCTGTCATTGCATCTTCGCCAGCTTCTTCTTGTCCGCCGTCGCCGCTATCATCACCGCCGGCATCGCCGCCTTCTTCACGGCCGTCATCACCGCCGCCGCACGCTGCGAGCAGCATTCCAAGCGTGAAGAGCATCATAAATAATAAAGACCACTTCTTCTTCATTGTGTTTCCCCCTTGTATCTTGTGTTCGGAACATTTGTTCAGCTTTTATTTAATCAGAAAAATATAGAATTGTCAAAGTATTACGAACGCAATGCTTGACAGAAAACAACAAGCCTCTGTAATCTTTAAAAATATTAAAATATTTTTTTAATGCCAACGATTCTGTTGAGATAAAAAACATGCAGAATGATTTAGAAAAAGCTCGATGAAATAGTTAAGAAGTAGTATTTGAAAGCGAGTGGTAAGAGATAAGATGTGCTGACTTTTGCGTTGCGAACACGATGTTCACGATTCTAGCAAAAGTTCCTTAAACCGTCTTGGGCCTCCGAGAGGCTGGGCGCTGAAGCTAGACGCGGATCAAACAATATGGAGATAGTTATCCACAACTTGTAAAAACATAATTTCCTAAACAATAAAAAATAACTGCTCGCAGCCAATACATACGAGTCAGTTCTTTTTATCTATATAAATGTAAAAGGGGGAGCGTTAACGGATACGTTCTTCTGAGTCAGGAGCAAAGAAGTGAACTTTGTTCATGTTAATAGCCATATCAACGGTGTTACCTGCTTCAATATCAGAGCGGGAGTCCACCCGGGCAATAACCTGCTGGCCGCCGACTGTACTGTAAAGAATAGACTCTGCCCCATTCATTTCTGAAACTTCAATATTCATAGAAAGCTTAGATTCAGGAGAAGATTCAAGGAATAAGGGTTCATCGTGAATATCTTCCGGACGGACACCAAGAATGATCTCTTTGTTACCATACCCTCGATCACGAAGTACTTTCATTTTGCCTTCTGGTACTGTTATAGAGACATCACCGATTTTAAATTGGTTTCCATCTAACGTTCCTTCTATAAAGTTCATAGACGGGGAGCCGATAAAACCTCCAACAAACATATTTTCCGGATTATCGTACACTTCTTTTGGTGTGCCGACCTGCTGGATAATTCCGTCTTTCATGATAACGATGCGGGTAGCCATTGTCATAGCCTCTGTTTGGTCATGCGTTACGTAAATCGTCGTAGAATCTAAACGCTTATGCAGCTTAATAATTTCAGCACGCATTTGCACACGAAGCTTCGCGTCAAGGTTTGAGAGCGGCTCATCCATTAAGAATACTTTAGGGTCGCGAACGATCGCCCTTCCTAAAGCTACACGCTGGCGCTGACCGCCTGACAACGCTTTTGGTTTACGATCTAAGTATTCTTCAAGCCCGAGTATTTTTGCTGCATTATCGACTCTTTTTTTAATTTCATCTTTGCTAAATTTACGCAATTTCAGCCCAAAAGCCATATTGTCAAAGACATTCATGTGAGGATATAACGCGTAGTTTTGGAAAACCATCGCAATATCACGATCTTTTGGCGGTACATCGTTCATTCTGTTTTGATCAATTAATAAATCACCATCTGAAATGTCTTCAAGACCTGCGATCATTCGAAGTGTCGTAGATTTTCCGCAGCCGGAAGGGCCGACGAATACGATAAATTCTTTGTCTTCGATATCGAGATTAAAGTCTGAAACAGCAGTCACATCGCCGTCATATACTTTATAAATATGATCTAATTTAATAGCAGCCAATTTCTCCATCCCCTTTGCGCCTTTGCGTTATGTGTTGTGGTTTCTATTTGATTTATAGTATATAGATATAAGCAGCGCTTTCATATGGGCAGGTTGTATAAAATAAAAGCGGATTCTTTTGTGCATATTGACGAATTATTTTACTGCCATTGGTTCCTTAACATCACATAAAGCGCTGCTGCATTAGGAAACTGTTTAATGTCGATGCCGATATGTTCAATAACTTTATCCAATCTGTACTGAAGCGTATTGCGGTGCATATGAAGCTCTTTTGCTGTTAAGCTGATATTTAAATTAGATAAATAGAAATAATAAAGAGTGTTTAACAATTCTTTTTCTTGTTCAAGCTCACCTAAAGCATAAGAAAATACTTGTTGTTGTTCTTTCTTTTTTAATGAAGGAAAGATAAATGGCATCATATCAAAGTCTTTAAAAGCTCTTTCTTTAGGAAAGAGGTGTAAAGCATGTTCAAAAAGCATTTTTTCCTGCTCAAATATATACCGGACATTATCTGCAGCATGTACACGTCTTCCGGAGTAGACCTTTACATCTAATAATAAATCTGCTGCAATAATTCCGGCCAGTTCTTCCGCATTAAAAGCAGGAAGCGGGTCTTCTTTTCTTTCACGAACAATAACTAAAAGAGAATGAGTATGTAAAAAAATGCATTTACATTCCATATCAAAATAATGGCGCAGCGCTTCTAATACATCTGATTTATTATCGTATAATTTGTTTCCTTCTAAATGATAGAAGCGAAAAGAGGTTAATTCCTGAAGCTGGGGCGGGGGAGAACCGTCTTCTTTTAAATAGCTGTACCAACCCTTTTCAATCGGATCAAAGGAAGCTTCTTTTGTTTTATGATCTAAAAAAACCTCTAAGACTTTTCTTTCTTTTTCTGAGATTTCTTCTTTTTTAATAGCAGCAGTTTCCTGGTCATTCACTTTAAAAAACAAATACAAGTGTCTTTCTGATGGAGGAACGTCCGATTCTTTAACAAGAGAAGGAAATATCGTTATTAGCTTTTCTAACATAAGGTGTCGGTCCTTTCGAAAAAACTTGTAATTATAGTACTAATTTTGAAGTGAATAATCTAGTGTAAGAAGACCAAATATTCAAAGAACCTGTTCACCTATCTAAAGGCAAAATTATTAGGAGTCATGTTATAATAAAATAATATAATAAGTGTTTTACATAAAGTTGGCAGAAACAGAGGAGGTGATACAGTTGGCGGTTACGATTAAAGATGTAGCCCAAAAAGCTAATGTCGCTGCGTCAACAGTATCACGAGTAATAGCAAATAGCAGCAGAATCAGCACAGCGACCAAAGAGCGGGTCAGAGAAGCAATGGAAGAGCTTGGGTATCATCCTAATTTTCATGCAAGGAGCCTTGCGAATCAAAGTACAAAAACGATTGGGATTGTGATGCCGAGCTCAGCAAAAGTAGCTTTTCAAAACCCGTTTTTTCCAGAAGTAATACGAGGCATTAGCACGAAAGCTTATCAAAAAGGGTACGGCTTATACTTATCTACAGGACAGACAGAAGAAGAAAGGTTTGAAGAAATCGTTCAGATGGTGGAAGGACAGCGGGTAGATGGTATTGTTTTGCTGTATTCGAGAAAGAATGACTTGCTTATGCCTTATTTGCAAAAAAAGAAATTCCCATTTGTATTAATCGGACGGCCGTATGATCTTCCAGAGCAAGAAGTGACTCACGTGAATAATGATAATTTTAAAGCCGCTAAAATGGTAACAGAATATTTATCACTGCTTGGACATCGTCAAATTGCATTTATCGGCGGCAATATGGAGTACGTGGTCACACTGGACCATATGAAAGGTTATAAACAAGCGCTCGAGCAAGCAGGAATTAAAGTGGATGATTCTTATATCGTTTATCACGATGAGCTCGAAGAAGGCGGACAAGAGGCCATCATTGAATTAATGTCTCTACAAGACCCGCCAACTGCTCTTGTGGTGGCTGATGATCTCATGACGTTTGGGGTTCTTCGTATGCTTGCTGATACGGGAGTGAGCATACCCGATGAACTTTCGATTGTAAGCTTTAACAATGTAATGATTTCTGAATTATCTTCTCCGCCTATGACAACGGTAGATATCCATATTTTTGAACTTGGCTCGAAGGCAGTTGACTGTCTTTTTGAAAAAATGCTGGAAAAAGACAGCGAACCTAAATCGGTTATTGTTCCTCATAAGCTTATTAAAAGACAATCCTGCAAAAAATATACTCCAACGTTAAATCCCTAGCAGAATAATAGCCTGCCGGGGTTTTTCTTTTGGACAGTGTAGATAGTATTTTGGCCAGACCGGCGAGTAAAAATGGAATAAATGGCTGGTGAATGAGACCCGTTTACATAGTAAATCAACCGATTCGGCTAGTATTGTAAAAATTATTTGGGAAAATCAGCACCTGCTACTGCAATACGCGGCATGCTTAGCCAGTTTTTCTTAAAAAACGATAAGGTAGATTTAACTAATGAAATAAGGGAATCAATAAAACAGTAAATGCATTCTTTATGTCATCAGTAATTATCGGTAACAATATGATATAATCAGGATGCTAAATCTAAAAATATGTGGTGATGAGATGCCCCGGGGGAAGTTTTTTCGCATTTGTTACGGAATTATTTTATTACTGCTCATGATTTATTTGGGCACACTCGTAGATTTTATTTTTCAACCGATTGTAGTGCTTGTTTCCACTTTATTTGCGCCAATTGTAATCGCCGGGGTTTTATTTTACTTATTTCGCCCCATCGTTAATTTGTTATCTGGAAAGCTGAGAATACCAAGAGGCCTCTCCATTTTAATTTTGTATCTATCTTCAGCGGGTCTTCTTACGATGTTAATTTTGATCGTAGGCCCTGCACTTCAAAATCAGTTTACCGGGCTTGTAAATAATGCGCCTCGTTTAATTAATGATGCCCAGAGGATGATTGTGGAGCTTCAAAATCAGGAGTGGTTTAACCGGTTTCTTGATGAAATGGAAGGATTTTCCTGGAGTGAAGTAACTTCAAGAGCTGCTGAATACGCTAATGAAGCTCTTGCTAACCTTGGCAGCAATATTGCTAATGTACTTGGCCTGATTACAAACATTGTTATTGTGATTATCATTTTACCGTTTATTTTATTTTATATGCTAAAAGAAGGAGAAAAAGCGCCGGAGTTTATCTTGCGTCTTCTGCCGGCTAAGCAGGAAAAAGAAGGCCGCCGGATTTTAAGCGACATGGATACCGCTCTCAGTTCTTATATTCAAGGACAGATTATTGTCAGCTTTTTTGTTGGGGTATGTGTGTTTATCGGATATGTTATTATTGACTTAGATTATCCGCTTGTTTTGGCATCTGTAGCCATGTTTACAAATATCATTCCGTTTATCGGCCCATGGATTGGTACGTTTCCAGGTGTTATCGTCGGATTTCTGGAGTCTCCGTTTATGGCACTGCTTGTTATCATTGTCGTAGTGATTGTGCAGCAGATTGAAAGCAATTTGATTTCGCCGCAAGTAATGGGAAGGAAACTGCATATCCACCCATTAACGATCATTTTGTTATTGCTTGTAGCGGGGCGCTTTGCCGGTATCGTCGGATTACTGCTTGCTGTGCCAACGTATGCGGTGGCCAAAGTGTTTGTCAGCCATACCTACCGGTTGTTAAAATTAAGAAATAAGCCGACGGATTAAGATTCGAGATAATAAAAGAGAGGGATAAGCATGGGATATGATTTGGAAGGCATTGAACAGATCGAAATGGAAGAATTAAAGCGGTTATATGATAATAAGGAAAACGCTCCGATTATCATTGACGTAAGAGAGCCTTCGGAATATATAGAAGGCCATATTCCCGGAGTTCCGCTGCTTCCTATGAATCAAGTACCTGAGGTTATCGACCAGATAAAGAAAGAGGAAAGCTATGTGCTTGTATGTCGAACCGGGAGCCGAAGCCATCATACGGCTCTTTATTTTAAAGATAACGGGGTTGAAAACGTGAAAAATTTTGCTGGCGGCATGCTGGCTTGGGACAGAGAAACCGAGATTGGCATGGAAAATCCAGTAGAAGACATCGAACAATTATATAAAAAGAAGTGAAACGATGAAGAGCGGGATGGCAGTCTCGCTCTTTTTTTGATGGAGGAAACTGGCTACGTTGACCGTTACTGCTCATTTTCCTATTTCTCTGTTTTATAAATAGATAATAAAGGAATACTACGGGCAAAAGCAGAGAAAAGGAGTGAAAAGGAATGCTTTGGACTTTAATAGGTATTTTAATTGCTTTATGGCTGTTAGGTTTAGTGTTTGAAATAGCAGGTGGATTAGTTCATATTTTACTCGTCGTGGCGTTAGTGGTGCTTATTTACAGGTTGATTACCGGGAGGACAGCAAAATAACACGAAAAAAATGCAGGTCTTGTCAAAAATTGAAAAGGCCTGTATTTTTTCTATCTATCATTGGGCTAATTACGATACAATAGGAGAAAAGATGTAAAAATGGGAAGAGCAGGAGAGGAAAAGTTTAATGAAGAAAAATTCATGGTTTTTAACCGCTGTCTTAGTAGGAGCGCTAGTATGGACAAATGATTCGGCTCACGCTGAAGTACCTTTTTCAACAGAAACCGAGTCTTCAGAGGACCAAGCAGAAAGTGAAAAAGAACAAGAGCATGCACTGTACATAGACGGTCAGCTGCAGACCTATACTGGAGAACCAATTTTTCATGAGGGTGTGCTGTACGTAACCGTTCAAGCAGCTGTGAAAGCTTTAAATGAAAAAGCTGAAATAGAAAAAAATGTACCATATGCTGAAGCTTCTTCTCCTTATGAGTATCTGGACCGGAAAAATAATATAGAAGAGGTACATAATAGAGAAGCTGTCCGGGTAGATGTTTTGCAGGAATTAGGTATTAAAGCGGAGTGGCTTGAGAATCCAGGCAGGCTTCACTTAGAAACAGCTGATTTATTAGCAGTGGACAGCCTTCAGATTGGTGACACAATGGATGAGGTAGACAGCCAGTTTGATGTACATTGGAATACAGGATACGGACAGCCGGCTGATTATATAGGATTTTATGGAGATATGCATGAATTTACATACACGGACCGTTACGGAAAAGAACGATTCGGAGAAGTACCTGATTTGCAATTTGAAATAACCGATGATTCGCTTACTTATATGATTATTTCTTCCTCTGATTACGAAACAGCAAAAGGAGTCTCCGTTGGGGATTCGCTGTTTGATGTAACTAGAGCACATGGCTCTGATTATGTGGAAGAAAAGCAAGATGGTAAAACTATTTATATTTATCATGTTAAAGGCGGCAGCCTCTGGTTTATTGCAGATGATGATCGAAATGTGGAACGGATTGGGTTATGGCGCTTCCAACTCGAAGGCTATGAAATGTAAAAAATAATTTATTAAGATAAGGGTTTATTCTCCTTTAAAGAGGGAAAAAGAGAACCAGCACAGAATAAAGAAAATATAAACCTTAGTCAGGGGGAATAACCTATGAGGAAAAGAAGTGTATTAATTTCATCTGCAGTAGCAGGTGTAGTAGGAACGGCAACGTTTCTATTACGCGATGAGGAGAAACGGGAGCGCTTAAAACAAGCATCCCAGCGTACCATTTCAAAATGGACCGGAAGAACGAAAGAAGATGAAGATAAAGAGCTGAATGAGAAAGTCGGTCATTCTGAACCGCACGATTTGGAAGACAATAAAATGGTTTCCGAAGGTGCGATGCATTCTGTAAACCACTACAATAAAGCACAGGAAGAAGACGAAGAACCGCTTCGTACCAGCATGGAGAGTAAATAAATATTAAATATAAAGGAGACATCTTGAAGAGAAACAGAAAGCTGTTCCCCCGCACTTAAGATTGCAGCGGAGGAGCAGCTTTTTCAACGTTACAGCAAGATTTACTCTTTCACGCAATTCCTCAATCAAGTACAATGAAAAAGGTATATTTAACTTCAGTAAGGTTATCCCACTTACTTATAATAAAGGAAGATGAAGATGTTTACGATACGAGAAGAAGCTTTTGCAGATATACCGGCATTACATATATTTAAAGAGGAACATGAACAAAAGCCACTGCCAACCTTTTTATTTTGGCATGGGTTTTCAAGCGGAAAAGAACATAATTTACATGTTGCTTACAGACTTGCGAAAAAGGGAATACGTGTTATTTTACCGGAAGCTGTTCATCATGGCGAGCGCGATCAGGGATTAACCGAAAAGCAGCGGATGCTTGAATTTTGGTCGATCGTTTTGCAAAGCTTAAAAGAAACCGGGTCAATAAAAAAGGACTTAGATGAAAAGAAATTAATAAAAGATAATCGTTTATTTATGGGAGGCACCTCGATGGGCGGCATTTTAACATGCGGGGCTTTAACCGTTTATCCTTGGATTAAAGGCGCTGTCGTGTTAATGGGCAACCCTTCATGGGAAGTTTTTGCGAGAAAACAAATGACGATGCTTGAGCAGCAAGGCTCGCTTCCACTATCCGAGGAAGACGCTGAGAAACAAGTACAGAAGCTGATAGATTATGATCTTTCTCAAAAAGAACAGGCTCTTGGAGAAAGGCCTCTGTTCTTTTGGCACGGTCGTGACGATGAAGTTGTCCCTTATCATGAGTCTTATTCGTTTTATGAAAAGATGAAAGAGAAAAGAAAAGAAGATTCCAGCTTAGTCTATCATCTCGATCCTTCTGCTGGTCATAAGGTTTCAAGAAATGGGATGATCGCAATGGCGGACTGGGTGGAGGATTATATATAACGACAACGCGGAGGGGGTGTCCATCCCGTGATTACAAGTAATACTACCTTATTCCAGGAGATTCAGAAGGTAGTGGTAATCATACTAGGTGCCTTTATTATGGCAATCGGTTTAAATCTGTTTTTAATACCAGCAAACGTGTTTGCAAGCGGAGCAACCGGGATTGCTCAAATATTAGCAGAGCTGCTTCCGCTTTCCACGGGGATGCTTTTGTTTTTTATCAATATTCCGATTGCCGTTCTAGGCTGGATGAAAGTGGGCAAGCTTTTTACTTTTTACAGTTTTATGCATGTTGCCTTACAGACGTTCTTCCTTGAAGTGATTCCGGTGCAGACGCTTTCTGAAGATATATTGTTAAACGGAGTATTTGGCGGGGTGATTACCGCAGTCGGAGCGGGTACAGCGCTGAAATACGGGTCGTCTGCCGGCGGACTTGATATCGTCGCTCTTGTGCTGGCGCGTGTCAGCGATAGTCCGGTAGGTACATACTTTATGATGATGAACGGTCTGATCGTATTGACCGCCGGGCTTTTATTTGATTGGGAGAGTGCGCTGTACACACTAGTGACGTTGTATGTTGGCTCAAGGGTCATTGACACTATTCATACCCGCCATGTTAAAGTAACAGCTTTTATTGTGACGAAAAAGCCTGATGAATTAAGAGAAGCGATTCATAAGAATATTACCAGGGGTATTACGAGAATGCCGGCGAAGGGAGGATTTGATGCCACTGATAAAGAAGTGTTAATGATCGTTATTACCCGCTATGAATTATTTGCCCTGCAGCAAGTGATTAATGAAGTGGATGAAAATGCCTTCACTAATATTGTCAACACAGCCGGCATATTCGGCCTCTTCCGCAAAGATTAAAAGAAAAGCTCCAGCACCCTGGCTTACACAGGATGTGTTGACTTCTGCGTTGCGAATTCGTCGCCAAAAACGCCACGTTCTGTTTGTCGATGACCGCAATTTTTGCAAAAGTTCCTAATTTCGGCTCTTATGGTTGGGAAGGGGAGAAGTGTATTGAAATGTAAAGCTTTCATAGCAGGTATACTCTTTCTTCTATTGATAACAGCCTGCGGAACATCCGAGACGGATGAGACAGGAGGTGAAGAAGAACAAACTATGGAAAAAGACTGGAAGCTGACAGGGGAATTTGATGTAGATACAAACAGCTGGAGCATGAAGCTGGAAAACCTTACAGAAAGCCCGTTAGAGCTGAATTTTAAGAGTGGCCAGGAAGTCGAAGTGAAAATAAAAAAAGAAGATCAGTCAGAAACAGTTTACACCTATTCTGCAGACAAAATGTTTACCCAGGCTTTAAAAGAAACAACGATAGACCCCGGCTCCTCTAAATCTTGGTCAGAAGACATTTCAAAAGAGACGTTAGAAAAAGGAACTTATACGATTGAATTTGAGGTTCTGGCCTATGAGATAAATGGTAAAAAACCGGAAGAACCGATAAAAACAACAGAAACATTTGAGATGAAATAAGAAATTGGAAAAACGGCGGTAATCATAGAAGATGCCGCCGTTTTCCTGTACATTAGAAGAAAGGTGTAAGCAACGTTAAAATAAATATAGACCCCAGTACAACGAGGATGAGATTTCCGCCAAGAAAAGCAATTGAAAAAGCAACAGCCATCCCGGTCAGGCCAAAAAAGACATTATCGTGAATCGTAAGCACACCAGGAAAGATAAGTGCTCCTAAGGCAGCATATGGTACATTTCGTAAAATCCCTTCCAGTCGCGGCGGAATCTGTTTTGCGTTTAAAAATACAAGCGGAAGCATTCGTGGAATATATGTGACGAGTGCCATACCAAGGATAATGATAAATAATTCCGTACTCATTTGCTTTCCACCTCGTTTTTCGTTTTGGCAGAACTCTGTTCGGTGTTATGTGGTTCGATAAATTCAAGAACAGCTGCGGCTATCAGGGTTGCTAGAATAATTGCCCATCCTTCTGCCATTATGAAAGCAAATATACTGTTTAATACAGCAGCTAGCGCAGCGAGGAAAAAGATTTTCCGGTGTTTTTTTAAAGAAGGAGCAAGTAAAGCAATAAACAAGGCGTACAGCGCAAAGGTAAGGCTTTGCTGCAGTGTTTCCGGCAGCAGCTGACCGACAGCATGCCCAACTCCGGAATGAACGACCCAGCTTGCGTACGATATGAGAAAAACGCCATATACGTAGCCGGTACTCACGGTTCCTTCTTTTGTAGAAGTTACCGCAAACACTTCATCGGTTAGGCCAAATGCATATCCTGCTTTCTTTAATGGATGATCGGCTTCTGCTTTTTCATTTAAAGAAGCGCTCATGAGAAAGTGGCGAATGTTAACAATGAATGTAGTAAAGATGATTTCAAATGCTCCGGTACCAGCTGCCAGCAGACTGAGTGACATGTACTGAGCTGCTCCTGCAAAGACAAAGAGACTCATCAGCAATGTTTCTAAAACCGTGAGACCGGTAGTTTGAGCGATAAAACCAAACGTAATAGCAGCCGGAAAATATCCGAGCGCAATCGAAGTCCCGTCTTTCATTCCAGCAGCAAATGAATGCTCATTACTCCATGATAACGCTGCTTTCATTTATCTTTCTCCTCTCCTGCGAGTAATAGTATGTAAAAGATACTATCATTTTTTGTATGTTATAATAAACCAATTGTATGTTATATTATATTTTCTTTCAAGGTGATCATGTGGAAAAAGAACAATTAAATGCTCATATCGGTAATCGTCTAAAAGAAATTAGAAGACATCAAGGGCTGAATCTAGAGGAAGCAGCTTCGTTAACCGGGGTAAGCAAGCCTATGCTCGGTCAAATCGAAAGAGGAGAGTCCAATCCGACCGTAGGGACGCTATGGAAAATTGCAAACGGGCTGCATGTTCCGTTTACTTCGTTTATTGAAGCAGCACGCCCTGCTGTAACCCAGGTCAGTTATAAAGAACTTGAGACGCTCGAAGGAGATCATGGCGGCTTTCAAGTGAAACCTGTTTTTTCAAAGGACCAGTATACACCGTTTGAAGCGTTTTACGTAGATATTGAGCCTTCCAAAAGTTATTATTCAGAAGCTCATCAAAAAGGGGTGGAAGAGTATTTATTTTTAAAAGAAGGATCGATGCAAGTACGGGTTGGAGAAAATCGTTTTGAATTAGAAAAAGGGGACGCACTTCGGTTTGAAGCCGATGAGGATCATGTGTATGAAAATATGGGGCAGGAAACCGCAAGTTTTACAATGATTATTTATTATTCCCGTTAGCGGATTCGTTCCATAAATAAGGCCCCCATAGCGATGAGGACCTGAGATAATATAATAAAATATAAATAACAGCAGAGCAAATACTTTACGTTTTGTTAAAACCGAAATCCATAGCGTTTGGAAACCACATCATAAAATCCAAGGGAGTTATACAATGCTTTTGTAGCCGCATTGCTGATGCCGGTTTCTAACTCAATTCCTTTAATACCGTTGTTTTCTGCCCAGTAAATAATTTTTAAAAGTAATTTTTTGGCAATCCCCTGGTTTCGGTGTTCTTTATGTACATACAGGTCATTCAGCCAAATATAATACCCGCCCTTATCCAGGCTGATGCCGAGGTTTAAAAAGGCAGCTCCAAGAATGGTATTTTCATATTCCGCCACAAAAATATGAGCACAGGAGTTTTCGGTTAAAGAAAGGTTAATGGAATCCATCAATAACTCATATGCATTATCTTTTCCTATGGATTCCATTTGTCCCATTAATAAATCAGCTACTTTTTCGCGTGTTTCCTGGTCGGCATCATTAGGAATTTCGTAAATCTTCAACTGTTATTTCCTCCTTCAAAGATGATCAGCAGCACAATAATTAGAACATGTCTATAGTATCACAAATGCATTTATTCGTTATGGGTGCATTGCTGGAAAATGTAATTTTAATCTTTCTTCAAGATAAAGGGCAATCCCATCTTCTTCATTTGCAGCAGTCACTTCATCAGCTGCATCTTTTGCTTCCTTGGAAGCATTCCCCATAGCTACACCTGTTCCTGCTTCAGAAAGCATTTCAAGATCGTTATCTTCGTCTCCAAAAGCTATAATATCATTCATAGACACGTTGCAGTAGTCAGCTACTTTTTGTAAACCAACAGCTTTGTTGTTTCCTGTTCTAATAATTTCGATTAAGTGGTAAGGGGCTCCCCACGAGCGCTGCTCAATCCCTTTCGCGTGTTTTCCGGATATTAACTCCCGCAGCTCTTCTGCACTCTCTTTTTTCGGATATACGAGCAGGGACGTTGGATTGGTATGAAGGACATGTTTTAAGTTTCCATGAGCTGCTGGTTCTGTGCTTAAAGCAAGCATGTCGATAAATGTTTCATCATAATCATGCAAAAATACATCATCGACCACTTCCGCCATAATATTGTTCACTTGAAAAGCCTGGCACGTATCAATTATGGTTCTCGCCGTATCTAATTCAAGCGGAGAATGATGAATCCCAAAGGAATGATCGCCGGGATGATGAACATACGCTCCGTTAAAATTAACGATTGGTGTATCAAGGCCGAGCTGCTGATAATACATTTTGCTGGCCCGGTATGGTCTCCCTGTAGCAATCGCAATCATATGACCTTCTCTTTTTGCATTTTGAAGTGTCTTGAACGTGCGGGTAGAGATGGTTTTGTCATCTTTTAATAATGTGCCGTCGAGGTCAAGAACAATTAAATGTTTGCGCATTGGTTGGTTCCTCCATTTATTGTCTATAATGAAAATGAATTATTTTAGTATATGCATGTTCATCAGATTGTAAGAAAAGTATCAAGAAATTACAATGGAGAAAGCATAATAAGAAATAAAATTATGCTATATTAAAAGTAGAACAGTCTATATCTATTTTACTTCACTTGAAAATGAAATGAAAGGAAAGCACGCGCTGCATGCTTACGCATGGAAAGGAGGAGCGCTTACTATAATGGAAGAATTTTTTTCGACGTTTTCTTTTCGGGCGCTTTGGACGCCTGAATTGATCATCGTACTGTCAGCTGTTGCTTTTTTGTATTATTGGATTACCGTGAAGCGGCGTCATACATTTATAGGTGCTGAAAAGGTCTCTTTGCGGCAGAAGCTTTATTTTATCCTTGGACTTATCGCTCTTTATCTTGGCTGGGGCAGTCCGTTATATATTGCCGGCCACTCTGTCATTACCATTCACATGACACAAATGGTGCTGGCCTATTTCGCAGCAGTGCCTCTTTTTATTCTTTCCATTCCGAAATGGGTGCTGCACACCTGGGTGCACAAATGGCATAAGAAATCCTATGTGTCCTACCGGATTATTATGAGTCCGATTATCGGATTGATTGGTTTTAACGCATTGTTTTCGTTTTATCATATTCCTATGATATTTGATTACATTATGCAAGCTCCCATACTGCACAGCCTGTATCAGTCTGCACTTTTCGGAGCGGCCTGGCTGATGTGGTGGCATATGCTTGCACCACTGCCTTCTACCAACCACTTATCCGATTTTAGGCGTATTGCTTATATTTTTGGAAACGGTATTCTCATCACGCCAGCTTGTGCACTTATCATATTTGCAGGAAGTCCTTTGTATGAAACGTATACGAATCCGGCTGTTTGGTCAAACGTAATGGCCTACTGCCTTCCACCCGGTTCGCAGCTTCCTGACAGCATGATGAATACGGCAGGAGGAGGGTTTTCCTTTTTAGATCCTCATTCTGATCAGCAGCTTGCAGGTGTTATGATGAAAGTGACTCAGGAATTCGTATATGTTTTGACGATCGGCTACGTGTTTAAACAATGGCTGTCAAAAGAAAAGCTTCAGGACGGGGAATTGACGATCAGCGATATTCCAGCTCATGCAGATCACATGAAAAACCGTTCATAACGGACAAGCTGCTGTGTTCTGGCTTCAGAGGGCTTATCCTGGAATGTTTGCCGGATAAGTCCTTCCCTTATTCAAAAGGAATTATCAAACATATTTAAAGAGGGAGAGTTTATGAAACAGTATTTATTTTTACTTACGGTGGTGCTTTTTACCTTATTTCTAAGTGGTTGTTCGTGGCTATATGAAAGCGGGAAATCTGCAGAAAACGGATCTGATTTATCGGAGCTGAATTTAAATATAATGCCTTTCGAATTTACCAATCAGGATGAAGAAACAGTAACCAATGAAGATCTGGAAGGAAAATATTGGATTGCCGACATGATATTCACGCGCTGTCCTTCCGTTTGTGGTTTAATGACGCCTAATATGCTGAATCTGCAAGAAGAATTGGAACAAGCTGGGCTCGATGTGCAAATCGTTTCCTTTTCCGTAGACCCTGAATTTGATAATCCAGACCGTCTTAAAAATTATGGAGAAAACTATGGTGTTGATTTTAGCAATTGGCACTTTCTAACTAACTACAGCGATGAAGAAATAAAAGAGTTAGCAAACGAATCGTTTCAAAGCACCGTAGAAAAAGACCCTGAACAAGATGATATTATTCATTCTACTAAATTTTTTCTCGTTGATCCTGAAGGCAATATCATTCGAAGCTATGACGGCCTTGAAAACGACGTCGATCCTATTGTAGAAGATTTAAAAAGCTTAACAGGAAGTTAATGAAGTGAAATGATAGTCTTTCTTGAGACAAGGTGATACACTGGATTATTGTTTCATATTTTTGGGAAAAGGAGGGGAATCAAACGTGAATACATTCTTAAAGAAATCGCTCCTTTTGTTGACGTTAGCTGTCGCTGTGGCAGCATTGGCTGCGTGTGGAAGCGAGGAAGAAGGCTTAACGCTGCAGAATGAAGAGTGGGAAGATGTTAGCATCTCAGGTAAAGACAAGCCGACTGTCTTTTTCCACTTTACCGGTGTTGACTGAGGACACTGTGTATCGCAGCTCGTGCAGCTGCAAGAGAACATAGACTCTTTTGATGACCTGGATGCTGATATTTACGCTATTAGCAATGATTCTCCAGAGCAGCATAAGGAGTTAAAAAAAGAAGTTGGATTTACGTATACGTTCTTATCTGATGCTTCTATGGATGTGATAGAAAAAGCAGAAATGGCAGGAGAGAATGCATCGGTCCGAGGCTTTTCTGTTTTTGATGAGAATGGAGAATTAATCACTTCGGAGGAAAATGATTTCTGGGGAGATGAAATCGAAGAAACAGAAGAAAAAATTAGACAAGCTTTAGAATAAGATAATGCATACTGCTTTTGTGACGGTGTTTCTGCTCGTTCATGAAAGCAGTATTTTTTTGTTAGGGGACCGACTCGGTGGAAGCGCTGAAAAAAGGGGGAGGAGAGATGAATCCCTAGGAAAGCGCTGATTGGAGGGTGAGAGCTGAATCGAAGAGGAGCAAAGCTGAAACAAGCGTTAGGAGAGCTGAACCTCAGGGGGAGTGCTGAATAAGGGGAGAGAAGAGCTGAATAAGAGAGGGAAAGAGTTGAAAGGAAGAGGAGCAGAGCTGAAACAAGCATCGGAAGAGCTAACCCCAAGCGTCAAAAGAGCAAAAACCACACTGGTGCAAAGCACTGGACCACAGACAAAACTGCAGCGGTGAACCAAAAACGCCAAACCATGAGCACTCCCACGTTTACATGAAACTTGCAAAAGAATGTATATAAATACAGTTGGGACATAAATACATAGCAAGGGGTGCCCTTTTTGAATACCCGTGTTGAAAAAAGATATTTTCATAGATTAAAAGAAGATGGAAAAAATATAAAAATACAGTTGCATTAATATATATTCACACTTATAATAAACATCAACGGAAAATGTATAAAGATAAAACGAGGTGCAAGTTTATGAAAGTTGCAATAGTCGGAGCTACTGGATACGGCGGAATAGAGTTAATTCGTTTGCTGCACAATCATCCCGAAGTAAATGGCATTTCAGTCTTTTCCTCTTCTCAAGAAGGAAAGACAATCGCTGAAAGTTATCCGCATGTATTGGAAATTGTTGAAGAAACACTGGAAGACATAAATGCAGACCAATTAAAACAGCATGATGTGGTATTTTTGTCTACACCGCCTGGAGTGTCTGCTGACTTAATCGGACAGCTCGTGCCTGGAACAAAAGTGATCGATCTTTCTGGAGATCTTCGTTTAAAAGAATCTACTATTTATGAAAAATGGTACGGACGACGAAGTGCTGAAGAAAAATTATTGCAAGAAGCTGTATATGGTTTAACCGAATGGAGAAAAGATGAAATCGAGAAGACGAATATTTTATCCAACCCAGGCTGTTATCCAACGGCAGTACTGCTTGGCATCGCACCGCTCGTAAAAGCAGGAGCAATGGATGCCAATCAGCTTATTATCGACGCTAAATCAGGTACAACTGGAGCAGGACGTTCTCTTAACGCAATCACCCATTTTAGTGAGATGAATGATAATTTCAAAGTTTACAAGGTGAATGAACATAAACATACACCGGAAATAGAGCAGGAACTAAGCGGATGGAGTAAAGAAAATGCGACGGTGACCTTCACCCCGCACCTCGTTCCTATGACACGCGGAATTATGGCTACGATGTATGCGCCCTTAAATGACGACTGGACAGATAGCAAGATAAAAGATTTGTATAACAAAGCATACAGGGATAAAACGTTTGTACGTGTAAGAGAAAGCGGAACGTACCCATTTACGAAAGAAGTATACGGAACAAATTACTGTGACATTGGTGTTACCGTAGATGAGAGAACAAACAGAGTAACGGTTGTTTCCGTGATTGATAACCTGGTTAAAGGTGCTTCCGGGCAAGCTGTCCAAAACATGAACGTCATGTTTGGATATCCAGAAGAGACCGGTCTTTATTCAGTACCCATTTATCCATAATATACAAATACAGGGGAGAGAGAAGCATGAGCACTTTACAAAGTACAGATGAAATCGTAGAAGTGAGCGGGGGAAGCATCATTACACCTTACGGCTTTAAAGCAGCCGGCGTTCATACAAAGGTGAAGCGTAAGCGCAAGGATCTCGGTGCGATCTTATGTGATGTGCCTGCTTCGAGTGCAGCGGTGTATACACTGAATAAAATACAAGCTGCTCCCCTGCAGGTGACAAAAGAAAGCATTGCAGAGGAAGGAAAACTGCGCGCAATTGTAGTCAACAGCGGCAACGCTAATTCCTGTACAGGAGAACAAGGACTGGCGGATGCTTACACGATGAGAGAATCAGCTGCACAATCCTTCGGCCTGCCCGAGCATCAAGTAGCTGTTACATCAACAGGTGTGATCGGTGAACGGTTAAAGATGGATAAAATCCTTCCTGGAATGAGACAGCTCAAACCGATGCCGACGTTCAAAGATGCCGATCAATTTAATGAAGCAATTATGACAACCGATAAAGTAAAAAAACATGCATGCTTTCAAACAACAATAAATGGACAACGAGTGACATTTGGCGGCACAGCAAAAGGATCCGGCATGATTAACCCGAATATGGCAACCATGCTCAGTTTCGTTACAACAGACGCTGACATTGAACCCGCTTATTTGCAGCAAGCGCTGAACGAAGTGACAGACAAAACGTTTAATCGTATTACAGTGGACGGAGATACTTCTACGAATGACATGGTCGTTGTGATGGCAAGCGGTCATGCCGATAATGACACACTTCAACCGTCACATCCTGAGTGGGGAAAATTTATAAAAACACTCCAGCTGACCTGCGAGGATCTGGCTAAAAAAATTGCTAGAGACGGAGAAGGAGCCACAAAGCTCGTAGAAGTAAATGTAACAGGAGCGAAAACAGATATAGAAGCAGGTAAAGCAGCCAAACAAATTGTAGGTTCTGATTTAGTGAAAACAGCTATTTACGGAACGGATGCAAACTGGGGTCGTATTATTGTGGCTCTTGGCTACAGCGAAGTGGAACTTGATCCAGAGAACATTGATATATCACTTGGCTCTATACAAACACTGAAAAACAGCACCCCGGTTTCTTTTTCAGAAGAAGAAGCAAAGGCTTATTTACAAGAAGAAAACATTACTATAACAGTTGATTTGAATATCGGTGAAGGAACAGGTAAAGCATGGGGATGCGACCTCACTTATGAATACGTAAGAATCAATGCGGGCTACCGCACCTAAGGAAAAGAAAGAGGGAAAATAACATGGAAGACTTAGTAGTTATTAAGTGCGGAGGCTCTACGGTTGATGAGCTTTCCTTGGATTTTTATCACAGTATCGCTGCAATGAAAAAAATGGGAAAGCATCCTATAGTGGTGCATGGCGGCGGTCCAGCAATTAATAACATGTTAATTCAAATGCAGATTAAGCCTGAATTTGTTGACGGCTTAAGAAAAACTACTTCAGAGGTACTAGAAGCAGCTGAACTCGTTTTAAGCGGAAAAGTAAACAAAAATATCGTTTCTGCTTTTCAGCAGACGGACGCCACAGCAGTCGGCCTGTCTGGAATCGACGGAGATTTAATCCAAGCTGCTCCGATTAACCTTGAAACGTTGGGGTATGTCGGAAAAGTAGAAGAGGTCAATCATGTTTTTCTCCAGCAGC
Organism: Alteribacillus sp. JSM 102045; assembly: GCF_041949975.1. Taxonomy (NCBI): domain Bacteria; kingdom Bacillati; phylum Bacillota; class Bacilli; order Caryophanales; family Bacillaceae; genus Alteribacillus; species Alteribacillus sp. JSM 102045. The sequence goes on along the minus strand of NZ_JBHFQG010000003.1, from coordinate 31,015 downwards.
TGATTCAAACCGGGTATATTCCCGTTATCGCTCCGATAGCTGTTAATAAGAACGGCGGTAAGCTCAATGTAAATGCCGACGTAGCAGCGGCTGCAGTAGCTAGAGCCGTGAACGCTGAAGAATTGATCTTTGTTACAGACGTAGATGGTGTACTTGTAGATGGAAAACTGGTGGAAACGTTGTCGGTAGCGGAAATGAATCAGTTGGTCGAAGAGGGCACGATTTACGGCGGCATGATCCCAAAAGTCAGGGCAGCAGCGGACAGCCTGGCAGGCACTTTAGAAAAAGTGACGATTGCAAACGGAAACGGCAAGAATAAACACGAAGATGGAACATTAAAAGGAACGGCAATAATTAAAAAAAACGCAATAACATCTTAAACCCAGGAGGGGCCGGAAATGGAATCAACTAGTCAATTAAACACAGAAGAGCAGATTTTTCCTACCTATAAAAAATGGAATATAACGTTTAAAAGTGCTTCCGGTTCAACGATTACTGACCAAAAAGGAAAAACGTATATAGATTTAATGGCTGGGGTTGGCGTTGTGAATCTTGGTCATGGTCATCCGGCAGTACTTAAAGCAGTAGAGCAGCAGCTTCATGAAGGCTGGCATGCCTCTAATTTTTTTCATTATGAAGGTCAGCAGAAAACAGCTGAACTGTTAACCAAATATTCCTGCGGTGACCTTGTATTTTTTGCGAACAGCGGAGCAGAAGCGAATGAAGGAGCCATAAAGCTGGCAAGAAAACATACAGGACGACGGAAAATCATCAGCTTTCTCCAGTCTTTTCACGGACGGACATTTGGAAGCATGGCAGCTACCGGTCAGGACAGTATTCACAAAGGATTCGGCCCAATGCTTGAAGGATTTGAATACGTGCCATATAACGACGTGAAGGCACTGGAGAACGCTATAGATGAAGATACAGCGGCTGTTATCGTAGAGCCTGTGCAGGGGGAAGGCGGCGTAATACCTGGAGATCCTTCGTTTTTACAGGCTGTTGAAGCAGCAGCGAAAAAGAAAGACGCCTTGTTCATTTGTGATGAAATCCAGACGGGAATCGGCCGTACAGGTGCTTTTTTTGCTCATCAGCACAGCGGCTTGCAGCCTGATATTATTACAACGGCAAAAGCGCTCGGAAATGGCTTTCCTGCTGGAGCAGTCATAGGGAAAGTTCATTTAAAAGAAGCATTTGGACCTGGCAGCCACGGCACCACCTTTGGAGGCAACCCTCTGGCTATGGCAGCAGCCCAGGCTACTCTTCAAACAATCATTGAGGAAGACTGGAGCCAGAAAGCAGCAGAAAAAGGAGAAGCTTTGATAAATGAATTAAAGAAAAAGTTGTCTTCTCTTTCCGTAGTGAAGGAAATACGCGGCAAAGGCATGATGATAGGAATCGAATTAACAGAGCCTGCGGGTGAAAAGATATTAAAGCTGCAGGAAAAAGGAGTCTTAGCCATTGCAGCGGGACCAAATGTTATTCGGCTGCTGCCGCCGCTTACGATAGAATGGGATACTCTTATGCAAGGGGTTCAAGCATTAGAAGAAACGCTAAATAATAAATAATGTTCGGATAAAGTTTGCAAAACAGAAGGCACACCGGCCCGCCTGTACCAAAGTCGAACGGACTCCCCTCCTGGGAGCAAACCTGGATAGAAGAATGAGGAGGAACAAGAGTATGAAGGGATATATAAAGTTAGAGAGTGGAGAAACATTTGAAGGGACCATTTCAAACGACAATCACGAAGAAGTATACGGGGAAATTGTATTTTTTACCGGCATGACAGGTTACCAGGAAGTAATGACCGACCCTTCGTTTCACGGCCAAATTGTCGTGTTTACATATCCCCTCATTGGAAACTATGGTTGGAATGAAAAAGACTATGAAAGTATTAAACCGCAGCCGGCAGGTATGGTAATCAGCGCAGCTTCTCCTTCCGCTTATCATTATGAGTCAAAGCAGACGATCGAAGAAGCTGCAGCGAAAGCAGGAGTACCATTAATTAAGGGAGTAGACACTCGCGCCCTTGTTAAAAGCATCCGGGAGAAAGGTGACATGGGAGCTGTGATGACCGCTTCTCCAGAAAAAACAGATGTGAACTCTTACCAGCCTATCGGTGAACAGATGCTTATTGATGAAGTAACAGTAATGCAGCCAGTAACAGAAGGAGAAGGGGACCACCATATCGTGCTGATAGATTTTGGATACAAAAAATCGATGGTAAAAAGCTTAGTGAAAAAAGGCTGCAAAGTCACGGTTGTTCCTTTTGATATATCAGAAAAAGAGATTGCAGACTTAGAGCCGGATGGCTTGCTGTTCTCTAATGGTCCAGGGAACCCTAAGCAGTTAAATGATTTGCTCCCGCGATACCGGAAACTGGCGGAAACCTATCCTTCGCTTGGCATTTGTCTGGGCCACCAGCTCCTGGCGCTTGCATTTGGCGGGGATACAGAAAAACTGCGCTTTGGCCATCGCGGTGCGAACCAGCCGGTTCAGGATACGCATACAAACAGAGTTTTTATGACTTCACAGAATCACAGCTATTTTGTAAAAGAAAACAGTCTGCCTAAAGGAGAGTTTGCTGTCCAATTTAAAAACATTAATGATGGATCCGTAGAGGGTCTCTCCCATCTAAAGCACGATATCATCACCGTGCAGTTCCATCCAGAAGCACATCCCGGCCCGGCAGACAGTGAGGAAATTTTTGATCAATTCCTCGAACATCTTAAGAAAAAAGGGAGAGAGAAAACCTATGCCTAAGCAGACAGAGATAAAGAAAGTGCTTGTAATTGGTTCAGGACCAATTATCATCGGGCAGGCTGCCGAATTTGATTATTCCGGAACGCAAGCATGTCTTGCGCTTCGCGAAGAAGGTATGGAAGTAATTTTAATCAATAATAATCCGGCCACGGTCATGACCGATGAAGCGTGTGCCGATAAAGTATATTTTGAACCATTGACCGTAGAATCAGTAGAAAAAGTGATTCAAAAAGAGCAGCCAGACGGCCTGCTGGCTACACTAGGAGGCCAGACCGGATTAAATCTGGCTTTTGCCCTTGATGAACAAGATATTTTAACGAAATATGGAGTAACCCTGCTCGGGACACCGATTGAATCCATTAAACAAGGCGAAGACCGCGAGTTATTTCGGTCGTTGATGCAGGAAATTGGTGAACCGGTACCCGAAAGTGAAATAGTAGAAAAAGAAGAAGAAGCGCTGGCTTTTGCAGCGACTACCGGTTATCCAATTATTATCCGTCCGGCTTATACACTAGGCGGCGGAGGCGGCGGTATTGCTCACAATGAGGAAGAGCTCCGTTACATTATTGCCGGAGGACTGGAAGCAAGCCCTATCAATCAATGCCTGGTGGAAAAAAGTATTGCCGGCTTTAAAGAAGTAGAATACGAAGTGATGCGTGATGAAAACGATACGTGTATCACGGTCTGCAATATGGAAAATATCGACCCGGTTGGTATTCACACCGGGGACTCCATTGTCGTCGCTCCGTCTCAGACACTAACCGACGTTGAATATCAAATGCTTAGAGCAGCGTCTCTTAAAGTGATCCGTGCCCTTGGCATTGTAGGCGGCTGCAATATTCAATTTGCGCTCGATCCATATAGTAAAAAATATTATTTAATCGAAGTGAACCCGCGTGTCAGCCGTTCCTCAGCTCTTGCTTCCAAGGCTACCGGCTATCCGATTGCAAGAATGGCAGCAAAGCTGAGTGTAGGCTATCATTTACATGAATTGCTTAACCCTGTTACAGGCCATACGTACGCAAGTTTTGAACCGGCCCTTGATTACGTAGTCGTGAAGTTTCCGCGCTGGCCGTTTGATAAATTTGTTACTGCGGACAGAAAGCTGGGTACGCAAATGAAAGCAACCGGAGAAGTGATGGCCATTGAGCGTAATTTAGAAGCTGCGCTTCAAAAAGCTGTACGCTCTCTTGAAATAAAAACAAACGGTTTAACACTTCCAGGACTGGCTGAAAAAACCACCGCTGAACTTTATGACCTTCTTGATAAACAGGATGACCAGCGTTTCTTTGTACTAATGGAGCTGTTAAGAAAAGGCGAAACAGCTGATAAGCTTCATGAGAAAACAGAAATAGATTTATTTTTCCTGCAGTCTTTTCAGAAGCTTACAGAGCTTGAGCAAGATATCCAGCATCATAGCTGGGACGATATTAATGCCGAAAAGCTGTTAACTTGGAAAAAAGCAGGCTTTACCGATAAATGGATAGCCCAGCAGTGGAACATAGAAGCGGCAGATATTTATAACCAAAGAAAAGCCTGGGGAATAATGCCTTCTTACCACATGGTAGATACGTGTGCGGCAGAATTTACGGCAGAAACGCCGTACTATTATTCAAGCTGGTATCAAAACAGTGATGGAAAAGACGAAAGTGAAAAGCCAAAAATCTTGATTCTCGGTTCTGGTCCTATTCGCATAGGGCAAGGCATTGAGTTTGATTATTGTTCGGTGCACGGAGCCATGGAAATACAAAAAGCAGGTTATGAAGCGGTCATTATAAACAATAACCCAGAAACCGTAAGTACAGATTTTGAAATGGCCGATCATCTTTATTTTGAACCATTAACAAGCGAAGATGTCCTGCACGTTGCAGAAGCGGAAAATGTTGAATCCGTGATCGTTCAGCTTGGCGGCCAGACTGGTATTTCCCTAACTCAAGAGCTTGAAGAAGCTGGGCTGCGCGTTCTTGGGACATCTTTTGATACAATTGACCAGCTTGAGGACCGCGGCCGCTTTTACGAATTTATGAATGAAGTGAATGTTCCGCATATTCCTGGGGTTACAGGCTATGATAAAGCAGATGTAATGGAGAAAGCCAAGCAGGTCGGTTATCCTGTGCTGCTGCGTCCATCTTATGTGATCGGTGGACAGGGAATGGCGATTCACACGAGTGAAGAGGAGCTAGAAGCGTATTTAAGCAATAGTAATAAAAGTATAGAATATCCTATTTTAATTGACGCGTTTCTTCCGGGCAAAGAGCTGGAAGTTGATGTGCTGACGGATGGTTATGATATTTTTATTCCTGGCATTTTTGAGCATGTTGAGCCGGCAGGTGTTCATTCTGGTGACTCAATAGCTGTCACCCCGCCGTTTTCTGTAAATGAAACAACCAAAGCACTTGTGGTCCAATACGCGCAGAACATTGCTAGAGGGATGAATTTTAAAGGAATCTTTAATATTCAATTTGTTTATGAAAATAATACGTTATATGTCATTGAAATTAACCCGCGAGCTTCGAGAACAGTGCCGATTTTATCGAAAGTAACGGGTACTCCGTTAGTCGAGGGCACTGTCCATATGCTTCTTGGATCTTCCGTGAAAGAGTGGGCAAATGGAAAAACCGGGGTAAAAGAGGAAACCCCGTATTACACGGTCAAAGCACCGGTGTTTTCAAATGACAAACTAGCTGGGATAGACCCTCTTCTAGAAGCGGAAATGAAATCAACAGGTGAATTAATAAGCATTGCAAAAGATAAAGAAGAAGCATTTCAAAAAGCATTTGCCTGGTCGGAAAGTCAGATTCCGCTTCTCTTTAAAAAGACAGGAATTATTTTCTGTGACATTCATGAAAGTCATGCCAAAGATTGTGCGCCGGCTTTACAGCAGTTAAGCAAGCTCGGGAATATGCTTGTTTCAGAGGAAAAAGACCATGCAGCAGAAAAAGTGATGCCTTTTTCAGAATGGATCAGCCATGAAGAAGCTTCAGCATATATAAGTCTTCCGAAAACGGGGTATTCTACTGGAAAAGAACGAAGACAGGAAGCGTTAAAACAGCGTAAAACGGTGATTACCAATACGGACACCTTGAAAATAATGATAGAAGCAATGACAGGACAACGAAAAGAACCGAAGGCAATTGAAGAATGGCTGAATGAGACAGTAACGGCCCAAGAAGGAGTGTAACAGTCAATGAGTGAACAAACGGTTATCCATCCTCCTGCGAATCTCGCCGGGAGGGATGTTCTAACCTTATTGGATTTTACGAGTGAAGAAATCCAGCATCTATTGAAATTTTCCGAGCAATTAAAGGAAAGCCAAAAACAAAATGGACAAACCCTGCTGCTTCCGGGGAAATCTCTTGGTATGATTTTTGAAAATGCGTCAACAAGAACCCGGGTTTCCTTTGAAGTTGGAATGACACAGCTTGGAGGACATTCTCTCTTTTTAAGTCCAAGAGACTTGCAGATCGGCCGGGGTGAACCAATCAAAGATACGGCTAATGTGCTTTCCCGCTATCTTGATGCCATCATGATTCGGACCAACTCGCATGAAAGTGTAGAAGAATTAGCGACTTATTCCGATGTACCAGTTATTAATGCGCTGACTGATTTATACCACCCATGCCAGGCACTTGCTGACTTACTGACGATAAAAGAACAAAAGAGCAGCCTTGATGGTTTAAAAGGAGCGTTTGTTGGTGATGGAAACAATGTGGCTCATTCTCTTCTAATAGCCTGTGCCAAAACAGGAATGGATGCAGCGATTGCTGTACCAAAGGGATATGAACCAGATGAAAAAGTGTGGAAAGATATTGTTCAAACCGCTGAAGAAAACGGCACAGAGCTCCAATTGACCCACAGTCCGGAAGAAGCAGTAAAAGATGCTGACGTGATTTATACCGATGTATGGGCAAGCATGGGATATGAAGAAGAACAATCTAAACGAGAAAAAGCATTTGAAGGTTTTCAAATTAACGAAAAGCTTTGCGCGAACGCAAAAGAAGATTATATCTTCCTGCATTGCCTCCCAGCTCATCGAGGCGAAGAAGTATCAGCTGAAATCATTGATGGAACACATTCTGTTATTTATGATGAAGCAGAAAACAGACTGCATGTTCAAAAAGCAATTCTTGCATCAGTCATCGAATAGTTCAAAAACTGCTTTAACTGCAGGCCCTGCTGTTAAAGTAGTTTTTTCAACTTCCCTTTGCGAAATCCCTAAAAATATATGAAAATAAAAAGCAGACTATAGATGAGGGAGACATACATATATGGATCGGAAAACTGTTTACGTGAGAACGCTTCTTTTTTGTGTCGTTCTTCTTTTATCTTTTGCTGTTTTACGATATGTTTTTAAGTTGGGGGAAGGGGCCTCGGTCCTTATGTCGATTGCTTCAGCTTTTTTGGCTGAATGGTTTTGCCACAAAAGCAAGTCATGAATAAGCAGCGTTTCACATAGGCTTATCCTTGTCAAGGTAAAATAGAAAAGCAGGAATTTTAAGGAAGAAAACGAATATAAAGGAGTGCTGAAGTCAGCAGCCTGTTAAGTCAATAAAGCCACCATGTCGTGTGGAAGGAAAGGGAGCGTTGCCGGGGTATGGTTGCGAAACGAAAATACATAGAAACTTTGTGCTTTATAGGTGCTGTTATTTTTCTGCTTGGCGCTTGCAGTTCTACGTTATCTACTGAATCATCTGAGAATAAAGCAGCTCTGCTTTTAGAGAGCACGATCGATGATGAGGGCTGGAACAATAAAGGTTACCATGGATTGTTAAGCATTCAGTCAGAACTTGGTATGGAAGTGATGTATGAAGAAAATATTTCTAGTCTCGGCGCGGTAAAAACTGCCTTAGATACGCTGCAGGAAGAAGGGGTAGAGCTTATATTTGGTCACGGTAAAATTTTCGCTGAAATGTTTGACGAGCTGCATGAAGATTACCCGGAGATGCATTTTGTCAGTTTCAATGGAGAAGTGTCCGGTGAAAATGTAACCTCTCTTCATTTTGATGGATATGCCATGGGATATTTTGCAGGCAGGCTTTCAAGTGAAATGAGCGATACTAAAACAGTAGGGGTCATTGCCGCCCAGGAATGGCAGCCGGAAGCAGAAGGGTTTGTAGAAGGTGTAGAAACCAAAAACTCAAATGTAAAAGCCATTCATCATAATGTTGGAAGTTGGGAAGATAAAGAAGGGGCCCTCCAAATATTAAATGACATGCTGGCCGAAGAAGCAGATATTATTTATCCGGCAGGAGACGGCTTTCATGTCGAAATCATCAATAAGTTAAAAGAAGAAGGGCTGTATGCCATCGGCTACGTTGGAGATCAAGCAGATTTAGGTGAAGCTACCGTATTAACCAGTACGGTGCAGCACGTAGAGGAAATGTACAAAATGGCTGCTGAAAAATATCAAAATGACGAATTGGATAGCGGCAATATAACGGTTGATTTCAAAGAAGACGCGATATCCATGGGAGAGTACAGTCCTGTCGTTCCAGAAGAAGTACAGGAGCAGTTGAATGATGAAATTAACCAATATAAAGAAACAGGTAAACTTCCCAACTAAACAGCTCTACTTGACGCTTTATAAAAAAACATGCTTGAATATATATATGCGGAAATGAAAACGAAACAAGAAGGAAAGATGAGGTGAAAAAATGGATCAAGAATTAAATATGAGATTTATGTCTATTGCTATGAAACATGTACAGGAAGGACGAGCTTTTTTAGACGAAAAAGGGATTGAATTAGACATGCATGATCTCCAGCCTGCTCTGGAAATGCTGATGAGTGTGATGAATGAAGCCTATAATATGGGATACGAAGACGCAAAAAAAGAATAACAGACGGGTAAGGTAACACCTTTCTTTTTTTTATCATATATTGAAAATATCCAAGGGAAAAGAAAGGTTGTCGCCTAATGTACCCATGTTTTCATAACGACGGCTTTTTTAGGGACAGCAGCTATTATCATCCGCCAAGAAACCCCTATAATCCATTTATACCTTTTCTTTTTGGGCTTGCTGTAAGTCCTTTACTATTTAACTATGGCGGTTACGGCGGACCTTATTATGGTCCGATGTATGGTCCAAGTTATGGTTCGCAGTTTGGCCCGTCTTACGGTCCTAGCTTCGGTCCTTCATATGGATCATATCCTGGAGGTTATGGTCCGGGTTAAGTACCGTATGGAGAAGACAAACTAAAATATTTCAAGAAAGAGCTGTTCTCGAGGGAATGGCTCTTTTTTGCATGCACAGATAAAGTGAAAGTAACTAGCTGCTGTCCTTAAAAAGAGTCGAGTTTATGACAATAAAGAATCCTCTGTTCATACCAACACTTCTTATCCCCCGTTTGTTATTGTGAACAGGACGCTCTTAGCATATCTGGACAATAAAATAAATTTGGTTTAAAATTAAAACCAGGTCATAATATGAAGTGTAAAGTATATATACATCAGCAGAGGGCTGATAATAGAAAAAAAGCTGAGCACAGCGGCAACAAAAAAAGAACGTACGCCATAAGAACATGGCGGTACACCAGTTGCCATGTTTGCGGAAGCGGGAGCAAATTATAGATAGAAGGAATTTCCTGATTAGAGGAGGAGCGTAACACATGCGAAATGCTGGGATTTGGGGTATTGGCAGTTTCATCGAAGGACGAGAAATTACTAATACCGAATTTGAAAAAACATTAGATACAAATGATGAATGGATTAGATCAAGGACCGGGATTGAACGAAGAGTGTTTGCTGATGATGACGTCGACACTTCTGATATGTCATATTATGCAGCAGTAGAGGCATTACAAGACGCAGAACTGGATGCCTCCGAGCTTGACTTAATCTTGGTAGCAACAGTAACACCAGATTATCCATTTCCATCTGTTTCCTCTTTGCTGCAGGAGAGACTAGGTGCCAAAAAAGCTGCTGCAATGGACATTAGTGCAGCTTGTGCCGGATTTATTTACGGAATGGCGACAGCTGATCAATTTATTAAAAGCGGGTCCTACGATCACGTTCTTGTGATAGGTGCTGAAAAATTGTCTAAAGCAGTAGATATGACGGACCGGAATACGGCAGTGTTATTCGGAGACGGAGCAGGAGCGGCTGTGATGGGACCTGCTTCAGAAGGGAAAGGGATGCTTGCATTTGAACTCGGATCAGATGGTTCCGGTGCGATGCATATCCGACAAGATCCAAAGCTTATTATGAATGGCAGGGAAGTCTTCAAATTTGCTGTTCGTCAAATGGGAGAATCATCGCTTGCCGTAGTCGAAAAAGCGGGCTTAACAAAAGATGATGTTGATTTCCTTGTTCCTCATCAGGCTAATATACGTATTATGGAAGCGGCCCGCGAAAGACTCGACCTTCCTAAAGAGAAAATGGCTGTGACGGTAAACAAATATGGAAATACCTCTTCTTCCTCTATTCCAATTGCTGTGGTAGAAGAATTGAAAAATGGTAAAATAAAAGATGGAGATCTAGTAGTTATGGTAGGGTTTGGCTCTGGTCTTGTGTGGGGAGCAGCAGCTATTCGCTGGGGACGGTAATCCTCACCCTTTGATAATGGAAATTCAGGCAAAGGAGAGAAAAAACATGAGTGATAAAAACCGTGTGGTTATTACGGGGATGGGAACAGTAAATCCGCTTGGAATGGATGTAGACTCTTCATGGAAAAATGTAATAGCCGGTGTATCGGGAATCGGGGAATTGACCCGAGTGGATAAAGAAAATTTTCCAATGAAGGTGGCAGCAGAAGTAAAAGATTTTGATGCTTCATCCTTTGTAGATAAAAAAGAAGCGAGAAAAATGGATCGGTTTACGCAATTTGCGGTAGCGTCTGCATTAATGGCTTTGGAAGATGCAGAATATACGATTACAGAAGAAAATGCTCACCGCACAGGAGTTTGGATCGGTTCTGGGATAGGCGGCATGGAAACGTATGAACAGCAATTTAATAAGTTTCAAGAAAAAGGCTACAAACGAGTCAGCCCGTTCTTCGTACCGATGATGATACCAGATATGGCGTCCGGACAGGTTTCGATAGTAACCGGTGCCAAAGGAATCAATTCCTGTACCGTAACAGCTTGTGCATCTGGAACGAATTCTATCGGTGATGCATTTAAAGTCATCCAGCGTGGAGATGCAGATGCCATGATTACAGGAGGGGCAGAAGCGCCTATTACGAACATGGCTGTTGCTGGTTTCTGTACAGCAAAAGCCATTACAACGACAGATGATCCAGCCAAAGCTTCTCGTCCATTTGATAAAAACCGAAGCGGCTTTGTCATGGGAGAAGGGGCAGGCATACTTCTGCTTGAATCTCTCGAATCTGCTCAAAAACGAGGCGCCACTATTTATGCTGAAGTTGTTGGCTACGGTGCAACAGGTGATGCCTATCATCTAACAGCACCTGCGCCTGAAGGAGAAGGTGCGGTACGTGCGATGAAGCAAGCTATTGAAGATTCTGGAATGCAGCCGGAAGACTTCCAATATGTAAATGCGCATGGGACAAGTACGCCATATAATGATAAATTTGAAACAATGGCATTGAAACAGGTTTATGGCGGCCATGCGAATAATCTAATGATAAGCTCTACCAAATCGATGACCGGTCATCTGCTTGGTGCAGCTGGAGCTGTAGAAGCTCTATTTACCATTAAAGCGATGCAAGAAGGAACAGTTCCTCCGACGATTAATTATGAAGAAGCGGACCCGGATTGTGATTTGGACTACGTGCCGAATAAACACCGCAAAGCTCCTATTAAGGGAGCATTAAGTAACTCTCTTGGGTTTGGCGGCCACAACGCTACTCTGGCTTTCAAAACGTTCGAAGAGTAGAAAGAAAAGGTTGAGCTACTTGAATAGCGAGAAAATCGAAAGCGCCCCTTTCCTATATACTGGAAAGGGGCGCTGATTTGGATCCAACGTCTTCGAATGAAGCCCAATTCGCTTCTACAAGGTAAAGATCGGTCATCTAGGGAGTGGCATGATACCCATTTCATTAGACCAGAGAGGATGAAGGTCATTAAGGAGACGGCTTAGATCTCTTCCCATAGCGTCAGAGGGGTAGCGGTCATTAAGAAGTCGTTATGAGTCCCGTCCCATTCTATCAGAGAGAATAAAGGTTCCCAAGGAGGCGTTATGGCTCCTGCTTCATCCTATTAAGGAAAATATTGGTTACCAAGGTGCGCCTGTGCATGCCCCCCTTCATCGATCCAATACAGCGGGCTTGTAGAACCTTGATTGTAACTCCTTCCAGCTCTTTGCCTCTAAAATCCTCAACTTTTTGATGTTTTTCTTAAAACAAAAGAGAGCTGTTCCTGCATTCGGAAATGACCGAACAGGTACAGCTCTTTATGATTCACTGTTATTTTAATATTCTTCTTCGTCCTCTTCATTACTGTCTCCAGAGGCGGTATGTATACTTTCTGATGACCTTCCGTGAAAAAAGTTATGCAGTTCCTGGCTGTTTTGTTCCATATCAAGCTCGAGCACAGCACCGGCATGGCTGTATCTTTGATCGGTGTATGAATCTTCCACCGGAATGCGAATCGTATTAATCTCTTCCACGGGGTTTAACAGAACATCTTTGCCAAGTGACAGCATTTTGCTTGTTGAGACATTTGTTTCTAGGTTGGGACGTACAGCTCCAATCAGCTGAGGCACTTTTGTGACACTCGCTGCTGAGAGCAATTCATCTTTTAACATACTTAAAATTTCCTGCTGGCGTTGAACCCGGCCGAAATCATTGTTGCTATTGCTTCGGTATCGCACATATTCTAATGTTTTCTCACCGTTTAAATGCTGTGTTCCTGGCTGAAAATCGATGCTGACATCACCTGAGTTGTCCTGATAATACATACGTTCTTGAATGTCAACTTCTAAGCCCTCTGGAGCTACCGTATCAACTACTTCTACAAAGCCATCGAAATTCACGGTAGCATGATAATCTATGTTTATATTAAAGTTTTCTTCTACGGTCTCTTTTAATAAATCGACGCCGCCGTATGCAAAGGAGGCATTAATTTTATTATTTTGATGCCCTGGTATTTCCACATAAGAATCTCTCATAATAGAAGCAAGTTTGACGTCGCCTTCTTTTGGATTTAAGTTGGCCAGCATAATTGTATCGGTGCGGGCAGCCCCGGATTCTTCGTCGTCTACGCCAACTAATAAAAAGTTTAAGCTTTCTTCGGCAGTGGATTCCTTATTTTCACTGTTTGGAGTTTCCTCATTTTCTGCAGCTAAACTTGTTGATTCCTCTTCTTCTTTGTCTTCTGTAGAAATATCGTTGCTGATCTCTTGTTTTTCTTTTTCATCAGCAAAAGACTGTCCACCTTTTGAAAATGTGGTTATAACTGCACCAGCAACTATAATAATTATTAAAAACGTTAACACGTATATTTTTTTCTTTATTGATGATGGATGTGATCTCTTTTTCTTTCTCACCGTAATAAACCTCCCTCAGACATTCAACCTTGATTATAACAGAAATTTTTACCTGATTTGAATAAAAATTTATAAAAAGGTATGAAGATCCGAGTTTATTCTTCATTTTCCCCCTTTATTCGACGTTCTATATAGATAAGAGCTTCTTCTCGATTATTTATTTCATCATTTAAAAAAGCTTTTTCTAGTTGAAATAAATAATCTTTAAAAGCAGGGCCGGGGGTAAGACCAGCACCTTTTAAATCTTCTCCGCTTATCCAGCTAGGCAGATTTCTGCGCTTTGTTCGATAGGTATGGAGAAGGCTGGCTTTGTTTTTTTCCTTGGAGGCTTCAAAGGCCAATTCTGCAAGAAACAATGCATCCTCATCAAGGTGAAAAGCTATCTCGTGAAATGCCCCGCGAGATTGAAACACATCGTCATCATCGCAGCTTAATATGACAGCCACGTCTCGTGCTATTTTTTTCTGCGGTTTTGTGGCCGCAATCGATTCAATGAGACTTGCTGTCTGTTTGTTTTCTACGTATAAACAGGAAGCAATAAAAAACCATTCATCTTTTTCGCTTGGTTTGGTACCTTGCTGTTTCCATTTCTTAAGAAGAAGAGAGAGAACGGCAGATGTTTTTTCACTCCAGACAGAGCCGGGTAAAAATTTGTTTAGTACACCAAGCTCATGCAAACGTGAAATGCTGTCTATTGGATTTGTTTCTTGAAAGATATGTTTTAATTCAGCGATAATCCGTGACTGTGACAAAGCAGAAATGGAAGCGGCAGAATGGCGCAAAAATGCTTCTGTTTCTTCATCCATTCGAAACGAAAACCGCGCTTCAAAACGAATTCCTCTTAAAATACGGGTTGGGTCTTCGACAAAGCTGAGGTTATGCAGCACCCTGAGTTTTTTCTCTTGAATATCTTTTAAACCATTAAAATAATCGATTAATTCTCCAAAAGATTCAGGTTGAAGAGAGGCAGCCATTGCATTCATCGTGAAATCACGGCGAAACAAATCTTCTTTAATATTCGATCTAACTACGGTTGGAAGAGCTGCCGGTTTTTCATAATATTCAGTTCTAGACGTTGTGAAATCAAGCTTTATACCATCTGCCGTTTCTACTGTTGCCGTTCCGAATGTTTCATGCGGAGTTACAGTTCCTTTTACATGTTTGGCAAAAGCCTCTGCAAAATATATGCCGTCACCTTCAATCACAATATCTATATCTTCACTTGGCTTTTCTAAAATCATATCCCTGACAATTCCGCCGATAATATAAGCTTTCATGCCTTTCTCGTCTGCAATTGTTCCTGCTTTTTTCAATAAGTGAACGATCTTTTCCGGAAGCAATAATTCTATCTGTTCTGAAATATTTTCAGGAGTGCACTTTTCTTTGGAAGTCAAATTGTGCATATATTCAATGACATCTGTGCGGGAGACGATACCGATTATTTTATCATTTTCGATTACAGGCAGCCGGCCGATATTATACTGAATCATTAATTGCTGAATATGTTCAAAAGACGTTTGTTTTGTAATAGTAACAGGATTGGTACTCATATACCCTTTGACTGGTGCATGTCCGAAGCCGTGCTGGTTGGCTTTATCTACATCGCGTCGTGAAATTATCCCAATTAAAGCTCCATCTTTGTTTACTACCGGAAAACCATTATGGCCGTAATGAAGCATTTGATCTTTAGCTTCGTCGATAGTCGTGTCTTCTACCACTGTTTTAACCGGGGCCGACATGAGAAAATCTGCACGAACGGCAGAGGAAATGGAGGAGGACAGTTTCTCTTTTACTTCTTTTATAACGGAAGAAAGTGTTCGGTTCTTTACGGTCGCAGAAGCTGCTTTTTCATGCCCGCCCCCGTGAAAGTGGGACATAATTGGAAGCAAATTCATTCGATCAGAAGAAGAGCGGCCGATAATAAATGTTTTATTTTGCATGCTTGTGACAGTAATAACAGCATCCGCCCCGGTTGTTTCAATGACTCTTGATGTTATAACATTCAGGCTTCCTACAAACTCCTCTGTTTTAAGACTCGCGATCACCACATGAAGGCCTTCTAACTCTAAACTTTCTGCTGAAGACAAATACGTTTGAAAGGCCTCCTGCTGAGAGGAAGACAGCGTTTCTTCAGAAAACTGATGAACCAGTTCGAGCTGAACACCTCTTTCCATTAAAAAAACAGCAGCCTTTAAATCGCGCACCGTTGTGTTCGGGTAGGTGAATGAACCTGTATCTGTATAAAGACCAAGGGCAAATAGAGTAGCTTCATACAAGCTGATATCCATTTGTTGTTTCATCATTTCTTCAATGAGTATAGTAACAGCTGCTCCTGTTTTTTCTATTATGTAAGTGACATGTTCTTCTTTATCCTCTTCTAAAAGCGGATGATGGTCGTAAACCGTCATTGGAATATCACCAGGCAGTTTAGATTGTGCTTCTGTACGGTCAAGCGCAGCTACATCCGTTAAAATAACATGATTGACTTCCTTCCAGCAGATGGTTTGGTCAGAAATAAAGTCAAAGCTGTCCCGGTAAATCGCTAAATATTGCCGTACTTGTTCGGATTGCTGTTTAGGAAGGACCATTTTAGCTTCCGGGTATAGTTTTGAAGCGGCGACCATAGAAGCGAGCGCATCAAAGTCTATTTGATTATGAGATAAAATAATCTCCATTCCTTCATTCCTCCACTGGGTCTATTCCTCGTTTTTAATGCTCATGATATAGTGATGAAATTCCTTTAATGCCAGGATCAATATTGTCTCTGTTGTGTTTTTGGAAGCTTCTACTCCAGCTTCATCAAAATAACGCATAATATCCTCAATTTGATCTTTTTGTTCTTTATATAAACGTAGATGGGTAAAATACGTTTCGTTTCCTAAATGAATGGCTTTTTTATTTATGTCGCGAACGAGTTCATCATATTGTTCCATTTTATTATAAAGTTCTTTTTGAAGATTTTCTCGATGAGTAGACATAATCGACTCTCCTGCATAAAGTATTAAAAAGAAAAAACCATTGACAATTGTTTGTATACTTTTTAGAAAAATTTAAAAGAAAAAAGGGTTTTATTTCTGTCATCCAGAAATTTTTCCTATTTACACGATGGAATGCTATGTAAGGTCTTTGTGAAAGGGCGCTGTCCGGCTTAGGGGATCTTCTGCTAAGACCGCGAACGTCATTTTAGGAACTTCTGCTAAGTTCGCAAACATCGTGTTTGCAACATAGAAGTCAACACATCATGTGTAAGTCAACGCAGAAGTCAGCACATCCTGTGCAAGTCGCTTTTCTTATTATAAATCATTTTTTGGTTAATTGTCTCTTAGAGCTGCTTGATAAGGGAGCGAAATACTATGATCGCCAGGCTATTTATGATGGCTGTCGGCTTCGGTCTGGCAGCAGGAGGCGGTATCAGCTTAATAGCATATATGAACTATATTCCGGCGGGACTGACACTGTTGGAATATCTGGGATTTATTTTTCAGCGGACAGAAGGTGCTATATTTGCTGCTGGTCTCTTTATGATCGTAGGGAGTATTTACTGGCCGGAAAAAAACTAGAAGAAAAGAAAGGGCAGAAAGAATAAAACATTTTCTCTCTGACTATACTGTGGATACTAATGGATAGCAAGGAGGGTTTAACCATGGCCCGGATCCGTGATGTCTGGATTAATTGGTTTGAAGGTGAAGAAAACGGGTACAATGTTTGTCCTTTCCATGAGTGGCACTCAGAAGACAGAATAGAAGTGCTGGATCAAGGGGAAATTGTAAAAGTGACAGAGAGATTGTTTGACTACATTGAAAATCGTATGGAAGATGTACCAGAGGCTCTGTTGAATGAAGTTTTTCAAAAAAGCACCCTTCGTAAAAACATGACGAGGATTACGCTGGACTATTGTTTCATTATGTATGACGGCAATCGTGTGTTGGCGGTTGATACGCTAGGGTACAAAACCCCGATTCGAAAAAGCCGTCTTACTCCAAAGCACGAAAGAATGGCAAAGGAAATTATGGATGAAACAAAGGCGGAGTGCTATGACTTAACAGAGCCTGCCCCGCCAAAAGAGTACCACATTTTATCTCCGCATCCCAAATATATGGCGGGTTTAACGAGAAAAGAACGCCAGCTGAAACAATTATTGTTTATGGCACTTGATCAGCTCTACACCTCTGGCGAATCTGCAGAAATTCGTTATTGGTACACAGAATGGAATCCTGCCCGCTATGAAGAAACACATAATATTGATAAAGAAACAGCATGGCAGAGTTTATACCAGGAAGTGAAAGATGGCTGGTCTGAGGCGCACTATGAACTTTGTCAAAAAATGATCAAAGGACAGCCGTTTTTTGAAAAGATTTGGAATCTGCATCATGAAGAAGAAGTGAAATAGTAAACTTGCTGATCGGCAGGCTGCAGGCATAATAAAGCTTCCCGCCCTCCATCTTTACAGAACGCCTGTCATTCCATATAATAAAGTAGAAAAGAAGGTGGAACAGGAGGGAAAGTTGTGGACGGACTAGCTTATTTATCGATGCAGATTCTGACAATTTTGTACGCGGTTGGCACCATCGTATTTAGTGTGATTGTAGGGAAAATCTGGAGAAAGCAAAAAGGCTACTAAAGTTTTTCCTAAAGTAACACAATACATGACAGCATTAGAGAAAGGCACAAAACATAACGATGAGATAAGAGGAGCTTTCCTGCAGGGAGGGCTCTCTTTTAGTATATAGAGGATTCGGCGGTGTGTTCAGGTAAAGGGAGTAAACGGACTCTCATTCCGTTATTTTGTCTTATTAAGGCATTTTGGAAAGGGGAGCGGCCCCTCACCGTTATTGCTTGTTAAATTGACTAATATCGCCTAAATATCGGCGTATAGCGGAACTCATGTCCGCGAAACCCCCTTAAAGGAAGGCTTTTTTTAAAATAACGGAACATGGATCCACGAGGATTTACAACCATCATAAAAAAAACGGAGGCGATCTTACCTCCGTTTTTTAATTGTTTAGGAAATTATATTTTTCGAATTGTGGATAACTATCTCCCTACTGTTTGATTAGCGTCTAGCTTCAGCGCCCAGCCTCTCGGGGTTAAATAACTTCCAGTCATTAAAGGCAAAGAGCGCCTTTATTGCCTGGAGAATATTTACCTGTCGAGGCTTACCAGGGCGCTTGCGCTTTTGTTCTGTCTATTTTCTTTTCCGGCCGAGTCCCATCGCGCGTTCCGCTTTTTTCAACGTTTTGAAAGCGGCGCGGTTGGCACGTTCTGCCCCCTCGTCTAAAATCTCATCAAGCTCTTCGGATTGAATCAATTCTTCATACCGCGCACGGATCGGGCGCAGCAGTTCAGCTGTGGCTTCAGCGACCTCTTGTTTAAAGTCTCCATACCCTTTTCCGCTAAAATCTTTTTCAATCTCCTCCAGCGTTTTACCAGTAGATAACGATAAAATAGACATTAAATTAGAAACGCCCGGTTTGTATTCCCGGTCAAAACGTATTTCATTTTCAGAGTCTGTCACAGCACTTTTAATTTTTTTAATGATGGTTTTTTCATCATCGAGCATGGAGATAAACGCTTTTTGATTCTCATCGGATTTGCTCATTTTTTTCACCGGATTCTGAAGAGACATAATCCGTGCGCCGACCTTTGGTATTTGAACCTCTGGCACGGTAAAGATATCGTTGTATTTGTGATTAAAACGTTCAGCAAGGTTTCTAGTCAGCTCCAGGTGCTGCTTTTGGTCTTCGCCGACAGGAACAATATCTGTATTGTACAATAATATGTCAGCGGCCATTAATGGAGGATATGTCAACAATGCAGAAGAGACCGCTGCTTTTCCTTCCGATTTATCTTTAAACTGCGTCATGCGTTCTAGTTCACCAATATAAGAGACGCATTGCATAATCCAGGCAAGCTGGGCGTGAGCGGGAACCTCTGATTGAATAAACAAAGTGGATTTCTTAGGATCAATACCAGTCGCTAAATATAAGGCAGCGAGGCTCCGTATGTTTTGCCGTAATTTTATTTTATCCTGGGGAACGGTAATTGCATGCTGGTCGACAATACAAAAAAAGCATTCATGATCATCCTGCATGCCAACAAAGTGTTTAAGCGCTCCTAAGTAGTTTCCAAGCGTCAGCGTGCCGCTCGGTTGAATTCCTGAGAAAACTCTCTTCATTTCTATTCCATTCCTTTCTATGTATCCTGTAACTTCTTCAATTCTCTCTTTTTCTCTTATACATCATATCGAAAGTAGAGAGCGGAGTAAACCGCTCGACCTGCAGGATGCATGTCTCTATAAACGCGCGCATATACTATGGCAAACAAGCGGAGGAGACGAGGGCATGCATTTTCATGTTTTGACAGCTTCATACGGTAACGGCCATAACCAAGCAGCGCTCCTGTTAAAAAAGACAATCATTGCTCACAAAGACACCGCTTCTGTCATACGGCCGCTCGAAATGAGCACCTGTTCTTTATATAAAATGAGTAAAAAAGTATACGGCGGACTGCTTTTTTCAATTCCAGGGGCCTGGAGAAAGCTAGTGCTCCCTAAACAGCAGCAATCTCTATCTGCTGTGGTCACCGGTTTGTCTCATATGTATCAAAAACAAATCGAACAAGCATTGCAGGCGGATATCGTGTTTTCTGTTCATCCCTTATTAACAGCTTTAGCAGGTGAAGTGAAAAAACGTAAAAATTTATCTGTCCCGCTTTACAGTGTATCCACTGATTATTGGACGTCTCCCCTAGCTGGCCACCCTGCTGTGAATGGAATATTTGTCTCTGAGGTAGAAGACACAAAGTGGGCACGGGAGGACCAAACAGTTTTTCCAGCTGGTATTCCAGTTGAAATAGGGGACAGGCTGTTATCTAAAAAAGAATGCTGTCTGAAAAACGGCTGGGACCCTAAAAAGCCATTATTATTAGTCTGCGGTGGAGGAGAAGGCCTTTTTCCGTATCGTAAAGTGGGAGAAGAACTTAAGAAATTGAAAGTTCCTTCTACGATAGTAATGGTAAGCGGTACGAGCCATTGGAAATTTGATGTGTCTTCTGACAAACATGATATTCATGTATTGCCGTTTACAGATAGTTTTAAGGAATATTTAAATGCTGCAGATCTATTAATTAGTAAAGCAGGCGGAATGACAATGGCAGAAGCAGTTCTATGCGAAGTTCCAATATTGGTTTATTCCCCGCTGCCAGGGCATGAAGAACACAATGCCCGGTGTTTAACAAATGTACAAGCTGCTTATTGGGCAAAAACCCCATTGGAAGTTCGTTATAAGGCTGAAGAACTGCTGCTGCATCCTTTAGAAAAAGAGCGGGCCAAACGGCGGCTGCGTTATATCCAGGAAACAAACAGTGCCGAAATCATTATCTCCATTACCAAGCATCACGCTTTACGAGCAGTGTTTCCAGCCCAAATACACGGCAAATACCGGGACGGCCACCAGTAACAGCACAGCAAGCAGCCATTCTGCTATGTTATTAAATCGGGAGGATAAAAGAACAGTTAAAGCAATGGCCGCCGTTAATATATATAAAATGGTGCGAAGGAGCACAAACACTTTACCACCTCCCGAGAAGAAACAATGAACGAAAGGAGATATTTCTATGAATTACTTTCGTAAAAGACTGATGTTTTTATCGTTATGCGGTCTTATTTTACTTACTGGTTTATTTTATCAGGCTTCTCAAAATCCATCAAAAGAAGCTGTTCAGGGTGCAGCTGGATATCCTGTCGTTCAAACCGGACACCAGGCACCGTCTTTGGAGCTTCCTGGTTTGGACGGCCAAACGTACAGTGTAGATACATTTAAAGGCAAGCCGGTACTGCTTACTTTTTTTTCAAGCTGGTGCGGCATTTGCCAGGAAGAGCTTCCGAATCTGTCCAGATATTATGAGGAACAAAAAGAAAACTTAAATATTGTCGCCATTAATGCAACCACCCAGGAATACAGTAAGGATGATGTAAAGCAGTTTGTACAGAGAGCACAGCTATCAATGCCTGTGTTAATGGATGAGGAAGGAAAAGGAATTGAAGCCTTCAGCGTAACCGGTGTGCCTGTTTCTTTTCTATTGGATGAAAATGGGATTGTAATGGATACGTATTATGGACCGATTGATCGGAGTAAAATCGAGGGCGCGCTGGGGTTGTAGATAGGTCACTATAAGGGCAGAGGAATCAGACATTATTTCTGTGTTCATGTCCGGAGCATCAAACTATCTTTTTCGTGCATACTTCTTCCTCCCACGAAGCATACTACTTTCAAAGTGAAAAAAGGAGGAGTAAAATGACGCACAAAAACGACCGGCCTCGGGCAAATCGGGAAGAAGAAATTAGAAAAATCATAGAAGATACAGAGGAAAATCTGAACCGTACAACAGAATTTGCAAAAGAACACGGACAAGCTTTAAACGAAGAAGAAATGAAGCAAATTGAAGAAAAAAACGAGCATAGAAAAGAAACCATGGAAAATTTGCGGCAAGCGATAGATGAAGAATCAGAATAAGACACAAAAGCGCAAGCGCCCTGGTCAGCCTTGCAGGTCAATGTTCTCCAGACAGTAAAGGCGCTCTTACTTCCACAGGATGTGGTGACTTCTGCGTTGCGAACACGATGTTTGCGATTCTAGCAAAAGTTCCTTAAACCGTCTTGGGCCTCCGAGAGGCTGGGGCTGAAGCTAGACGCGGATCAAACCATATGGTGATAGTTATCCACATTTCGTAAGCATATAATTTCTTAAAATAGTAAAAAGCAGGAGCTTCGCTGAATAGCAGCTCCTGCCTGTTTTTTAATAAATAAAAATGAGATAGCTTGAGATAAAGTAAATGACAACCAGTAAAGCGGATGGCCATGTGTAGAGGCGGAAAAACTGTTTTCGTCCGCGGACGATCGAAAACAAGACGATAGCAGCTAAAATAGTTACGGCTGTTGCCGTAATTTGGTGGGAGCTGCTCGACGCTGCAATAATTGGTCCTGAAAAATAAGCAGCATCACTGACAGCTAGTAAAATCATGTTAAAAAGGTTGCTGCCAAGAATAGAACCAAGCGCTAGATTATGATTTTGCAGCTGCAGCGCAATCAGCACTGCAATGGCTTCCGGAAGAGAAGTAGAAGCAGCGATAAGAAAACTTCCAACAAAGCTTGAGCCAAGCCCGGTGACGACCGCAATTTTATCCCCCGTAATGGTGAGAAAGGATCCCGCAATCAAAATAATAACAGCAGCGACGAAAAAGCCTATTTTGGCGTGGCGAAGCGAAAGAGCATAAGCCGGGCTGAGTTCTTCCTCTTTTTCTTCAGAAGGAATGTCTTCTTTGCTGGTTTTATTAATAACATACATGCCTAATCCATAAGCAGCTAGTATCAATAAAGCATCGAGACCAATACCAAACAGCGAAAGATCTGTACGAATAAATAAAGCAAACAGCACCATGAAGGAAAGAAAGATTCCTAGAGACGCTGTATAGGTGTGCGACACAGAGGTTCTCGAAAACAGCTTTTCTTTTCTGTAGCATAAATCAAACGCCGCAATGATCAGCAAGTTAAACATGTTGCTTCCGAGTACATTACCTACTGCAATGTCGGGGTTGTTTAAAGCAACAGCTGTTAAACTGGTTGTTACTTCAGGCAGCGACGTTGCCCCCGCAAGCAGAATCGTTCCCACCATCATGCCGCCCCATTTAGACTTCATACTGATAACATCAGCATACGTAGACAGCTTAACCGCAGCAGCGACCGTTACGGCAGCAGCAAGAAAAAAATATAAAAATAGCACAACCATCTCTCCTTTATTTACATGCCCATTTAAATGAAACTTTTTTTATTTGAGAAATACGTAACTGCAGTAACGCTGGCCAGCGCACAAAAAAAGACCTTTTTATGACAATCCTGCTAAAAAGACATAGCAAGGTTCTCATAAAAAGGTCTTGCGTGCTTTATCTCGCGTAAAGCCAAACGAACCGAGCGTTACGAGACGCTGTCATGACGATTCGTTTATCCTATCGGACGCTACTCCCCTTTTTTTCTCTAAAATTTTATCATGAGGTTATATATTGGTCAAGCAGAAAAAAGCAAAAGCTTTATGTTTGGAATATTCAGTAAACAGCTGTTATAGTGAAGTAGTACGGTCAAAATTGAAAAAAAGGAGAGCTTAGCATGACGCGTAAAAACGAACAAATCATTCTTGCAAAACGTCCGCAAGGCATACCTAATATGGACACTTTTGAATTCAAACAGACGGATATACCTGAACCGGAGAAAAACGAGGTATTAGTCCGTACGTTGTATGTTTCTGTGGATCCTTATATGAGAGGACGGATGAGAGAGGGAAAATCTTATGTCACCCCTTTTCCGTTAGGAGAAGTAATAACTGGCGGAGTAATCGGCGAAGTCATCCAATCAAAAGCAGATGAATTCAACGAAGGAGATATTGTCATTGGACATCTTGGCTGGCAGGAATTCTCGACAGCCCGATCTAATGAAATCCGCAGCATTGACCCAGATGCGGCTCCAATCAGTACGCACCTGGGGATACTTGGCATGCCGGGGCTGACTGCTTATTTTGGGCTTTTAGACATCGGTCAGCCAAAGGAAGGGGAGACAGTCGTCGTTTCAGGGGCTGCTGGCGCGGTTGGTTCCACAGCCGGTCAAATTGCAAAGATTAAAGGCGCCCGGGTTGTTGGCATTGCTGGCACCAACGAAAAGATTGCCTATTTAAAAGAGCAGCTTGGCTTTGATGAAGCAATTAATTATAAGACAGAAAACAGTATAAAATCAGCATTGAAACAAGCATGCCCAGAAGGAGTCGATGTTTATTTTGATAACGTGGGCGGGGAGATTTCAGATGCCGTGATCAGCCAATTTAATACATTCGCCCGCATGCCGGTATGCGGAGCTATTTCTTCTTACAATAATACAGAACCTGATTTAGGTCCGCGTATCCAGCCTCAATTAATTAAAACTCGTGCTCTTGTAAAAGGATTTTTAATAGGAGATTACAGCAGTCAATATAAAGAAGGAGCCAGAGATCTTGGCCGATGGCTCCGGGAAGGCAAGCTCACTTATGAAGAGAATATTGTAGAAGGCTTCCACCAAATTCCTTCTGCCTTTATTGGTTTGTTCCGAGGGGAGAATATTGGAAAGCAGCTGGTGAAAGTTGCAGACCGCAATCGTTCTTAATGGGCGAAAACTGCTGGGGAAGGGGTGTATTACTTCTTTGCCAGCAGGATATACCCATCTGCAGCAAGTGCAGGAGGACTTGGCAAAGCACCTGTTCATAAGGAAATTGTATTGTTCAGAAAATTGTTTCTTTTGCAGCATTCAAGAGCTAGTATAATCAATTCCAGAAAGCGATTATAAAGTGGATAAGGGGTGAGAAACAAATTGAAAAACAATTACAGTCAGGTGTTTTAAAGTGTTCTGCGATATTTTCAGTGGCGGGGGTGGTTTTAGGATCTCACATGGTAGAGGCGGGTTCCTATGCCTTCCGTCCCATTCATGCTCTTATTTTAGTAGTCGGTGGCTTAGTTTATTTGCCTGGGCTGTATACTATAAAATTTTCTATCAAAAGAAAAGCACATTAGCTGCCATTCATGTATGGACGGCCATTATCGGTTCGATTGGATTAACAGCAGGTATGTGGCTGCACATGGCAGCACCTATTCAGCTGCCGGAATTGTTTACGCTTTTGTTTTACATCACTGGCGGGTCTATTCTTTTTATAAGCTTTATATTGTTTTTGATATTAACTTTTCTACACAAAGAATAAGCAAGCGAGAAAGTTTTCAAAATTTTTGCTAGAAAGCAGGAATTTGCAAGAGTTATATCAAATTTTGTATGGTGATAAATCTATTTTTCTTAAAGGAGACGACTAAATATGAAACTATTTGCAGCTTTATTACCGATGAAAGATCAGGAACTGAGCCAAAAGCATCGTCCGGCTCACCTTGAATTCCTCCAAAAGCATCACAAAGAGGGAAACATTGCGGCATACGGCCGATTTGAAGATGGAGCAGGCGGTCTTGTGATTTACCGGACAGAAACGTACGAACAAGCAGAGGAATTGGTGAAGCAGGATCCTTTTGTTATGGAAGGAGCACGCGACTACGATATTCACGAGTGGAATATGGTTTCCGATAATTGGTCGTAAGGAGGCGGTAAGATGAAAAAGCTGGGCTTTATCGGGCTTGGCAATATGGGAATGCCTATGGCACAAAACCTTGTAAAAGCGGGTTACGAAGTATACGGGTTTAACCGTTCGAAAGGAAAAGAAAAAACATTTGAAAAATTCGGCGGCAAAGCCGGTTTGGAAATGGCAGAGCTTGTTAAAGCAGTGGATGTGGTAATGACATGTCTGCCTATGCCGGACGACGTGGAGCATATCATCCTCGGAGAAAACGGGGTGCTCGAGTATACAGATGCAGGTTCTTTGATTATTGATTTTAGTACGGTTTCGCCATCATTACATACACGTATCGAAAGTGCTGCGTACGAAAAAGGCGTCCGTTATCTTGACGCTCCTATAAGCGGGGGCACGACCGGGGCGCAAGCCGGTACGCTTGCAATAATGGTCGGCGGGAAGGAAGAAGTATTCGAGGAAGCAAAAGAATTCTTTGATGTCGTTGGAGGAAATATTACGCATTGCGGGCCGATTGGACAGGGAACGAAAGTCAAGCTTCTGAATCAGTATATGGTTGGCCTTCACACAGCGGCAGTAGGGGAAACCTTATATTTAGCGGAAAAATCCGGACTCGACCATGATCTAGTTTATAACGTTTTAAGCAATGGTTTTGGGCAGAGCAAGATTTTTGACCGCCACTACAGCCAGTTCATTTCCCAAAATAAAGATGAACCAGGTTTTGCTCTTCAGCTGCTATTAAAAGATCTTGGGCTGGCAAGAGAAATGGCAGGTGAGTCCGACGTTTCGTTATCGGCCGGTCCTAATGTGCTGCAAATGTTAGAGCGAGCCAAGGACAAGGGATACGGAGATAAAGATATGAGTGCTCTTTATCAATATGTGAAGGAGCAAGAGCAATAACATTAAATCGTTTTAAAGGAACCTCTGCAAAATATTGCGGAGGTTCTTTTTTCATTGTTTAGGAAATTATGTTTTTACAAGTTTTGCAGTAAAAGAAGCTTGCATTGATAACATTTGAATACCAGGCACTTCACAATGGCTGCAGCCGATGTGCTGCTGCCAACTTAAAGTCTGCACAAAAAACGGAAACCCCTTTATTCGGTTTTCCGTTCGTAAGATATATGTTTTCCGGAGCGGGACAGCCCGCCATCCGGATACAGATGGTTATGCTCATTCATTACACTTCACTGGTTTGCTGATACGTTTCTGCCACTAATTCCTGATCAATCATTTCATCTAGTTGTGCAATTTTCTTTCTGGCTCTGCTGTCAGAAATAGTTCGGTAATGATGCTTGCCGGAAGGCTCTTCATCCATTTCATCTGCCATTGCAACGATTTGCTGCAGTTTATTGCGGTAGAGCTCTCCTTTTGGCAAATAAGAATCGGTATGCAAAAGCACGGCCAGTGCAATTTCTTTTGCATTTTTCCGGTCTTCTCCCAGCCGGACCAATAACTTGTGAGCACGTTCGGCTCCTTTAATGGCATGTATATCGTTTTCTTTATAAAGCTCAAAATCCCATTCGCCATTACGATACCATGTGTAGTGTCCCATATCATGCAAAAACGCAGCTTTTACAGCAAGCTCTGGATTTACTCCTTTTTGCTTCGCAAGCCGGAAAGCATGATAAGAGGTAGCTATAGCATGAGCAAGTCCTGCTCGTTTTACGTATTTTTGCGTAATAGGATGCTCAAATATTTGTTCTAATGTCACGCGTCTCATTATCATCCCTCCTGCACTTTCGTTATCTGAATATATTCCCACTATTATAACGATTCAATCTATGAAAAGCAAGAGGAATATTTGTCTGCATTTACATTTTAATGCGGTATTCTTTCCATCTTTCATCTACTTTTTTTACGATGTCCTCGCGCGGTTCTACTTCATCCGGATAGAAAGGTTTCATTCTCGCATCGATGATGATTGGCCCTTTATAACGAATGTTGTTTCTTAAAATATCAGCTTCTGCATACAAGTCATAAGAGGGGTCAAAGCGGGTGAAAGTGGTCCATAAGAAAGTGCTTTGCGAATGAGCAATATCCGCATCATCGACCAAAAACACCATCTGCCAGTCAGCGAGCTGCTCTTTTGCGGCTTCAAGCAGATGAGAGGCCAGGTTTTCATCCTCTTCATACGATGCTCCGGAAATAACCAGGCAGCCGCCGGCAAAAGGCTTCACTTTCGTAATACCGGGAATGTCTCCTCCTCTATATTGACGGCTTAATTCTCTGAAAGGTTCTCCAAGCCCTGTCATAATGGCTTTAGAACCGACATTAAATGAGCGGCCGGTGTAATCGAGTGTATCCATCGACGTATCATTTAAGATGAGCAGATCACGCTCAGGCCGAAAGCGTTCGAGCACAGCTTCTATTAATTCTTTAAAATGAGCAAGCTCCACTGGTTTGTCGGTTACCATTAAGAATTTCGTTAATGTCAGCTGTCCTTCCCCCAAAATCCGCAAAGCATGAGCGAGCCCTTCTTTATAATAAGATTCACGGACAACGGCTCCTGCGAGCGAATGAAAACCAGTTTCTCCATAGGTCCACAGATCTTTTACCCCATTCATGACGACAGGAAAAATAGGGCTCATCAAGCGCTGTAAATATTCACCGATAAAATAATCTTCCTGACGAGGCTTTCCTACAATGGTTGCCGGATAAATGGCATCTTTTCTTCTCCACATTTTCCGCACTTGAAAGACGGGGAAGTCATGGGCAAGCGAATAGTAGCCGTAATGATCTCCGAATGGACCTTCCGGTTCGCGGATATGCGGCGGTACTTCTCCTCCAAAAGCAAATTCTGCTTCTGCAAGCAGCCGGTGAGGATGGTCTGGCACCTCTGTCATTGGAAGCTTGTTATCAAGAAGCAGCGAGCCAAATAAAAGCTCAGGAACAGCTTCAGGAAGAGGAGCGATAGCAGATACAATTAATGCCGGCGGTCCTCCGATAAACAGTGTGACAGGCAGAGCTTCATTTTTTTCTTCGGCAACATGGTGGTGAAATCCGCCGCCTTTATGAATCTGCCAATGCATACCTGTTTTTTTTGGCTCTTTTATTTCAATACGGTACATGCCCAGGTTATGCTCGTTTTCTTCTGGGAGCTCTGTGTAAACGAGCGGCAGTGTGACGAATGGATTGCTGTCATGATGCCAGGTAGTCAGAGCTGGAAGGTCTTTCATACTGAAGGATTCTGTTTCAATTTGTCGTACAGGAGATTTGCTTTTAGGGAGATTTTTTATTCCCATCCGCATAAGCTGTTTAAAAAGACTCTTTTCCTTCCACATTGATGTAGGGGTTGGCGGCACAAGTGTATCTATCGCACCTACTGCTTGTTTGACAAAAGCTTCGGGTTTTGGCCCAAACGCCATATCGACCCGGCGGGAAGTCCCAAATAAATTTGTGACAACTGGGGTTTTCGATCCTTTTACGTTTGTAAACAAAAGGGCGGGACCTTGTTCATCAATGACTCTTCTATGTATTTCCGGGATCTCTAGATAAGGATCGGTTTCCGTTTTTATTTCCACAATTTCTTTTTCTTTTTTTAATTGTTTTATAAATGAACGCAAGTTGTGGTGCACAAACATTCCCTCCAATTCTGCTCAAATATAGGAACATAGGTAAAGTATAAAGAATTTGAATGTCAAAGTATATGAATAAGGTGTGAAGAAAGCAGGAATATAGTAGGAACTTAAAAAACTTTCCATTTTTTACGCTGGAACTATTGGTGAAAATTGTTATTATATGTATAATTAATACGAGAAGATTACAAACAGAATACACAGATGTAAAAAATTATGAAAAATGATGAGTTTTTCGGGGCGGGAAGAAACGAAATTTATAGAGATTATTGTAAGAGAGGGCTGGGGAAAATGAAAAAATTCTTGATTGCGTGCGGGGCTGCATGTGTTGTTGCTGCTGGAGGATTATTTCTAACTTATGATACGCAGGGGGAAGAGCATAAAACCATTACATACCATAAACATAAAAAGACATATGATGCGGTCAATAAAGAATTAGAAGAAAATATGTCACGATTTTATTATGACAGCGGGCATGATTTTACTTATCCTGAAGATGGAGTGCGGGGTATTTATGTTACCGGTCATTCTGCTGGAGGCGAACGATTTCAGAATTTGCTTGATCTAACAGACTCGACAGATCTAAATGCAATGGTTATTGATATTAAAGATGACTACGGCAATCTTACCTTCGACCCGAAGGATGAAGTCGATCTGCCTGATATAGGGAAAAACATGATTAGTGATCCGAATGAAATGATGGATACTTTAGAAGAGCACGATGTTTATCCAATTGCACGAATTGTCGTTTTTAAAGATACTGTTTTAGCGGAACAAAAACCAGAGTGGTCGTTTAAAAATAATGGAGATGTCTGGAAAAATGGAAGCGGAGAATCATTTGTCAATCCATATGTGAAAGATGTGTGGGACTATAACGTGAAGATCGCCAAAGAAGCGGCAAAGCTTGGGTTTAAAGAAATCCAATTTGATTATGTCCGTTTTCCAGAAGGTTTTGAAAAGCGCGATGAGGACCTGGAGTACTCTAGAGGAGACTTTGGAAAAGAAGGAAATAACGTTCAGCAGCGTGTAATAGCTGTTACCAAATTTGTAGAATATGCAAGAGAAGAGCTGCAAAAAGAATTTGATGTCGATGTTTCCGTTGATATTTTCGGCTATTCGGCAACTCTTGAACAGGCACCAGGGATAGGACAGAACTTCTCTAAAATTTCGGATAATGTAGATATTATTTCTTCTATGATTTATCCAAGTCATTGGACACCGTATTTTGGTATTGACAAACCAGATCTTCATCCATATGAGCTAACGAAAGAATATGCTAAAGTCGAAAACGAAATTTTAGACAGCCTTCAGGAGCCGCCTGAATCCAGGCCGTGGATCCAGGATTTCACCGCCAGCTGGCTGGGATCAGGGAATTATAAACCATACGGCGTAGAAGAAGTGGAAGATCAAATCAGGGCGTTAAATGAGCAGGGTATTGATGAGTTCCTATTATGGAATGCGAACAACAATTATACGGAAGGCGTTGATTATACGCCGTAACTATTTAAGAAAAGGGGGCAGTTCAAAAGGGTTTTTTCACCCTAGGGATAGCCTCTTTTTTTCGATTTTACTCTGTGGTTATTTTTGTTGAGGAGCGGTTTCTTTTTATTATTGGGGCTGCTTTTTAAAAGAGTGTTGTTTTTAAAGCGTAAATTTATAGTTGAAATACACGTAGACTCCCTGCGGGAACAGCAACGGCTGAAGACCTCGCAGGCTGAAGCGTTGCCCGTGGAAACGAAGTGTATTTCAACTACGGTTGGGAAAACAAAGTATGTTAAAAATAGCCTATTATTTCGTATTGGAATAAATTGGAGGCTGTATCAAAAGGTTATGAAAAAATGACCTTTTGACA
Organism: Alteribacillus sp. JSM 102045; assembly: GCF_041949975.1. Classification (NCBI taxonomy): domain Bacteria; kingdom Bacillati; phylum Bacillota; class Bacilli; order Caryophanales; family Bacillaceae; genus Alteribacillus; species Alteribacillus sp. JSM 102045. The sequence goes on along the minus strand of NZ_JBHFQG010000003.1, from coordinate 238 downwards.
GCCCCTTTTTCCTATTTAACATACAAAAAAATCGCCTCTTTCGGTATAATGAAGTCACCACAACCCATTAACGAAAGAAGGCGATTTTTTTATGAGTAACCAAAAGGTCACTTTCCAAGAGTATACCATGAATCAGCTGTATCTTCCTATGGATTTTTCGGATTTAATTCCCGAAGATCATGTCGCCCGCATTGTAAGCGGGATGATTGACGCGTTGGATGATCAGCTGTTTTTTGAT